>CAXTSI010000621.1:0-4651 GCA_964246695.1 uncultured bacterium
AGGCGGGTTTCGTTTGTGTAGCCGCGAATTCCATTCGCCAAGGCTAAGGAGGTGATTTGAAAGGCGGGTTTCGTTTGTGTAGCCGCGAATTCCATTCGCCAAGGCTTAAACCCGCGTAGGCGGGTTTCGTTTGTGTAGCCGCGAATTCCATTCGCCAAGGCTTAAACCCGCGTAGGCGGGTTTCGTTTGTGTAGCCGCGAATTCCATTCGCCAAGGCTGATGACGTAATTTCTCGAATATGATCCTTGAAAATTATCAATTACATTATTCTTTTAGTGGAAGTTCAGATAAACCACCGATTCTTTTTTTGCACGGATTCATGGGTAACAGTCATGAATTTGATGAAGCTATAAAATTAATATCTGAAGAATTTTGTTGTCTGACAATTGACCTCCCCGGACATGGAAAAACTCAAGTTTTGGGTGGTGATGAGTACTATAAAATGGCAAATACTGCCTTTGCCTTAATCAACTTACTGGATGAGTTAAAAATTCCTAAATGCTTCTTAGTTGGCTATTCGATGGGCGGGAGGCTAGCTTTATACCTCACTTTGTATTTTCCCCAACGGTTCCCTAAAGTTGTGTTGGAATCAGCTTCGCCAGGTTTGCTAACAGAAGCAGAGCAATTAGAACGAGTTAAACGTGATGAGGAAATAGCCAGGAAGTTAGTCAGAAGTGTAGCAAAAAGTGATTTTGCCGCATTTTTATCCAACTGGTATAATCAACCGATTTTTGGTTCTATTAAAAATCATCCGCAATTTCAGCGATTGATAGAAACTCGGTTGCAGAATAATCCTATAGAATTGGCTAAATCACTTCAGTTGATGGGTACTGGATGCCAACCTTCATTGTGGGACTCGCTTAAAGAAAATACAAATCCTTTGCTTTTACTCGTTGGTGAATATGATGAAAAATTTATAGATATAAATACGAAAATGGCTAAAATTTGTGAGTCTTGCCAGCTAAAAGTAATTAGTAATTATGGTCATAATATTCACTTTGAAAATCCCTTGGCATTTGTTGAAAATGTGATATTTTTTTATAGATACTTTAAAAGTAGGGCATTGGTGACAAGTTAAGCCTGTATGGCAGTTGTCAAGGGGATTTTAAAAGATGTTTGAAAGAAAAATTGTAGAATGCTGTTTTTCAGAAAAGGGTGCAACAATTAACTTAACGTTTGGTTTTCGTTGCTGTTTAACAATGCCTAAATCTTGGTTTTTCGGTGCAGCGAAATACTTAATCGGCGTTTCGCCGTTCCTGCTTTTTTGTTGTCATTGTATGTACAATGAGCATATAATCTGGGAATGAAAGTTATCCGCTGGGATCTCACGAAGAATGAGAAGCTTCGGTCTGAACAAGGAGTGTCGTTTGAAGCGGTTCTTGCGGCGTTGGAAAGAGGAAACCTTCTTGATGATTACATTCACCCAAATCAAAGCAAGTATCCAAACTCACATCTTGCACCTGGGTGAAAAACCGGGTTTCTTGAGAATGACTAATGGTCAAACCCTTAATCTTTGGTTGAGAAACCCGGTTTTTTAGGTCTTGTTGAGAATGGTGCAAGATATCAGCAAATCAACGTTTACTCGTCGTCCAGATCGAAGGGTATGCGTATCTTGTCCCGTACGTTGAAACCGAGTCAGAAATTTTCTTGAAGACCATTATTCCATCTCGCAAAGCAACCAAGCAGTACCTACTAAGAGGTGATGAGTATGAGTAAACTTGATGATGAAGAGAAGGAAATACTTGAGTCCTTTGAGAAGGGGGAATGGGAATCAGTGGGCGATTCAAATCGTCTTGCCCAGCTTCAAAGCTATGCCAAAAGCACTATTGCCAAAGATAAGCGAATTACGTTACGGCTTTCGTCGATGGTTCTCGATGCAATTCAAGCAAAAGCCATCGAAGAGGGAATTCCATATCAGACCTTTATCTCAAGCATTTTGCATAAGTACATAACTGGAAAACTCATCGAACGACGAGAGTAAAGAGTCACGTTTTCCCCCATTCGTGAAGATACACCGTCACGGACACTCAAAAGCGTTGCGATAGTAAGCGGACAGAAAACAACGCACTGCCTCCCCTACATAGATTTTCCAGAAGCTTTTAATTCTTCTTGTAACATTTTCTGATATACTTGAGGCAAATATCGACTCACAGAATTAGTTTCTATACCATATCCCAGACTTGTCCAAGTGGGAGAAAGTCGCCGCAAGACTTGATCTAACTTTTTCTGACGCAGCAGTTGAGAAATGTCAGTTCCCCAAAATTGGGAGTCACTCAGCCAACGATAAACCACTGCGTCTTGATACTCTGGTTCAAAACTATAAGTATTCCAAAACATCAACCGCATCGGGTTTGGGTGATAGCGGGGAGCGAGTTGATACCAAGTAGTATTTATTACTTGATATCGACCGGCAGCTGTAGAACAATTTCCTCTGTTGGGACCGATCGCAATGGCGACGCAAATCTCAGGATGACGGCTGAGGTCGCTGACGTGATGACCTCCATACAAAAGCGAATAAGGACGATTGCTATTAGCTTCACTTGTTGAGATGGTTCGCATTAAAGCGCGGATGTAAGGATCGCCCCCTTTCATCACCAAGGGTGGTTGTTGAATGCTAAAGACGGGATCATCATGCGATCGCAAGTCACCATATATATACCACTGCAACAAACATACTAAACCGAGAAGCGCAGCTATCGGTCCTATGAGTTTTTCGGCGTCTTTAAGTTCAAAGCCTTTCAGAGTCTGACTCCTTCAATAGTCAAAATAATTAAAAATTAAAAATTAAAAATTAAAAATTAAAAATTCAAGACCCCACAAATGAATTCTGGGGCTTGTTAAAATCCATGCTTTTCCTTTTTGTTTTCCATCTTTAAAAACAGGGACTTGTATCCTTAATTAAATAATTAAAAATTTTTTCTAAGTTTTTAATTTTTAATTTTTAATTTTTAATTCAAAAAATAGTCAATAGTCATTACTATGGACTACTGACTATTGACTATGGACTAACGTTAGCAAATAGTTCTCCAAAGCTTTTGAGTGGTGCTTCTGCTTTAGCAACAATCTCCACAATTTTATTCCGTGCTTTTGGATCGGACAGTGCTTCTACACAAACCTGAGCGACTTTTTGCCGAGGAATACTACCATCGAACAATGTATCTGCACTCTGCATCACCACTGGGTAGGAGTTATCTTCATTCTTCAACCCACCAGGTCGCACAATCGTATAGGTAAGACCGCTTTTAATAATGTACTCTTCAGCTTGCTTCTTCCAAAGCAAAATCAGCCAGAACAAATTTAGCGGATGGAAAAACTGGGAGGTACACAAAGAAGAAACCAAAACAAAATGTTCAATTCCTTTAACCTTGGCAGCATCTACCAAATTTTTAGTCCCTTCGTAATCTACCTTATATGGTCCGGTCGGGTCAAAGCTTGGTTTTGCTCCAGTAGCACACAGCAGTACCGTGCTATCTCCCAACGCAGCAGTCAGGCTTTCTGGTTTTAACACGTCACCCTCTACCAACTCAATGCCTACAGGTAAAATATCACGAGCTTTCTCAACATCCCGTACTAAGGCACGAACGGGAATATTCCGCGCTACCAGTTCTTGCACGATTCGGCGACCTGTTTCACCGCCAGCCCCGGCTACAAATGCTTTCATCTTCAAACCCATCCTGGGAAACTAATATATCTGTTTTCAGTTCTCTATTGTAGAGATTAGATAAACTTTTTGACACATTCTTGAGGTTTAGGTAAAAATAAACTTTTAGTGCGCAAAATCGCATTCAACATGGGAATGATTAATTTAGGCAAACCCAAAGCACTATAAAAATTCATTATGCTTTCCACACACTCCGAGTATCAATCGTTTGAAACAAAAGAAGCAGTTTTGTCTGTGGCATCAAGTATAGCAGACGTTAAAGACGCATCCGAAGAAGCAATAGGGACACCTACAACCTTTCACGGTTGTTATAACGACTGTATGGAAATGTCTGCTCCAGCACTTAATGTTGCTGAGTATCTCAACAGTCACGCCTCATGGTTTTCTCGCTGCGCTGAACCGATGAAGGTGGAAACCCTGGGTAAAAATGGCTATGCTTTAGGGATCGGTCGCTTTGGCGCTTTTGGTTATGAAGTAGAGCCAAAAATTGGTTTGGAACTGTTACCCCCAGAGTCAGGGGTTTACCGCATTTGTACTATCCCCATTCCTGATTACCAAGCTCCTGGTTATGATGTAGATTATCGGTCATCCCTACGGTTGGTAGAAAATCCGGCAAATAATGCATGCCCTGACTTGGGTGAGACGACACTCGTGATCTGGGAATTGGAATTAACAGTTCACATTCACTTTCCCAAATTTATTCAGCGACTGCCCAAGTCTTTAATCGAATCTACAGGCGATCGCTTACTTAACCAAATCGTCCGCCAAGTATCTCGACGCCTAACTAGCAAAGTACAAGAAGATTTTCATCTATCTTTGGGTATACCTTTTCAGAAAAATTCCCTGAAAAAGCGTTTTCGTTAAGAACACCCCACGGGCGGCGCGCCACCCGCAATGAATGTAACAAACACCACCATTCCCCCTCTTCCCCCACTCCCATGTTTCTTGAAAGCACCCCACGGGCGGCGCACCACCCGTTATGAATGGAAG
>CAXTSI010000622.1:0-4644 GCA_964246695.1 uncultured bacterium
TTTAATTTTTAATTTTTAATTTTTAATTGATTTTTCCCCCACTCCCCACTCCCCATTCCCTATTTCACCTGAATTGGTGCTAGGGCTACGCCTTGAAAATAATAATTCAAAATTTGCAGGTGATTGTATCCCCGTCGCGCCAGATTGTACGCTCCCCACTGACTCATGCCTATACTATGACCCCAACCATGCCCTTGAAGCACGAAACTGCCATCTGCCGCCTTGCTGACGGTAAAGCGGGTACTCTTGAGCTTGAGCGCAGTACGCACTTGCTCAAGTTTTAGATCCTTCGTACCTCGATCGCCGACAATTCTCAAGACTTTTACACTGCCAAAGGGTGATAAAGTCTGTGTAATCATCTGCTGAACATTGCCTACCCCAGAAACGTCGGCACTAATTTCTGCGGGGGAGAAGGTTTTCACCCAATTGCACTCGTTGACATTTTGATCGAAGTCTTGTACCCCACGAAGGTATGGTTCGGTGCTTCCCCAAACATCCTCCACGTTTTCCGTGTGTCCGCCAGAACAATTATGGAAAACAGAGAGAATAATCCTGTTTTGGTAAGTAAGTACCTGTCCGGATGTAGCATCTACTGAGGCGTAAGTACTGGGAGATTCACTGATGACACCTTTGTACATTTGCCAACGATCCGGGCTAGCGCCTAGATCGTAAATGGGATTATTGCGCTGTCTTTGCCGCTCATACAAGGCAAAGGTACGGGCGGTAATCGCTTGGGCTTTCAAGGCTTCTTGGGGCCATGCGGTATCCATTTCGCCACCGATGACGCTGTAGAGATATTCTTCCAAATCAACCCAGTTAACGGCAGCTATACCTTTTTCTGTAGGGATAACCAGCGTTCTACCTCGATACCAGCGATCGTTAATATAAACAAATCCCTTACCTGTTGGCTCAATCCAAAATAAACCAGATCGCCAACTCTCCAAAGCAACTCCGCCAGGAACTGCTTGGGCATAAAAGGAGCTCATCTGCGGCAACTGTCCCAAAGTACGACCGCTACCATCCTTGACAACCGCAGTCGTGGAACTGCCGACTTTTACCTGATTAACCCCCTTTTGAATTGCCACGCGTAGAATTACAGATGCTTGGGCTGGGGTAATTAAAGCAATCCACAAGAAGACACCAAGCCACCAATGGCGTCCTTTAATTTGGGAAAATAACGCGGTGAAAAACATTTGGAATTTCATGCTCTAATTAGCAGTAGTTTCCCGTAGATAAGATTTCAAAGTCAATACAGAGGAACAACGAAAGTACCCGTAGTTCTCGGTTGAGAGCCACAAACATGCTTCCAGATGAAAACGTAGTTAGAGCGATCGCCAACAAAATAGCGCACACAAGTGAAACCAGTCAACAGTCTAGCAATAAAATGCGAAAATTCCCCGATCGCTCTTTGGAGCGGGGATGAAATAAGTTAATAAAGGTACTGTACCTGTTACACCCGATCGCTCGCTTCATTGGCGATGATCCCAATCAAATTCAACTGACTCAAGCTAAAAATTTCTGTAGCTTGAGTCAGTTCAGTTCGGGTTACCTGACCAATGCGACTCACAATCGCAATCCCATCACATACAGAAGCGATAAGTCTGGTATCTACCGTTTTTAGAATTGGAGGAGTATCTATCAGTACTAGGTCATAGGTTTGCTCAAACAACTTAAGCAGTTCTTTCATGCGGTCAGAACTGAGCAGCTTCACCGTATCTTCTGGTGTAGGTCCAGCAGTCAAAACATCAATGGCAGGGTGAATGGGCTGGATATAATCTTTAAGGTGGGTATTTGTCTCATCTATCAATAACAGAGATAGTCCCCAGTCATTTGAAAGTTGCAGAATTTTGTGCAGGCTGGGCTTGCGCAAGTTAGCATCTATAAGTAATACCCGTCGATGCATGTGGGCAGCACTAACCGCCAGTCCCAGCGCTAAGGTTGACTTGCCTTCCCCTGGTAGTGCTGAAGTCAACATCAAGGACTTGCAGGTTAAGGGAAAGCCCAATATTTGAATGTTTTGGTACGCTATATCCAACGTTTCATGAGAAGGCAAAAAGGCGTCGATGTCGAGCAACTTGTCGTCAGATGTAGCTTCTAGTGACTGGTCAGCGTACTTTTGCCATCCACCAAAAGGCAGGTTTAAAAGCCTCTTTTTTGTACCAGGCTGCAGTATTGGTACTGTCCCCAATAATCGGAGGTTTGTCAGCTTCTGTAAATCTTGTGGAGAATAGATGACATCATTTGACAATTCCCGCATTAAGCCGATGGCAATACCTAAAAGTGGTCCAATGACTACTCCTCCAAGTAAAAATAATAAACTACTGCTGCCCAAATAGATTCCCCTTTGGGGTTCTTCCAACACTTGCCAATCAAACCCAGCCTCAGCAATCTTGAGTCCCAAGGAATTTTGAGCAGCCATAAGTTGCTCAAGTGCTTTACGATTAGTTTCAACAAGAGGCAACAGACGCTTGTACTCTGCTATTAAGTTCTGATATTTGCTGAGATCTGAACGGATTTGCTGTTCTGACGTAACTAAACTCTTTTCATTGGCACTTAGTCCTAAGGCAGTTGTCTCGACATCAATTAAATCTGACACCAGCTTCTGGTCAACTCCTGCCATCTGCCCTTGTGTGTTTAGTGCCGATCCTATGATGGAGGACACTTCTCCATTCAACCCTGCGTCCTGACTGGACACTTGTGTGCCGAGATTCTTGGGAACTTGAGCGGAAACCGCTGCTGTCAATTCGACTGGTATGGAGAACTTATCTACGAGACTGTCTTTCTTTGTGAAAGCAAGTGGTGTCGAAGTGTTTGGTGTCCCTCGATCGGCTTTATCTCTTTTATCTCCTTGCTCCCGCGCAATTTCTTCCCGTAAGAGCGCTATTTGACTCTGACGCTGGTGCACCAGTGTTTTTACTACTGGGGAGTCATCTGTATAGCGCAGACGCTCTCTATCTAAAGTTAATTCAGTATTGTGAATTTGAGCGAGCAGCTTTTGGTAGTGCATTGACTGACTCAGACGAGCAGGGATGAGTGCCTTCTGAGTTGAGGACGCTAGTTCTTTCTGTAGGTAATTGTAACGAGCTTTTACGTCTTGAATTTGTGCACGAGTGAGTCGTAATTGTTTTTTAGTTTCGGCAAGAGACTCCAGAAGAATTTTTCCTTGTACTTCCGGATTCAGTAAATTATTTTTCTTACGAAACTCTGACAAATTTTTCTCAGCTTGAATCACCTCATTTTTGATTTTAGGCAGTCGCTCGTTAAACAAAGAAAGCCCTTGAGAAAGTCGCTCTTTTTGTTGCTGTACCTTGTAGTCATCATAGACGAGTTGCAAGGCTTGAAGGACTTTTTGTGTTTTAACTGGATCGTTAGCCTTAAAGGAAACCTCAACTACTTGACTTTTAACCTTATTGCCTCCAGTCTCCTCTTCTACCTTGGTTACAATCAGAGGTTTTTGTTTACCCTTCTTACCTTTGATATCTTCTACTGTGATATCTGGATACTTAACACGAAGCGAATCTACAGCCTTTTGTATCAGCATAGAACTTAGCATCAGCTTCGTGTAGTCTATAGCTTCAACATTAAGGTTACCAGAGGTGCTGTCTGTACCTAATAGAACATTATTTGACTGTACATCCTCGTTAAGATGGGAATTTACCAGGATCTGCATAGAACTCTGGTACGTCGGTTTTGTCGTTAAAGCCAAAAGGCTTCCAACCGACATGACTGCACAGGAAACACCCAAGATTAGCAAGCGTCGGCGACGCAGAATTGTAGATATTTGTCTGATGTCAACCACGCTAGGTGGGGAAGCAATAACCAATTGCCCTTGCTTCAGACCATGCTCCAAACTAGTGTCAGCAACCATCAAAATCCTCTAACATCGAAATTTGTAAGATTTTGAGAAACCTTCTTCAACTAAATAATTCGTAATTGACGTATTAATAACTACAATTTGCGAATTATGAACTACGAACTAGTACGACATCCAGCAAAAGTAGGAATCCTTTTTGCCATTAAATTCGTGAAAAATTTCTTCGGTTTCATTTCAAGCTAAAGTCACAAGATTGATATAGTCAACCCTATCCATCAATCTTTACTATATCGTTACTAGTCAGGCACTTTTCGCTTCGTAGTCAATCAGAAAGCATTTTATACAATGCTTTTTCTTCCGGGGAATTTTAGTAAAAAATTTAACTTTTACGGTAGTAAATTTTAGGAACCAGGATAATTCAATTGTTTATATTAATACATGCAAGTTTGTATATAAACAGACCTATAACTATACTTACACAAACCATAATTTTATGTTGGTTCTCGTGCCTGAACGTTAACTATAGCAAGGCAAATAAAGCAAAAATTTAAATATCTCTATTTGAATAACAGCAGAATTACTTGCTAAATAGTAACCAGCCTCGCTGTAAATATTCTTTAAAAGTAACAGTTTTAAAAATAGAGCGTTTCTTGTATAACACAGGTAAGGAGCCAGCACCATAAAACCCTTAAATATGTATGTTTTAACTTATGCAGTCGTGTTTTTATTGACTTAAAAAAAAATCAAACCACGGATAATTTTTGATTTTATTTTATTTCAAAATTAAAGATTTCGTAAAGTCACCTGAGAGGGAGTGGGGAGTGGGGAGT
>CAXTSI010000623.1:0-4628 GCA_964246695.1 uncultured bacterium
GCGCAGCGGAGAGGAATTGGGCGAGGAAAAAGGCGTCCTTTTTTTAGGTTCCCCTAAATTTATTTTGCTGGTTCTTAATTTTTAATTTTTAATTTTTAATTTTTAATTTGAGCGAAGCGATTGACAGTCTAAGGTGCGGAAGATGAGTTACACTCCTCCTTGGTCAAATTCATTTCGTGGAAGCCACATTCCTTACGAGCCTCCTCTTCCCACCACCAACGACCTTCCCGTTCGTGCTGGTTTGGCAAAACTGGTCTAGTGCAAGGTTCGCAGCCAATGCTGATGAAACCTCTGTTGTGTAACTGGTTGTAAGGTAGTGTACGATCGCGGATATATTGCCACACTTGGGCAGAATTCCAGTTAGCTAAAGGGTTGAATTTGATGAGTGTCTGCTCTGCTGCCGAGAAAGTCTTGTCTAGCTGGATAACTGGGATACTAGCACGAGTAACAGGGTTTTGGTCTTTGCGTTGACCTGTAATCCAAGCATCGAGAGTCGCAAGTTTACGCCCCAGTGGTTGCACCTTACGGATACCACAGCACTCTTGATGACCATCCGAGTAGAAACTAAAAAGCCCTTTTTCTCTGACTAACGCCTCAACCTCAGCAGCATTTGGGAAAAGTACTTGTATCTTGATACCATACTGTTTTTCAACTCTATCCATAAACTGGTAGGTTTCAGGGTGTAAGCGACCTGTATCAATGGAGAATACTTGAATATCCTTCTTGATTTTAGATGCCATATCGATGAGGACAACATCCTCTGCACCACTGAAAGAGATGGCAATGTTATCAAACTGGTGGAGAGCAAATGTCAGGATATCTTGTGGGCTTTTCGTCGCGTATTCTGACTCTAGTCTAGCAATCTCACCTGCAGTCATGGAAATCGTATTGAGTTGCATCATGTCATCTCCTTTGCTTAACTACGGCGCGTGAGGATGGGGGTCGCGTTGCATTTGACGTAAACTTGAACTGGGGATTGAGGATCGGTATCGTAATAACAATACCAATTCACTGTCTTGGATCAGTTTTGATCATACTTGACTTATTAGTGATCTCTTGAAACCAAGCTTTGGTTTTAGGGTATTGTTGTTTCCAGTCATTTTGCGGGACGCGGAAAGTAAGGTAATCCAGCGCGCAAGCAATTGCAATGCTGCCAAGATGCCATTCCCGTGCATCATCAATGTATCTCCGTTCAAACTCCGCAATGCTACGGAATATAGCGCCTTCCCATCGTTGCTGCCAAAGCGGAGAACGCTGTTCCTCCGGACGACGCCGTTCCATCACAAGAGAAAATGTTGCGTCCATCATCCCGTCTGCCAACGCATGCAAACGCTGTTGCGAAACATAATCCTCCAAAGACAACACCGCTTTGTTTACAAAACGTTGAAGATATTCTGCAATGACTGGGCTGTCATAGATGGGCTCACCATAGCTTAAGACCAATGTAGGCACTTTGGCCAGAGGATTGTTTTCACGCAGATCTAGAGGGTCTTCGAGTGGGTTAACTCGCACCATCTCAATGTCATGTAGTAAATCTAATTCGTGAGCTAAGATTAAAATCTTCCGCGAATACGGTGATGTGGTTGAATAGTATAGCTTCATGATTGACTTTCTGATAGTCTTAACGTGAGGTAGCAGGCAGGAACCAACAGCAATGCTCCCACCAAAAACATCGGTTTATAGGTTCCAATTAGTTGAAAGCAGAGTGCCATTGTTATGGCACCTACAGCTTGTGAACAGGCAAAAATGGAGGTAGCGAGTGACCAAGCAGATGAAAAATACTTAGCCTCCAGTGTTCGACGAAGTTCTGCGGCAGTTAAGAGGACTATAGCGGGAACACAAACGCCCGTGACCGCTGAGGCTATAGATAATAACTCGATTTGCTGGCTACAGGCAAGTACTAACAATGCCAGCGTCTTGATACCATAAGTAATATTTAATGTTGCAGATGAACCTATTCGTTTTGTTAATATAGTTGCCAGCCAAGGGCCAAGTATCGCACCTAACCCGAACAATTGCCACAAACTATTTCCGACTTTCAAATGAAGTTCGTTGCTGACGTAATCGCTTAAGTAAACCGTTGCGGGAATATAGGCGATCGCATCCAAGCCGTAAGCGGCAATCAAGGGTTTAGAAAGTGAAGTGCTGAAAAGTTTATGCGTTGTCTGTGCATTTGGTGGCGATTTTGCCCATAGCAAACTCGATACGGAAAGCCAGAGACAAAACAGCATAATTGGCAGAAGCATAATTATTAAGTTTGAACGGATCTCAAGCAGGGTTGCAGAAACACAGGCACCTAAACCTATACCACTGAATGTCCATAATTGAGTGTTACTGCGATCGCTAGGAGTGCCAAGGGACAGCGCTAAAATAGGTCCGCTAACCATTAAACAAGCGCCGAAAAAACCAAGAATACTTCGAGTTCCAAGCCACACATCAACGCTTTGAGAGGCAATTTCAATAATTAGGCATATAGTGCAGGAAAATAAACTTACTTGTAATAACTGGCTTGGCTTTAGCTTTTTGAGCAGCAAGGGTGCTATAACGGCACCTGCAGCATAAGCCATTAATAAAAATGCACCGATTTTACTGGGCGCGTTAGTTGGCCATAATCTTTGGGAGACTGCCACAGCAGCTAAAGGAGTAAAAGCCATGCGGGCGATGCCAACACCAACAAATGTTGCGCCGCCACCTAATATCCCGATCGCCTGAACTGGTATATACGCGGTACTCCCAACGAGGATCTACCATAAAAGGAACCATTATTACACGCCCCGCATATTTAGGATCGTCAAGGTTAATGCCAAAGCGTTTTGAAAAGAAACTTACAGCGCTTTGCTCAAATTCCGCTTTGTCCTCGAAGGCTGAATCCATCGTGTCCCAGATCAAAGAGACACCATTGTCCGGACGACTAATAGCTTGATGATCCAGAAGCACTTGAGGTGTTTCGAGACCAGTGAAGACAACGTTATCACCTTCGAGTTGAAAGATTCCTGGTGCAACTTGCTCGTTGGATTCGCTCAACATGCTAACAAATGCAACTGGACTTGCAGCATGAAATGCTGATCTATCCTGGCGATTTCGCTCTTCAAGAATATCCAGTCCACATACCCTTGAGTGTGCAATATCACGGAACACCTGGCGATGTATCTCAAGTGCATATTGCTCGAACGATTGGGATTTCCGAAAGTCGGCTTCGATCAAGACAGTGCTTGCAAAGTTCCCAACAACCCCGTAAAGATTTTCAAAATCGCGATCGCGATTTTGAACCATCATGGTTAGCGAAAAATGTTGATTCTTCGACCAATAGGCTACTATCAAACTAAAAGCTGTTAGCAGCAGCGTAGTAGAGCTGATATGTTGGGTCTGTGCTTGCTTTGTAATGATTTCCCATTGGCTTGCAGTCAGCACATGTTTACGGCGGACTAGCTGCGATCGACGCGGAGTGGATAAGCTTGATGCCAAAGGCAAAACTGGACCACTAGGTAAGAGTGGAAGTCGATCAAACCAGTATTTTTTTGCACGCTGATAGTGATCGGATGCGCGTTTTCGCTGTATGTGCGCCTCATAACTGGAGAGGTCACGATCATCAATATCCAAGTTTCTTTCGCAAACTAACTCAGGTGAGAAACGCGATCGCACACTTCAAGCTTGTCAATAGTAAGAATTTAATCACAGTCTATAACGGAAAACGAGGACTGCATTTAGTCGTGGTATATTTGGTTGTTGGTCAATGGCGAGTACCGTGGAGTTTCCGTGTCTGGAGGGGAAAGGGGACTGCCTCACCCGCACGGTTGGGATTAAAGCTGGTCAAATCTTTACCGTTGCCATTAACTAAACACTTTAAAGTTATGATTCTGGCAGATACAGCATATGTTCGTATTGAGTTTTTGCACGGTATACGCAAGCTCAAATATCACGCCATCGTTGGTGTGCGCCTTGACTGTAAATTGGTTGACGGGCGGAGCTTACGACGTTTACACAAACGGGGACAGCAAGTAAAGTTTGTGGGTTTAGATTTTCCCGTCACCGTGTCTTGGTATTACCTGAAGCGTGACGATGGCAAGTTGGAAAAACGGTTTGTTCTCTCTACCAAACCTCTCAAAGCTAGCACCATTAATTGGTGGGGTAAACGTCGGTGGCAGATCGAGGGTTGGTTTAAGACCGCAAAGCATCGGTTTGGGTTGCACTGCTTCGGACAAGGGACACGAGTAGGTGTTTATCGCTGGTTAGTAATGAGCGCTAATTGCTTATATTTTAGCGCCGAAGAGCTTATTTATCGATCGCCACTACAGATCTACCTGATTGGGGAGAGGCTGCACAAATTGCATTTCAAACAATATTTCCACGGGTTCCTTCTGTGTTGCTTTTTACTTGACCTTGAACGAATGCGTCCGATTGCACGCTTGTCACGGAATTGACATCCAAATTTCCAGGTGCAAGATATAAGCCTCCGACTTGCGGACTACGCCGCAAGTGATATATGGAAGAAACATATTTTAATGTTCCCCGTTCCCTGTTAAGAGTTCCCTGTTAAGAGTGTTTCTTAGGAGCAACCGACGGGCGGCACACAACCCGCTACGAATGAAAGAAACATCACCACTCCCCCACTCCCTACTCCCTACTCC
>CAXTSI010000624.1:0-4621 GCA_964246695.1 uncultured bacterium
CTATCAACTATCAACTATCAACTACCAACTATCAACTATCAACTATCAACTATCACTTAAATTTCATGGAAGTGGTAGGTGACGGCTCCGGTAACGGGGTCGTTATCGATCCTTACATAACCTGATTTCAGCATTTCTGTAAGCGCAGCTTCCACTTCAGGAAAGCTAGATCCTGTTGCCTTAACACCTTGAGTTACAGTAAGTAAGCCACCCCTGCTTTCTGCAGCTTCGATCAGCTTAACTATCAGTTGGTTATTACTTGGATGGTAAACTTCGTTTGTGTATACTAGTTGATTCAAAGGCACACCCCAAGGAGACAAGCCTGCTTTTAACCTGAGTCTCATCTGGTGTTCATCAACCATATTAGGGATGATGAACAAATCCACAAACTGCCCGATACCAAGTAGACCGCCAGTCACCATCCACAATAAACCCGTTCCTATCTTGCCATTGTATAAACGGTGTAGTCCGCCTAAGCCAACAAACCAAGCTGCACTCAAGATGTAGGAAACCAAAAGACGGTCTTTCTTCGTGTTTTTTTCATCAGCATTCATCTTGTTCTAAGCCCTCAGATTCGCTCTTGTTTTCTGAAAAAATTTTTCCTACTCTGTTTTGTTTTGTCTGATGGATAGGCAGCTAGAGTCTCCAGAAGTCGTAAACCTCTCACTACTCATGATAAAGTTGTTAATCCTAAGATAACTAACTTTGAAAGCTTTTCGTGATTTTAGAGGTGCAAAAATTACATAAGTTTCACTGTTTGACCTGAAAGATAAGATTGTTGCAACTCTTAACGTTTAACCTGAGAACACTTACCCCGCACCTTGGTAAACTGATTTTTATACAATGCTATGCTATATCTTGGTCTCGTAGCTCGTCGAGACTCTTGCCTTTATTAGGCACTCCAGATAAAAAGACACTTATGGCAATCAAAACATGGTAGATTCCCTTAAAAAACCTGGCTTTGAAGAATTGCGCCCAGGGATTAAAGTCCCAGCCAAGGAAACCCTACTAACACCCCGGTTCTACACCACCGACTTTGATGAGATGGCGCGGATGGACATCTCCGTAAATGAAGACGAGTTGAAAGCCATTCTGGAAGAGTTTCGTGCTGACTACAACCGCCATCATTTTGTTCGAGATGCCCAGTTTGAACAATCCTGGGATCATATTGACGGGGAAACTCGCCAATTGTTCGTTGAGTTCCTAGAACGTTCCTGTACAGCAGAGTTTTCCGGGTTTTTGCTGTACAAAGAACTCGGTCGGCGCTTGAAGGACAAAAGCCCTGTGCTGGCAGAGTGCTTCAATTTGATGTCCCGTGATGAAGCACGTCATGCTGGCTTCTTGAACAAAGCGATGTCAGACTTTAATCTGTCGCTAGATTTAGGCTTTTTGACCAAGAGTCGCAATTACACTTTCTTTAAGCCGAAATTCATCTTCTACGCTACTTACCTTTCGGAAAAGATTGGTTATTGGCGGTATATCACGATTTATCGGCACTTGGAAGCACATCCTGAAGACCGGATTTATCCAATTTTCCGGTTCTTTGAGAACTGGTGTCAGGATGAAAACCGTCATGGGGATTTCTTCGATGCCATTATGAAATCCCAGCCGCAAATGTTGAATGATTGGAAGGCGCGGTTGTGGTGTCGGTTCTTTTTGCTGTCGGTGTTTGTCACAATGTTTCTTAACGATATCCAGCGTCAGGACTTTTATGCCTCTATTGGGCTGGATGCACGGGAATACGACATCTATGTCATTAAGAAGACCAATGAAACCGCCGGACGAGTCTTTCCAGTCATGCTGGATGTGGAGAATCCGGAGTTTTATCAGCGGTTGGATGTTTGTATAAAGAATAACGAGAAATTGACGGCGATCGCCAACTCCAATACTCCCAAATTCCTGCAATTCTTCCAAAAGTTACCTTATTACATTTCTAATGGCTGGCAGTGCCTGCGGTTGTATCTAATGAAACCGATTGATGCTGCGGCTATTCAAGGCACTGTGTGCTAAGCGGTAAAAGTTTTGGGACAAATTAAGTGGTTCTGCTGAGTGCAGAGCCACTTTTTTTAATAGGTAACCTTCTGGCTGGAACGGAGTAAGAGTGGGAAAAATAGTAAAACTCCAGTCTTAGGATGTTTGGAGAGTATTAAACAAATCCGTTAAGCGAGCTTTCTGGTGCATTAACCGTATCATTGCAACCTGTACATTCTGGTAGAATTCGTAGTTCTAACTCAATCGACAACACCAGTTGAACCAACCAAACACACAGTGAGCAACCCAACGTTTGGGTAGAAGGACAAAGCCTGCTTTGTGGGATTCATAGGAGTCGCGTAACTACGACCATCAAAACCAATGTAGTTACAGAGTACGGAGTATGAAAAAGACATTCTGTTTAAAACTTATTGTATTTACCAATATGTATTTATAGCGATCCGGAATCATTCGTGAACGTAGAGAAACTAGGTTTCTTGCACTTTGAATTTTCACGAATCAAATAGGATTACTCTATTTGATTTTACTAGTGATATTAACAGTGTTTGCTGTTCAAGTAAAAACATTTTAAGTTAGTACAGCACGGCGTAAGTAAAATACTCATATTATGGGAGAATAAGGCAAGGCAGAGAAATTTTAGCGAGATCGGGAAGAAGGATGTGGCGGCATGAACTCCAAAATCACTAACCCTTAGGGAAGTGCAATCGCTCTTGTACCGGAAAAGTTACTCAATCGTCGTAGCACACCACAGCAAATCGTACTGCAAGCAAAAATAATTTTACTAGCAGACAAAGGAAAGAATAACCGTGAGTAGTAAGGAAACTGAACATCAGCCGATTTATAGATCGCAGATGGCGTTCGTGATGGTTGGAGTTAAGTGAGCGTTCGACTCTCGTAATTGAACGATATTGAACGATTACAGATAAGGCGTGTTGCAAAAGCTTATAACCTCCAAGCGGGACTTTCAAAACTGTTTGGGAGCTTTATCAGTAGGAATATCAGTAAAAATCGCACTGTATTTCTTGTTCATCAAGCAATCCGCTGCATATCCTTACAGCCGTTTTCACATGAATGAACTACACCGTTTATAAGGGCGAACTCTTGTTCGCCCTTACGACTGTGGTCTACTGATCTGAAAACTGCTGTAATTCAAACTTATTGAAATTAGACTTTGTCAACCCTCTCTAAACCTATGTTTATGAAAAACATTGTTCCCAACATTTTTCGACAAAGGCTTTTAGTAGAATCTTTCTATTCAATTGACGTTACTGAGGAAGTTCTTAGAACTTATCTATGGGACATAGCTGCTCATCTTGAACTGAGAGCCTATGATAAACCGATTATCTTTACACCCGCAATGGGAATGGGTAAAGAGGAGAATCAAGGCTTTGAGGCTTTTCTGCCTCTAATTGATTCAGGTATCTCTGTATATGTCTGGAGCAAATCGAAGTTTCTTTCAGTAATCTTGTACACGTGCAAGGGCTTTGAATCTGAAAAAGCGGTGTATTTTACCCAGAATTTCTTTCAGTGTGTTGGAGAAGTTGTATATCAGTCTTTCTGAGGCACCCTAGCTGTCTAAGTTAACAAAGCTGCAAATTACACTAGATGATTTGCACACTGCATACATTTGCTAAATACTTGCTGTCAGACTTAAATATAGCAATCCTAAGAAAAGCCTGCTGTTTTTCAAAACGCTTCTCTAAGAAATTTAAGGAGTTAAATGATGTCTTCCTTTGATAATATTCAACTTGCTAAAGAAGACTACCAAAGCGGTTGGGACAAAGCCTACATTGAAGACGAAAGCGTTGCACATCTTTGGAAGCAAGAACCGATTGAATTTTTACCTAACTTCTCAAGCCGTTTGAAGGAACTTGGCGTCAAGCATATTCTAGAAGTGGGTTGTGGGGATGGCCGAAATACAGTTTATCTGCTCAAACAAGGTTTTCAGGTGACTAGTATCGATATTTCCCCAAAAGCGCTTGCGAGAGCACTGAAGCAGGTACAGCAGCAGAATCTTACAGGTGGGGTCTTCATAAATTCAGATTTGGAACTGCTGCCAAATCCATTTCCCGCAGGTTCCTTTGACGCTATCGTATGCTTGGATGTGTTTGGTCAACTTCTTCACATGCAGGAAGTTGTATCAGGATTTTATCAAGTCATAAAACCTGGTGGAGTTGTTTTGTCTAATCTGTACACGCTCCAAGATGCGAACTTTGGTGTCGGTGAAAGATTAGGAGAGAAGACTTTTGTATATAAGAAAACTTTATTTAGATTTTTCACAGAGGAAAATGTTAGAGCTTTGTTTAATGACTTTAAGGTTATTGACCTCCAACGGGTAAGTTGGGAGGATCCTCCTCATCCTGGATATCGAGATAATTACCATCAACATGATGCTTGGGTTGCTTTGCTTCAGAAGCCACCGCTAGCTCACTAGTACATCGGGCGCGAAAATAAAGCAACCATTAAAGGAATAGCGCGAAAAGCTTACGATCTAAACTTTTTGAATTTTGAATTCCGCTTCGCGGTACTAGCGGCTCAGCAGACCAACTCCGTTAGCAAAAAATGGTTGACTTTATCGTATCGGCTCAATAAATTGGGGTAGCCGAGAAAAATAAAAAGGTTCGCAAGC
>CAXTSI010000625.1:0-4558 GCA_964246695.1 uncultured bacterium
ACCAATTACCAATTACCAATTACCAATTACCAATTACCAATTACCAATTACCAATAACTAATGACTAACTTGCAGAACAACCAGTGTCATATCATCAGTATTTTCCTGATCTGTACCGATGAATTGCTCCACTTGGTCAAATAGGTAATCTAGAATTTCTTGTGGTCCACTGCAATACCTGCAAGCGGCGCTAAATGTCAAGATTAAATTTTCTTCATCGAAGCGATCGCCAGTTGCCGCCGGCGCATCAGTCAAGCCATCTGTATAGTAAAGAATTATATCTCCCGGCTCTAATTGTGCCTGTGCATTTTCATATTGGCTATTAGCATCCAAACCAATCAGCATTCCTAGAGTGTCCAAACGCGTCACAGTTTTTGTTGCTGCGTGCCACCACATGGGAGGATTATGTGCCGCATTGCTGTAAGACAAAATGCGGTTTTCGGAGTCATATTCTGAGTAAAACACGGTGACGAAGCGGTAGGAATTTTCTAAATCCGCATACATCACTTGGTTCAAGTTTTGTAAAATCCGTGCAGGAGAGTGACCATGTAGCACCTCTCCTCGTAGCATTCCTCGCATCATGGTCATAATTAGCCCCGCTGGGACACCTTTGCCCATGACATCGCCAATTACCAAACCCCAGCGACCATCGTGCAAAATACTTTTGCTATTCGGTTGAATTTGATTGTAATTGGTGGGAATAAAGTCGTAGTAGTCTCCGCCGACACGATTAGCAGGTTTACAACGTGCGGCGATCTCTACCCCTCCAATAGTCGGGCATTGACGTGGCAATAGTCGTCGCTGAATTTCTGCGCCAATTTCTAGTTCTTGGTCTAGGCGTTCTTTTTTCCGAAGTTCTACAGCCAGTTCATCGTTTTCAATCGCTACTGCTGTTTGATCTGCCACTAAACGGACTAACTTTTGTCTGGTTTCGGTCCAACTGTATTCTGGATCGCGGCTCAAAACGTAGAGCCACCCCCGCTCCGTATGCTTTACTAGAATAGCTGTACCAAAGATTTGCATATCGGGTCCCAAATAGCGATGCATATGATCGTGCAGAATACCCGTGGCGCTTGCGACTGTGGGAGAGTTTGGTACATGTGTGATTTGACTGCTAGCTGTTTCTAATGCTTTGCGGATATTTTTCCGCTGGCGACTATCTTGCCAGTGCAGCTGTTCTAACCTGACTTGACCGTTGGCTTTGTAGAGAAACAGCGCACTACCGTCTGCATCTGTAACTCTTGATGCCATTAAAGGGATCAGTTCGAGAAACTGGTTCAAATTATTGAAGCTTCTTAGGGCAAATCCTAGAGAACTGAGTAGATCTTGGATTTTGTTTTGTTCCCGGTGCAGCCGTGCCACGAGTTCTTTTAACGCCACAACTGGAGTGACATCCTGCGGGACGCTACTATTATTATCAGTGGGTTGAGAGGGCGGTTGAGACACAGGCAGAGGCATCATTACAATTTATATCAGCAAATTTTAGATGAGTTATAAGTTCTTTTGTTCTGGCATTGTTAAACCATAGTGGGATCAAGTTTGTAAATTTAGCAACAGTAGAAAGACGTAAGATTTGTATTTTAAAAGTATTTCATCGGCAAATTTTCTTTTTTGCCAAAATATTACTTTATATTAGTCTATCTTTAAGTAGAAACCGAATTGTCATAAGCAGCAATTATGACTATACGCTTGAAAGCTTATCATTTTTTCATAAGTTTATTACCAAGTCATATATCTTTAGGCAGATAAAAGAATAATTTTAGGTTTGGTTTTGCGAACAGATGTCGTCATACCCAGCCCTCACCCTCTCCCAATTTAGGAAAGAAGGAGTTGTAGAGACGCGATAGATCGCGTCTTTCCAGTCGTCAGGAGTTATTTACCCCTGTTAAAAGTACTGAGTAGTGGCATTTGTCTCCTGGACTTGAAACTGTTAAACTAGCACACGTCGGCGGAAATAAGGCTACCATTAAAAAGAGCGCGAAAAGCTTATGATGTAAGCTTTTAGATTGCTTCGCTTCGCTCGCAACGCTTCGCGAACGCAATTTTTAATTTTTAATTTTTAATTCCGCGCAGCGGTGCTAGCCACTTAACAGCGCTTCGACAAACTCATAGCTGGAAAAAGGACGTAGATCTTCTATTCCTTCACCAGCACCAATAAAGCGAATGGGTAGACCCAGTTGCTGCACAACAGCTAGGGCAATGCCACCTTTGGCGGTGCCATCCAGCTTAGTTAAGACGACGCCACTGAGTTGGGCAGCTTGAGAAAAAACTTCGGCTTGTCGCAAACCATTCTGACCTAAAGTGGAGTCCAAGACCAACAGTGATTCTACTTTTGCATGAGGAGCTTTTTTGTCGATAATGCGACGGATTTTACTGAGTTCATCCATCAAGTTTTTCTTGTTTTGTAGCCGTCCTGCCGTATCTACTAGGAGTAATTCTGTTTCCCGTGCCAATGCAGCGGCGATCGCATCAAACACAACTGCTGCTGGATCTGTATTTTTACCGGGATTGGCAATGACTTCGACACCGCTTCTGTTACCCCAAATCTTTACTTGTTCCACAGCAGCAGCGCGGAAGGTGTCTGCTGCCCCAATCAAGCATTTGTAGCCAGATTTTTGTGCTAAGTGAGCGATTTTGCCGATTGTAGTGGTTTTACCGGCACCATTAACCCCAGTGATTAACCAAATGTTGAGGGTTTCTTTTTCTGGCGCAAAAATCGGCTGCTGGGATTTTTGCAGAGGCGCATCCAGCATATCTTGCAGGATTTGTTTGAGGTAGGCGATCGCCGCTTCTGGTGGTAGAACTTGTTCTCGGAGCTTTTGCTGTAGGGTGTTAATAATATGGTCTGTCGCCTCTACACCCACATCAGCTTGCAAGAGTAATGCTTCAATTTCCCCCACTGCTGCTTGGTTCAGTGGTCCTTGACCAACAATCGCCTTCAGTTGGTTAAGGATGTTGCGACGAGTTTTGTCTAAACCTTGGCGTAGCTTTTTCAGCCAGTTAATTTCTTCCACAGAAACGTCTTCTGGACGCCTACCTTGTGCCGCCAAGATTTCTGTTGACCATAAAAACCCTTCATCAAACGCCAGTCCGGGAATTTCCGCCGCGACTTCTGGTGTATCAGTAGTTGTAGCAACAACTGATGGCGATCCCTCTGGTTCTGGGATTTCAATTGCGCTTGCTACCAGCCGTTCTTGCCTTGCTTGCCGTTCCGCTGCTGCTCTTTCTAAGAAAGATAAGGTTGCTGGTGCTGACTCCAAGACTAGTTCAAGGGCAGATGGTTCAATCTTTGATTGTACCTCACTCACCGTGCTAGCACAAGCGGCATCTGGTTCTTCGGCAATTGCAACCTCCGCCTCTGCTGTGCTTTCTTGATCTACGGCATCTAGTTCGTCGGCAGATTCTGGGGGTTTTGGCGTTTCTGCTGGTGATGTTTGGGCTATTGTCTCACTAGCATTCGGTTCTGCTGGCTCAAATTGTTGCTTTTGCTGAATGTTTTTGTATGCAGCTTTAGCAAATGCCAACAGGTCTGGTTGTGCCGTATCTGCTGTTGGTGTTGACGTGGCGGCTGGTTCTGGTAGAGATTCTTTTGCGGAAGGAGTTTCTGCCTGTTGCTGTTGAGAGGGTGTATCTGAGGAATCGTGATGTTGACGACGAAACCAATTAAAAACCATTGCAGCTAATATGAGTTGGGAGTAGGAGTTTAATTTAAATCCTACAACTCACAACTTAGCACTCACAACTATACTTCGTACTGATTTGAAGTTGCTATGCTATCTTTTTTTGTTCTGTTACTCGGCGCAGAACACCATTAATAAACCGATGACTGTCTTCTTCACTGTAGCGTTTGGCTAGTTCTACAGCTTCGTTGATGGCGGCGCTGGCGCCAAGTTGGAGAAACTCCATTTCTGCCACAGCAATTCGCAGTATATCTCGGTCTATTTGGGCAAGGCGAGCAACTTGCCAATCTACTAAGGCAGCACCAATTAGCTCATCTATAATGTTTCGGTTTTCACTGACCGTGATAATAATCTCTTTAGCGTACTCTTGGACTTGTTTGTCTTGATTAGCTAGCTGAATGAGTTCCGGAAACTCCACTGATGCAGCCAACTGGTTAATTGCCGTTTGGGTATATGTAATCGCTTCAGTGAGCATAGTTCTAGCCGTATTCAAGTCGCCGGCGCGAGTTTGGCTAGTTAAGAGGCGATCGTTACTGCGTTGCAGTTCTGCCGCCGCATTCTCCAAAGTGTCTTGCACTTCCGCTCTCAAGGTGCGTACTGCTGCTAACAGCAACTTGGACACTAGTTGATCCTGCGGCAATTGATCCAATTTCTTGGGGTTGACTGGCAGTTGGCTGAGGCTTAACAGTGCCAACTCACGAGCTATTTGACGGGGTTTGGGCGGTTGCATAAAAGTATATATTGTTACTTTATTTTAAAATTTGTAAATGATTATTGCAAATAATTTACGTATTACTAATACTAACGTGCTAATACCGTTTCGTGTGAAGCGATCGCTCCTTTGATAAGAGGGGAGTGGGGAGTGGGGAGTAGGGAAT
>CAXTSI010000626.1:0-4553 GCA_964246695.1 uncultured bacterium
GTTAGTGGTTAGTGGTTAGTGGTTAGTGGTTAGTTGTTAGTTGTTAGTGGTTAGTTGTTAGTTGTTAGTGGGAAAAGACAAAAAACCAACAACCAAGACCCAACAACTAATACCCAACAACTAACACCCAACAACTAACACCCAACACCCAACAACTAACACCCAACAACTAACACCCGATTCACTCAATCCACTTGTTGTGACGAGTGTTGGGTTTGGCTTAACGATCTGTGTTGGTTCTGAAGAAAATGCTGGTGACGCCTGTGATGTACCAGTTATTCCTAAAATCATCAGCGCCCTAGTTCTTGCTCGATCTTCTGCTTCTTCCAGTGTTTCTGCCGCTGCCATACCAGTAGCGCGGGTTACACCTTCAATTTGCACGCTTGCTCGAACAATATACGAACCGTGATAAATTTGCACTAATTCAGAAATCAGACTGCCTTGAGGATACAAGCTCTGAAATTGAGCCAACATAATACTGTCACCAATTTAAAAGTAAAGTGTTGTTTTTTGACGTACAAGCTACCCTTGTTGAGCTTTTGGTTCTGAGGTGTCGAAAAGCTTGTTATAAGCCTTCTAGATTTTTGTAAAGTTTATTTACTTCCACTTAACTATAAAGAGATATGCTTTTTTCAGCGCGACTTGCAGAAGTATCATCTTTCGGCAAACGTAAAAAACTTTTGGCTACGATTCTATTCTAGTGACACGTCCGCACGATCGTAAGTTTTTATTTCCTGCTTTTAGCGGTACACTCTCAGTAATCAAGGTGTTTTGGACATCTTGATGCCGTGTTCAGATTCTAGCATGAGATTTTCGGTGTAAATTTTTGGCTACTACTAACTTACCCTCAGTGGTCTGTTGTACGAATGCTATACTAGTTACCCAACTCTATATTCATAACTATTTTCTGGAAGTACGCTCTAAATCTACAATAATGAAGTAATGGTTCGTCCTCACTGCTCGTTAAGCTGCTGACCTAATTGTGACCGATTCTACATATGGGTCAATGAGATTTATCGGCAGTTTCTCCTAGGTAAAAATCAGAGTCTCATGGCGTAAAAGTACCTTCACTGGCTGACAATCAAACACCTGCGGTTTCCCCAAAAAGCGATGCGTGGGCAGCATGGAGAGTTCTCCCTTACAAGCCTCTCCAAGACCCGCTGCGTAATTACCGAGTGGGTCAATTTCGATCACAAGGTGTGTTTTTGTCACATAAGCTTACTGAAGGAACTTTAAATGCGCTAACTCTGAGATGTTCGTGTCGTGCCCAGCCTGAAAGCAATTAGTTCCCAGCTAATGTCTATAGGTCGTGAGGGTACACAGCAAAGAACCAGATCAAACAAAAAAATGATGTTTTGACCAAAGGTCGGTTCACTGCATGGAATTTTCAATCGCTACACTCCTTGCCAATTTCACCGATGATAAATTGGTGGCGCGTAAACTCTTAGAAAAAAAACTTGGTTGTGAAGATGAAGAATGTTTACAACAACTTCACATTGCCTTGGAAGTGTTGGAAAAAATCGGGATTTTGGTGAAAGAGCGCGGCAAGTATCGCCGTGTTACAGAAGAAGGACTGATCGAAGCAAAACTCCGGTGTTCTAGTAAAGGCTTTTGCTTTGCAATTCAAGACGTAGAAGGAGCCGAGGATATTTACATCCGCGAAAGCCATCTGAGTAATGCCTGGAACGGCGATCGCGTTTTGGTCAAGGTTCTCAAAGAAGGTAGCCGTCGTCGTTCTCCAGAAGGCGAAGTCAAGCTCATTCTAGAACGCTCCAATCACACTTTACTAGCGCGGATTAAGCAGATAGAAGCTGGCTTTCGCGCTGTACCTTTAGACGATCGCCTGCTGTTTGAACTCAGACTTTTACTAAATGGTGTTCATTTAGATCAAGCAATTGACCACCTTGCCCATGTAGAAGTTCTGCGTTACCCACTAGCACAATATCCGCCTATTGGTCGGGTAGTGCAAATCCTGGGTAGTGATGCTGAGGCGGCGGCTGATATAGATTTGGTAACCTGCAAGCACGACCTCGCTCGGAATTTCCCGGAGTTGGTGCTGGAAGCAGCCGCAAAGTTGCCCAAAAAGCTGCTGAAAGCCGACCTGAAAAATCGACTGGATTTACGCCAAAAGTTTACCCTAAGCATCGTCGGCAACGGTGATTCCAAAGTGGTAGAAAATGCCTTTAGTTTGGAAAAAACTACAGCCGGACATTGGCAGTTGGGCTTTCACATTGCCGATATTTCCCACTATATTCAACCAGACGAAGCCCTAGATCGCGAAGCATTGAAGCGGGGTAGGTCAGTGTATCTGGGGGAATTAGTACTGCCAATGTTGCCAGAAGCTGTTAGTGAACGTTGTTCTTTATTACCCGGAAGCGATCGCCTAACCCTCTCTTTTTTAATTACGGTTGATTCACAATCGGGACAAGTCGTGGAGTGGGAAATTCAACCAAGTGCGATCAACGTAGACTCTCAACTGAGTGAACAACAAGCAGAAACAATTCTCACGACTCAATCGAGTGAGTATTCGGGACAAGTCGTGGAGATGATGAGACAACTCGAAATCTTACGGGTTGCATTGAAACAAGTGCGTTTAAATCGTGGTAGCTTGCAACTGAATCTGCCACCTAGCCAAAATCCCTACTACGATGAGGGCATTCTGGGATGTGTGGTAGTAAATGATTTACCTGTGCGATCGCTATTGACAGAGTTTGCGCTACTTGTTAATAAATTAATGGCAACTCACTTGAACGCTCTTGGTGTACCCGCCATTTGGCGAGTCCAAGGCTCTCCCGATCCCGAGGATGTTCAAGAAATGTTGAAATTGGCGATTAATTTAGGCGTTGAACTGTCATTAAATCCAGAAGTAGAGATCCAACCACTAGATTATCAACACTTGACTAGGGTTTTTGCCGAATCCGCATCTGAGCAAGTTCTTACCTACTTGCTACAGGATACGCTTAAGCCCGCTGCTTACAGTACAACCAAAGGATCTCACTTTGGTCTGGCACTACCAGAATATACTCACTGTGCTGCTCCCTTACGGCGTTACCCAGATTTACTGATGCAAAGGGTATTTTATGCACTACTCGAACACGGACGCGATCGCCGCAACACCCGTGTTAAAGAGCGTGTTAACCTGCGCTCCTCCTCGTGTCATAGTGAAATTAACTGGAACGTCCTACCTCCAGAATTGCAACTTGAACTTCAAAGCGATTTGACTAGGGTAATTGTCCAGCTTAACGATCGCGAAAAAGAAGTCCAAGAAGCCGAAGCCGATTTGGCAGGGCTACAAAGAGCGAGTCTGATGAAACAGCGGATCGGCGAAGTTTTCACAGGCGTAATTACTGGTGTCCAATCTTACGGGTTCTTCGTGGAAATTGAAGTACCTTTCTCTGAGTTTGCCACAGGCGGCAATCCGCGTGTGCCTTTACGAGTAGAAGGGCTGGTACACGTCAGTTCTCTCAAAGACGATTGGTATGAATATCGTGCCAGACAACAAGCACTGTTTGGTCGCAAAAATCGTGCTTCTTATCGGCTAGGCGATCGCGTAGCTGTTCAGGTTAAAAGTGTCGATTACTACCGCCAGCAAATTGATTTAGTAACTGTTGGCAATGATGGTCTAGCCATAGGTAAGAGTGTCAGCACGAATAACGGCGAAGCTGACCACATGTATTTACCAAATGACATGCAGCATGACGACTTAGAACAGTACGATCCTGATGAAGAATGACGGAACTGGTTAGTGGTTAGTGGTTAGTAGTTAGTGGTTAGTGGTTAGTAGTTATTCGTTAGTGGTTAGTGGTAAATAAAAACAACCAACAACTAACAACTAACAACTAACATTTAACAACTAACAACCAACAACTAACAACTAACAACTAACAACTAACAAAGTGTCAAATAACACTAAGCCACTCATTTTAGGAGTATCAGGCGCATCTGGGCTAATTTATGCAGTTCGTACTCTCAAATATCTGCTTGAAGCTGACTATGAAATTGAATTAGTAGCCTCTAAGTCAACCTACATGGTCTGGCAATCTGAGCAAAATATCCGCATGCCAGTAGAACCTGTCCAACAAGAGCGATTTTGGCGACAGCAAGCTGAAGTTGAAAAGGCAGGTAAACTATATTGCCATCCTTGGGGTGACGTTGGAGCCAGAATTGCCAGTGGTTCTTTTCGCACCTTGGGGATGATTGTTATTCCATGTAGTATGAGTACTGTGGCAAAGCTAGCAAATGGATTGAGTTCTGACTTACTAGAACGTGCAGCAGATGTCCAGTTCAAGGAAGGGCGAAAGTTAGTCATCGTCCCCCGCGAAACTCCTTTTAGCCTGATTCATCTACGTAACTTAACCACCCTAGCAGAAGCAGGAGCCAGAGTTGTCCCCGCCATTCCCGCCTGGTATCATCATCCCCAAACCATAGAAGATTTAGTTGATTTTGTCGTTGCCCGTGCTTTGGATCAATTGGATATAGATTGCATTCCCATTCAGCGATGGCAAGGTAGTCGCTAACATAGGGGAATGGGGAATGGGGAGTGGGGAGTAGGG
>CAXTSI010000627.1:0-4532 GCA_964246695.1 uncultured bacterium
ACTCCCCACTCCCCACTCCCTACTCCCCAGTTTTCAATGATTGAGTAGGTATAATAATTCCCTTGCCTCCTAAGAGACGTGAGTAGACTTGCCCTTGGCGATCGTGTACGATGAAATCGGCAGTGACACTAGTTGCTGTCTTCGCCTTAACTTCGCAAGAAACGTAAAAAGGAGTATTGCAGGGAGTCTGCATGAACTGTTCATACTTTTGAATCCCTCCTGGTAAGCAAATTTCTTGATGAAAATGCTGCATCCAAATCCATAAAGGATGAGTACTTAAGTCAATTGAATAAGGATTAACCCACGCGACTGGAAACTGTCCTTGTTGTTTATCTGTGATTTCATGCCAAACGCATTCAGTCGTGATTTTTTCTGGACTAATATTGATGACCTTTTTAAGTTCTTGGAAAGCAGCACCATGAAATAATGGAAATAATGTTGATTTTCCTGTGTGATAAAAGTCTTTACCAGTATTGGTAATGATTTTATCTTCTTCAAGATTTAAAGGTTCATAAGTAGGACGAGTAGGTAG
This sequence comes from uncultured bacterium, assembly GCA_964246695.1. Classification (GTDB taxonomy): domain Bacteria; phylum Cyanobacteriota; class Cyanobacteriia; order Cyanobacteriales; family Nostocaceae; genus Stigonema. The sequence continues at coordinate 533 of CAXTSI010000627.1, forward strand.
TTCTCGCACAAGCTGAACCTGAGTGATACTGAAATGATAATGAATTTTTCCCTCTGGAGTTTTACTCCAGATTTTCGCTTGAAAGAGAATTTCTTGAGAATCAGTTTTAGCGATTTCTTGCAAGTCTAAAATATATTCACTTGCTAAGGTTTCATTGAAAGTAATTCCCTTGAAGACTTTGAAATCTGTGTTACTGAAAAATCTATAACCAGGGTAAAGTTGTTCGCAGGCATCGACAATCCATGACACTGCACAAGTAGCTGGCAAAACAGGTCTACCTGCAATCACATGATCCTGTAAAAAGGGATTAGCTTCTAATGACAGCCGACGACGGATACGGTAGTTTCGTAGTTCTGGGTCTAATGGTGCAGGAGGCGGAACGAGTGGGCTACCAATGACAACTTGTGTAGTTCCACAATTGGCGGGATGAAGTTCGTTTACTAGCATTTGTGTGCCGGTTTCTACGGGAATAATGTCAATACCTCGTCGGGCAAACTCTTTTTTCAATTCCGGTGTCACCATCCCGCTGTCCCATCCTCCCCAATTGATAGCCACTACATGACAGGAGGGATAGCGTTGCTTTACTAGATGGGCTGATTTGTTGAGAATTTCGTTGGCGATCGCGTAATCAGACTGTCCAACGTTACCGTAAAAACCTGTTATAGAAGAAAACAAAACTAAATACTCAAGTTGACTGGGTTTAACGCAAGTCAAAAGATTTTCTAGTCCCTTAACTTTAGCGGTATAAACTTTCTCAAAATCCTGTTCTGTTTTCTTTTCAATTAACTTGTCTGCTAAATTACCTGCGCCGTGTATAATTCCGGTAATCGCTCCGGTGCGCTCAACTATAGTATCAAGTTTCTGCTTTAAACTATGGACATCGGTGACATCAGCACTTAAATATTCTGCCTGACTTCCAGCTTGTTGAATTGCCTCCAATGTTTGTTTGATTTCACGGCTGGAGATAATCTTGTTATAAAACTTTTGTACACTCATGGGTGTGGGCTTTTCTCCAAGTGAGAGAAGATGTTCCATGATGCGCTTTTTTAATGTTGGTTCGTCAAAACAATCCTTAGTCCAATTCGGTTCACTGTCTAGAAGTTCTGAACGACCTAGGAGGATGAATTTGCAGGGATGGTTCTGCGCCAATCTGATAGTGCATTTAGCTGTGATGCCTTTCGCGCCTCCGCTGACGAGAAAAACTGATGAGGGACGAATTTTGGTTGTTAGTGTCATAAATTCTCCTAGTTTAATGGGTGAGATTGATTGAATGGTATTGTTATTTGTCATTTTTTTAAGAGGATAGGAACATTTTTGTACTTCAGTTAGTCACTTAACTCAGACCTTGCACCACTGTCTTGTTGCGAAAATCAGAGCTACAAAAAGCTTATGATTACGTAGGGTGGGCACTGCCCACCAGCCCTTATTCAGAAGGTGCGTTCCGGTTAGTTAACGAACCGCAGAGGACGCAGAGAACACAGAGTAAGAGATAAGAGAGAGTTTTTTTGCGTAAGTTTTGAGGCAATGAGGTGAAGGCTGAATATACGTTTGTACTGGTTGTATTTGATTAATATTAGATTTCTGGATAGTAAGCATCAAATTTGCTGAAAATCAAAATATTTAAACAGATGTAGGGTGGGCACTATCCACCAATTGCTTAGGAAGGTGGGCAGTGCCCACCCTACAATTATTTTTAACTAAACTAGAAGTTTTGAATGATTTGTGAGGTTTTTTGATGTGATAGGTTCGGATTTTTTTAGGCATTTCCTGAGGCTCTGCTTGAGGCAGAGGTTTTATTGCTACTGCTATAAGTATGGCTAATCCTGTCATGACAGCCACTATTATTGGCAAAAGCATACTACTACTTTCTGTTTTTGTTGATGTTAGCACTCTAGTTTTTGAATCAGGAGGAAGGAGTTGAATATCACTAGTTTTTGAATCAGGAGGAAGGAGTTGAATATCACTAGTTTTTGAATCAGGACGAATGAGTTGAATATCACCTGTTTTTGAATCAGGACGAAGGAGTCGAATATCGCCAAGGTCTTTCTTATTAGGTAATAGTTCAATAAAGGAGTTATGGGTTTTGTATCCTTTGGCTTCTATCGTTAGTTCTCCCTTAAGACTACTGCTACTATCGAATTTGACTGGAAATCTATAAATTCCTTCTAAATCGGTGTAGACAACAGCTGGAGCACCAGGAAAATTAAGTAAGACCTTAACTCCACTGATTGGGGCTTGTTTCTCTTGATCGAGAACGCGACCAATAAAATTAATTCCTCGATTTTTTTGCATATGTTCAGACTGAGTTGTGAAATCAAGGCTTGAGAGACAAATCAATTAAAAATTAAAAATTAAAAATGTAAAATTAATTTTTAATTTTTAATTTTTAATTTTTAATTCTTCTACTCGTGGGTGCTGATGAGTGTAACTCGTCCCTGTGAGCCGTAAGCGACTTCAGTGATATAACAATTGGGATCGTGTAGCTCAGCAACGATACTATGTGCTGACTCTTCGGCATCAATCGCGGGACTTAGGTCGATCGCCCGACAAAATACTTGTTGCCATTCCCAGTTCAGAGTCTTCGTCAATCCGAATAAACCAGCGCTGATGGGACCGAAGTTGACATGTTGTCCTAGACCAAAGGCTCCATCAAGACGAACTACAGTGCAGAAACAACTGCGTCCATGACGCGCCGCTTGATTGAGGGATTGTTTCAGATGTTTCGCCATGAAGAAGACATGCTTGATCAGCGTCTTTTCTTCTTCAAGATAGGGAATTTTACCGTTGTGACTGACCTCAAATACAGGGTTGAGATGGATGAAAGCACCTATCGAACCATAATGAGTGGCGATCGCTGCCAATTGTTGTTGTAGATGCTCCTCGCTTAGGTCACAAAGCATCACACGATTAACTTCTGCGGGTAAAGGTGCTTGTTGTGGAATGAGTGAAGCAGGGAAACTTAAAACCACTACTTTCCAACCTTGCTCTATCAAGGATTTCGCCAATTTAGAAGTAGTGAGGGTGCCATCATCGGTAAGTAAGGCGATGTGCCCCTCTGGTAAAGTGAAATCCAAAAAATCCGGTTGAGGTAGGGTTTTAAGTTTGACTTGACGGCGTAGAGTATTGTTGTTTAGGTTAGGCTGGTTACAAGACTGGTGCTGATAGTTTTTTTTTTCACCACCAACTAAGTCTTGGAGATACTCTACGATTTGACCAATAGTGCGTAGTTCTCCTAAATCTTCCACATTAGGTTTGGGCAAATCCGGGTACATCTCCTGCATCGCCCCTAGAATTTCCACACGTTTGATCGAGTCAATCCCTAAGTCCGCCTCCATATCCATGTCCAGTTCTAGCATTTCAACTGGATAGCCTGTCTTCTCACTGGTTATGGCTAACAAGGTTTCAGCTAAGTTGGCAACGGATGATGTAACGGATGTAACGGATGAGTTATTTGTGGGATATTCAGATAAACCATCCGCTATATCCCGTACTTTCACCGTTGCAACATCCGCTATATCCGCTACAACATCCGTTGCAACATCCGCTATATCCGCTACAACATCCGTTGCAACATCCGTTATATCCCGTACTTTCACCGTTGCCGAGGCATTGGATTGCAGATACTTTACAATTTGACCGATGGTACGTAGTTCTCCCAGATCTTCTAAATTAGGTTTGGGTAAATCGGGGTACATTTCCTGCATCGCCCCCAAGATTTCTACGCGCTTGATGGAGTCAATTCCTAAATCTGCCTCCATATCCATGTCCAAATCCAGCATCTCTACTGGGTAGCCGGTCTTCTCACTGGTGATAGCTAACAAGTTTTTATCCAAGTCAGCGAAATTCAAAGCAGGGTTCGTAGGGGCGAACTGCCGTTCGCCCCTACTGGAGGCTGGGGTGTCAGATTTTTGTAGAGATTGGGAAACTGGGGTGTCTAGGGTATCCAGAATTACGGCAGCCGGGGAAGGTGGGGAGGTTGGGGCAGGGGAAAATTCTTCCG
>CAXTSI010000628.1:0-4522 GCA_964246695.1 uncultured bacterium
TTTGCCTTCTCTCATATCGCTTTTAGTCTAAACTCCAGTTATTAGTCTAGTTGTTTTACACCTATTCAACTATGGTTTATGGACTTACTGGGCTTGGGAAGCACTAAAGCGTTGTTTCCGCAACCCGAATGTTGCAATTCTCAGCAAGGGCAAAAGTTATTTGCTGGTAGCTTGTTTTCAAGTGATTCTTTGGGGATTCACTCTGCAATATGTACAAAATTATTGCCCCCCTATCTTGAGAGGGCAAAATGCTCTTTGCTATTATGATTTGAATCAACAAGTTGAGAATAATATTGCTTTGCTAGCATTCTTCAACTTAGTGCTGCTGTTAGGTTTAGTAGCAATTCTCTCTCCAAGGCGTCAAACTATACAAGATTGGGCAAGATATCGACACCAAAATGTTCCTAGTCGCCAGAAATGGAAGAACTCTTTGTTACTAGATTTGATTTGGGGTGAAAAAAGCCCAGCATTAGTGGCAATGTTGATTAATCTTGCGATCGCTACTACCCCATTAGTGATTTGGATTTTACTAGCACCAGTTTTGCAGACTTACCAAAACAGTAGCGGAGATTGGCTGCTTAGCAATGTTGGTAGGTTTAAAGCAATTTTAGGTGTAGCTTTGTTTCTCACCTTAATAATGATTTACACCACTTTAGCGCAGAGGATACTTTTGTTAGCAACTCCCAAGCGATCTTTGTGGGCGATCGGCATTGTAGGTGCAGCGATAGTTGTGCCACCAATAATTCTGGGAATACTGGACATTCAAGCTGCTAAAAATCCTCTTCCGTGGCTGGTTTCAACTTTTCCTTGGACGAGTATTGAATACACGACGGCGACAACAATTTTTATGGTGTTCCTAGGTCATTTGAGTGTCCTCGGATTGTTAACCTACCACTTAACACGCCAAGTGAGATTAGCAGGGGAATCTGCTACGAAAGCACTCCTGAAAAATTAAAAATGCAAAATTAAAAATTAAAAATACTCCATTTTTAATTTTTAATTTTTAATTTTTAATTACTCTTAAGAGCCTTGATCACCAATTCTGGAATTTGAGAAGGGCGTTCAGCTACTGGAACTCTGGCTTCACTAAAAGCGGCTAATTTACTTTTTGCTGTGCCAAAGTCAGGATCGCGTCCCACAACTGCTGCTAAAGTCCCAGTTTGACGCCAATGTTTGACTGGTGGTGCTTTTATACCTGCAATATAGGCAACTACTGGTTTATCGATCGCCTCCGTAATGTACCGTGCTGCGGCTTCTTCACGACCACCACCAGGTTGACCAACTAAAACGATTATCTGTGTAGTTTCATCCTCATCAAGAATTTCCAGCCATTGAATAAACGATGAACCAACAACTCCATCACTACCAATACTGACGCTAATCGACTGTCCCAAACCAGCTAAAGTGAGTTCTCTAGCAACTTCATAGGTGAGAGTAGAACTGCGACTCAGTATAGCCACTGAACCAGGAGTATAAAATTCACTAGGTTGAGTTCCTAAAAGAATTCTACCGGGGACGACGATCCCAGGGCTATTTGGTCCCACCACCAAAGTTTCTGTAGCCTCGGCTTTGCGAAGTAATTGCACCATATCTAAAGGCGGTACACCAGGGGAGATAATGATGATTTGGCGAATACCAGAGGCGATCGCTTCTAATGCCGCATCTAGCACTTGGTAAGGGTGTACGCAGATAATTGTAGTGTCAATCACTCCAAATTGTCCTATCACCTCCTCTACCAAATCGAATATCGGAAGACCGTACAGTAGTTCTTCTCCACCACATCCGGGATCAACCCCAGCTACCAAATTTGTGCCATAAGCTTTCATTTGAGCAACATGAGTTGCGGTTATAAATTCACAGAAGCCTTGGATTAACACTTTGCTGTCTGGCTTTAAGTTCATAAAAAAGTACTGTAATTTAACAAACCCAGAGGCTTGAGCCTGTGGGAAAAAAGACATCTTATATAGTGTCTTATTGATTCAATTTTTAGTAATATTTTAGACCGATTGTCTAAAAGTTCATTACCGTTGCCGTTGATCTACGAGTTATGACCGAATAATTCGTAATTGAGCGAAGATGCGAATAGACGAACTCGCGGGAGCGAGGCAGCTTCGTGTTTTAATTATGAACTCGTAAAAAATGCGGAGCATCCTTATTACTTGCGGACGCATTTATGCGTGGGGACGCCAACAATGCGCTTCGGTCTGACGGACAGAAGCGATACGGGCGTCGTGCTTCGCGTCCGTCACCGCCACACCGCATTTTGGCTCGTAATAATTACGAATTACGAATTATTGTGACAGGATTATAATGGTTAGAGTTTGGGTAAAATACAATTCTGGTGATGGCAGAGTGTATTATAAATCCTAATTAGGGATTGAAGGAAAACTTTTTGTCAGCAGTTGACCTCGCCAGACGGACGGCTTCTGTCACCGCCTCATCTAAATTTTCCACCACTATCAACGCATCACCCATTTTGAGTTTTGCTAAATATTTTCTGGCTGCGTCAAACTCAGAACCGGCAAGACGGACAACCAAGCCTGGAAATTGAGCTTCTCGACGGTTTCTGCTGCCATTAAAGCGTAAAAGCTGTGGCTTGAGTGCGCTCGTTTGGTGTTGCATAAAGTTGTTAATGACTTCGACCACTTCTTCAGTCTGGGGAATACTACCTAAGAAGTTAATTAGTATTACTTGAATACTTTTGTCAACAGCCAAATTATTCAAAGCTTCTTCTAGCCGATCCTTGAAGGTAGTTGGTGAGGTATCGATGGGACTGGAATGGCGCAGATTTATACAAACACCAGTCTTACCACCAGCGTTGGCTACTAAATCTAAAGTTGCCATCACTGAACCAGCACCATTGCCCAAAATTCCGATTTTACCGTGCAGTTCTGTACCGTCCCAATCGCCCAAGTTTTTGATTGTTTCACTATTAGTATAACGATTGATCTTTTTTCTCGCTATTTCCGCAATATCCGGATGACGCCCGATCGCTCGTTCGTTAATGTTAACACTGCCATTGAGAGCCATCACTTGACCCGAGGTATTTACAGCCAAGGGATTGATTTCCAATAAGTCCAAGTCTTTTTCTACAAATAGCTGGTACATTTTCTCCATCACAGCGCTTAGAGACTGCATTAGATTACCCTGCAAGCCCATTTTCAAAGCCAGTCGTCGCGCATAAAATGGAGAGAATTCCTGCTCAACAATCACATGCTGCATTTTCTCGCCTGCGGATTCCCAATCAATGTCCGCATCTAAGCAACCTAAAAGCACTGGTCGGCAGACAGCGGAATCTAAAACCACCGCTAGATAAAATTCCTGTTCGGCGTCATATTTAGCTTCTGCTAGCAATACGGATGGTAATTCGCCCATAATTGGCAAATTGAAGATATTCTGTGCAGCGGCGATCGCATCGATAGTTGTTTCTACAAACCTGACTCCACCAGCTTTTGCTCGTCCACCCCCATGTACTTGAGATTTCAGTACAATTGGATAGCTGATTTTTAAACGTTTTAAATCCGTAGGATGGTCAATTCGTTGAGAGGGCAATACGGGAATGCCTATCTTCCCAAACCATTCTTTAACTTGGTATTCCAACAAATCCATTGACATACACCTTTTTTTGCCAATTTTAAAGTTCTTCTGCGGTGCTGTCGAAATCATACTCCGTGCCCCCTGTTTGCAGAATAAAGCTTTAGTTAGCTGCAAAACTTTATTTTTCTTTTATCAATATTTTATCTGCTTCTGTATACGAGATAAATTATTTTCAAAAGTCACCTAATTTTACCTGTTTAACAAAACGTAATTAATTGTACCAGGAAATTCCTTCTTCTTCCAAAATAACTAACACTTTTGTTAATAACCCTTGAAACACTACTATACAAGGCATTCCCTTAGAGATCGCTTTTGTTAGCTACCGATCTTCGCAGTCACCTGTAGCTTAAGAAACACTCATAACCTCAAAACTGCTCCGAACTACCGCTGCCCGTCTACGCAAAAAAATAATTTTCAAGGGAGGAATTTTACTTTCGGTGAAAACTCGTAATTTGTGTTAGAAAAGTTGGTCTATCAGATTTTAAGGCTGTGGTTGGTTAAACTGTGTATCTGCATTCAACAAATAGAAGTCCTTCTTCTCACCTACTCGAAGATCGTTAAAACAATCTATACCACCGAGATTGCTCTGCGAATATACCAGTCCAGCAGGACGATTTACTGTTTTTAGCGAAAGTTCTACAGGAAAACTTGCGTGCAGAAGTTCCATCTGGTGAATTCTTCCAAGTTAAGTGTGCTGTCAACAATGACCAGCTAATGATCTTAACTCAACATCCAAAAGGTGTGTGGCCCGACACCGAGAAAACCTTTGTAGTGCTTGAGGAAACCCTCCAGTCGCTGGACTCCCAGCCACAGCAACGGGTGGAACTTTTCTTGAGAGTTGCTGGACAAAAACTTCCTTACGCTAAATATTCTTTGACTTTGAGAGATGAGGGAGATGAGGGAGTAGGGGGAGTAGGGGGAGTAG
>CAXTSI010000629.1:0-4514 GCA_964246695.1 uncultured bacterium
CCCCTACTCCCTCATCTCCTAACTAATAGCTCATCACTCCCTACATAAGCGTTTACTCCAGCCCCAGCATCCGGGTATGTGGCACACAGTTGCTTATGTTCTTCCAGAGATGCACTTAGTTCCTCACGGGATAAGTCGTTGACAAAGAAGCACTGTCCGATCGGTCTTGGCATTGCCGCACGTTGTAAACCATCTCGTGTAAGAGTGATGGATTGCGTAGCTTGCCACAAAAGTTCACTATCTAGTAACGGGTGGTCGAGGGCTAAACCAAGGCGGCTCATTAGTCCCAGGATGCGATCGCGATCTTCGTCAGTGATGTAACCGCGTCTGGCGGCGATCGTTGCTGAGAGTGCCATATCTATGTTTACCGCATGACCGTGAAACAACGGTACTGATGGAGCCAGCTCTAATGTAGGACTCCAAGTATGACCATAAGCAATCACTCGGTCTAAATCTAACTCGTGCAAGTTAGGAGTCTCCAATTCCAGCATTGTTTTGATCGCCTCGTAATTGACGCGATGAGCTATTTGCTGAATTTCCGGTGTACCATTGATGTAGCCAAAGTGGGTGTTGAGTAATTCTTCTCCATACTCATACAACAACTCAAATACAACAGCGTTGGCGACAACCGCAATCTTCACCAGTTCAGCCATGCCATTGCGGACTTGATCTGTAGGGAGTGTACGCAAAAACGAGAAGTCAAGGATTACTTTCTTGGGGGCATGATAAGCACCTAAACGGTTTTTCAGCTTGCCGTGATTCACAGCAACCTTAATTGCCACGCCAGCATCGATCAGACTGATCAGCGTAGTAGGGATGCGGATGTAGTTGGTGCTACGACGGTAAGCCGCACAAGCGAAGCCAGCGACATCAGTAATTAATCCCCCACCCACAACCAAGACTGGCTCTTTACGTACTAAATTGAAGTCGGAGAAAGCATCAATAATCGACTCAAATGTCGCAATTGTCTTGGTAGGTTCACTAATGAAGATGGGAAATATAGTTAAATCGATGTTGTAGTGCTGGAAGTATTCTCGAATTTGTTTTCCGTAAAGCCGATTTATATTATGGTCTACAACAGCAAGACAGCGTCCGAAATTCTTGTAACTTTCTGCTAGCTCTGTGTTTTTAATATTAAAAGCTCCGTCTACATAAACGAGACTGAAGTCAATCTTCTCGTAACCTTCCACATGAAAGGCTGTTTCATTTGCTACAAATTTTGCTTGTACTGTACTCATTTATTTGTGCCTTTTCAACAGTTATTTAGATAGAAATACTACTATGCAACGCGAAAGATGGCAAGCCAACTCAATCGCCTAACTGCACGAGTTTCCCGATGTTGAAATCAATCCTCACCCAACCTTTTAATTTTCGCAAATTGTCGAGTAACAGTAAAGGAATTTGCCAGTGATGTACCATTAAGAATGGTAGAGGGTCGTTAACATCAAAGATTGCATCCTTTCCTCGCCAAATATTTTTAAACCACGTTTGCAACTGCTTTAACGATCTAATTTCATTAAGTCTCCAAACTTCGTGATAAAGCCAATAAGTAGGCTTACTATCAGGAAGCGGTTGCAGAGGTAATGCAAAATTTTGCGTTTCTGCACTAAGATAGGCATCCGCTAAACCTGGATGGTTGTAAAACATTGTAATTGCAGAGTGAGTGCGAGCGTTGCACTCGATCGCATAAATCGTCCCATCTTCCGCCTGAATGAAGTCAAAAGAAATTTGTCCGGAAAGTTGTAGTTCTTTGACAAAATGACTCACCCACTGCTTAATTTGTGGCTGATCAACGTTTTCGTAATTGACTTGAAAAGCAGATGATTTGCAGCAGCAGTGTACCGTTAATTCACCATTTCTGACTGTACTGTGAGTACAGTATTCAATTCCGGGAATAAACTCTTGCAATATCCAAGGGTTATCTTTACTAATTGGCTTACTTCTAACATAAACAGCCATTTTTTCGTGAGACTCCATTGGTAGCTTGGTGAGATCTAAGCGAAGAACAGAGTCATAGACAATACTTTTGAGAATGTACTGGCGCTTTTCGTTGGCAAAGTCGAATTTAAGAACTTGTTCGGAATCTGTAACTAGGAAGGTTTTCGGGACAGATAGCGAGAGATCGCGCGCGAGTTCGGCAAAGGTAAACTTGTTATCCAGCATTTTCATTGTATCAGCATCGAAGTGGAAACACTCGCAACAGCCTGATAACACTGGTTGGCGTTCGGAGTCAAAGTAGCTACCTGCGAAAATGCCCACCGGGACAAAAAAGTCTATGTTTTCTTTTTTGGCGATCGCACGCACGGCTTGAGTATAGCTTGATATGTCTTCTTGCGAGTCAGGAACTGTGTAAAAGCCAGCCACAGCGTTGGAAAATCGATAACCACTGAACCAGTATTTTTGGAGATCAAATAAAATGACTCGATGCCCAGCAGCATGAAACGATCGCGCCAGTTGAAGGGTTTTGGTCATTCTACCACCACCGATCAAGATATTTTTGGGATGATCGATTAAAACCACTGGCTTGCTGAACAGTCGGCTGAAAAAACTCCACAGCAGCGATGCGAGTACGACGGTGCAGTTAAAGGGAAATGCGATCGCCAATAATGCCAGCGTCCCCAAATTTTGAAACACTGCGAAAATACGTGCTTGTATAGATTGTTGTTGCGTCATGAGCATTCGGCAGAATAACCCTGGGATCTAGCACTGATTCTGATTTATATTTGCAGTAAGAGTCAGCGGTGTCAATGAATGTGATGCCAAAAAATAAACGGCGATCGATGCCGTCCGATATCTGCTAAAATATAATGACTTTACTTGTAGTAGCAGTTAAACACTATACGATTCTAGTGTTTGTGCTCATTAAGACGAAATCATAAGGCAGAGGAATGTCAAGATAGGTAGCAGAAGCGCATTGAAAGTCTTATGCCTGAATTACGCCAATCGATTGCTCAGCACTACCACGATCGCACTAAGTATGACCCCCAGACACTCGCCTCTAGAAGTCAGGGGTTAGATTGGTCTAAGCAACCTGTGCCGTTCAAAGAGTACAAAATTGGCTCTGCTTTTGACCTTAAACCCTATCTCCAAGAAAAGCCACAGGTTACCGATGACCCAGATGCTCAATTGTGGCGGAGGCTGTCGCGGCTGCTATTTTGTAGTTATGGGCTAACGGCGAGAATGCCTTCTCTAGGCAGTACGGTGTATCTACGATCTGCACCTAGTGCAGGTGGCTTGTATCCTGCAGAAGTTTACGTGGTTTCCCGTGGCACACCACTCTTGCCACCTGGATTATATAACTACCAATGTCGGACTCATTCCCTGATGCATTATTGGGAAAGTGATGTTTGGCAGAAGCTGCAAGAAGCTTGCTTTTGGCATCCCGCCTTAGAAAGTACCCAACTGGCTTTAATCATCACTGCGGTTTTCTATCGTTCCGCATGGCGCTATGAAGATCGGGCTTACCGACGGATTTTTTTAGATACGGGGCATCTTTTGGGAAATATTGAGTTAGCCTCCGCTATTACTGATTATCGCCCACATTTAATCGGCGGTTTTGTAGACGAGGTAGTAAACCAATTGCTGTATGTAGACGAACAGCAGGAAGGGGCAGTAGCAGTTCTTCCTCTAGCAGATTTGCTGGATATCAAACAAAACTTGCCTACCGGGCGAACGACTTTACCCTCCACTACCGAAACTAACTATCCTTACATTCCTGATGGTGAACTGCTGACATATTTCCATAACTGCACGCAGATCAAGGTAGGCACAACTGGCAAGCTCAATTTGCCAGAGGTGAAACAAGAAAAATCCTTGGAAGATAAGTATAACTTTCCTTTCTGTGAAAAAGTTTCCACCAATACGCCACCCATTTACTGGGGAGAAAATCTGGAAGGGCTAAAAGATACCATTCTCAAGCGACGTTCTACACGTGCTTACAGTGGTGAGGATTTAGACTTCGATGAACTGAAAGCCTTACTCGATTTCACCTACCAACCCCAAAATTACATCGACCAAGGTTTGGATAATTCAACCGATTACTTTGACCCGAATTTAATCCAAACATTTATCGCTGTTTCCGGGGTTAAAGGTCTTGAGGCTGGCTGTTACTATTACGCACCCAAAGCCCAAGAATTGCGACAAGTTCGGTTTAAAAACTTCCGCCGAGAGTTACACTTCCTTTGCTTGGGTCAAGATTTAGGGCGAGATGCAGCAGCTGTGATTTTCCATACAGCCGATTTAAAATCAGCGGTGGCTCAATACGGCGATCGCGTTTATCGTTACCTACATATGGATGCTGGTCATTTAGGGCAAAGGCTCAATTTAGGAGCAATTCACCTGAATTTAGGTGTCAGCGGCATCGGTGGCTTCTTTGATGACCAGGTGAATGAAGTTCTCGGCATTCCTACAGATGAAGCAGTGCTGTACATCACTACCGTGGGACGACCCAGGTAGTTCGTTGCTAATTGCTAATTGCTAATTGCTAATTGCTAATTGCTAATTGCTAATTGTTG
>CAXTSI010000630.1:0-4479 GCA_964246695.1 uncultured bacterium
AAAACCCTTGTATTTCAAGCTTTTTAATTTTTAATTTTTAATTTTTAATTCCGCTCAGCGGTACTAGCTAAAATGACTTATTTAAATATTCTTTAATTTTATATTTAGGTTTTCCTTTTCTGGTAGAGTTTATTCAACCAGTTTGTCATACCTTATTGGGACCGAATGCGATTCAAATTTCTTGTCTAAATTTATCTTGTGTATTACGCTACATTGTGAAGGAAAATGTTCCAACTTAAATCCAAGCATGCATGGAACATACTATTTTTGTAGACATTTTAACTAGCCTGCAACGGTTGTTTGTAGGGTACATACCAGCCGCTATTTTGGGTATTTTGATTGGGCTGATAATTGGTATCAATGGTGTAATTTATCAGACATTCAAGCGGATATTACAGATGGCAATGAGTATTCCTCCCCTAGCCTTTCTACCCATCGCTCTGTTAGTGTTTAAACAGACTGAACCCGCAATCTTTATCGTAGTTTTTATTAGTGCTCTATGGACGATTATCATAGACACAGCGAAAGGCATGCGACACTTTCGCAGGCAAAACAATAACTTTCGAGTAGCTATCCATTATATATTTAGAGCTTTGAGGCTAGGGTTTTGGTTCGCGTGGTTTACAGTAATTGCCACAGAAATGTTGATCGGTGGACAAGGGCTGGGCTATGTTATTTGGGGTGGTTATAATAACACAAGTGACAAGAATCTCATAATTGAGGCATTACTCTACATCGGCATCATTGGCTTTACACTCGATCAGCTGCTAGAGATCACAGGATACTTCCTCGCACAAATTGTCTTAGAGGGGCAACAGAGTGACCTGTGACCGGGAACAGTAGCACTGAAGTTAAGCCTATGTGGAGGTGCGAATCTTTCAAAGTCCCACTAATGTTTAGGGTATAGGGCAAAGATCCGGATCGGATTTTGCCACTTAACTTAGGATAACTAATGTTCGACTTCAACACCTTGGCTGAGTTTTCACGCGCTTACTGCATTGGCATTTGTGCCTTTCTGATTCCCGCCAACCTAATTGCTACCTTGCTAACAATAATTTTCACAGTATTCGGTCGCCCAGCTGTTCGGGTATGGCAAGCCGCAGGAATTGCCAGTATCTTTGCTCTAGTGATGATACTGCACGTATTTACTTGGTTCCAGGTTGGGGTGGTCATGGCTCCCACGTACATTTTATTGTGCTTGGGAAGCATCTGTCTGTTCACCAATTTAGGGGCAATTCTCCTCCGCAGACGCTTCCCACAAGGTGCCGCTATGCTGTTGGTGTGGTGTTAAAGCGATCGCCCAAACTCCTAATTATTGCATAAGAATCGTCTGGGAAAAGCACTCTTAATACGTGTCCGTAGATTCAAGTTTTCGGTTTATATTTTCTGTGTGTTCGGATGGTGCAACGCGGGTTGCATCACTGACGTATGAGCCAAAAAGCTTGTCATAATTGGAAGCAACGGCTAAAAAAGCTCCACCCAAAATATAGATGGGTAGGGGCAGGCTAAATTTTTGCACCCATTCAAATAGTTCTGCCAGGGCAAACAGCACCAAAAAGCAGGCAAGCCAAACCTTCATGTTTCCATCTCCAAAATTCTCACTCTACTATATAGTAGACAAGTTGCATGAGAATTGGACGGAAACCCGACCGTGGACCTGTAGGGGCGGGGTACCCCCGCCCTCACAATGTGGCGATCTATCATAAGTATTCAAAAGCATATAATATCACTCATTAGGCGTCAAGTCATCAAAATTCTATTACGTCGTTGCAGGTGAGGATATAGCTGCCAATTCTTCAAGGCAATCGACTTCACCCTATCTGCACCACTGCTTTTCAAGACGCAGGCTATGGATTTGCAATCGCGTCTATAACACCAATTCAATCATCCGAGAAAGACCTCTCCCCTTACCCCTCCCCTTGTAGGGGAGGGGAATTTAGCTCCCCCAATCGTTGCAAGAGTTGGGGGCTGGGGGGTTAGATTTTTGATAACTGAATTCATGCTCTATAGCAGTCCTAAATGCTCTCCCTTGTCTCCCTCGTCCACGCCCTTCGGGTGACGCTCGTTCCTCTGCTGGTGTACCCGAAGATCGCAACGCTTACGCCAGTTCCCTACGGAGGGTTTCCCTCCTTCTCCCAAGGGGAGACGCTGACGCTCAGTAGCGCTCGTGCTTCGCTACCGCAACGCTTACGTCGAAGATCGCAACGCTTACGCGAACAGGACTGGACTCACCAGTCGCCTAGTAGCGGGAAACCCGACACAGAGCGCTGGCTCCTCTTGTTCGGAAATCAAATAGGATTGCTCTAGTTAGTTTCAAGCTGAAAATGGGAATTATAAGTATAAAGAGTGCATAAATGCTTCCACCCTCTTTTTTTCAACTGCCTCAAGACCCATCTGTTGTAAAGACCACGTTATTCCAGGAAGGCAACGCCACCTTTGACGAAAGTTTTCGTATTTTAAAATAATTATTAGAGGTATTTAACAATGTTAGAAGAATCTATAATAAATAACTCTTTAAAGAGCAGAGAAACAATTTTAGTCATTGATGACAGCCCAGCAAACCTTGATTTTTTGTATATTACTTTAGACTGTGCTGGGTATGAAGTTATGCTTGAGAAAGATGGCAGAATGGGAATTGAGCAAGTTAGGAGTAAGCAAGTAGATTTGATATTATTAGATGTCATTATGCCTAAAATAGATGGTTTTGAAATTTGCACTATATTAAAATCAGAGCCAGCGACAAAAGATATTCCTATTATTTTTATGACTGCTCTTACAGATGCGGTACAAAAAGTCAAAGGACTCAGTTTAGGAGCAGTAGATTATGTTACAAAGCCATTCCAACAAGAAGAAGTATTAGCCAGGATTCAAGTACACGTAAAACTGCGGCGGTTAAACTTAGAGTTAGATCAGCAGAAACAGCAATTAGAACAACGAGTACAGGAACGAACGGCTGAACTTTCTCAAGCTCTCGAAGAGCTTAAAAAAACTCAATTACAGTTGGTACAGAGTGAAAAAATATCTTTGTTAGGGCAGCTAGTTACCGGAGTTGCTCATGAAGTTAACAATCCCCTCGGTTTTATTTCTAGTAATTTGCATCACGCCACTCAGTATGTCCAAGACCTAATTCATCTGGTGAAACTTTACCGAAAACAGTTTCCAAATCCGGGGGGCGAGATCAAAAACGAAATTGAGGCGATCGACCTACAGCATGTGCTGGAAGATTTGCCCAAGATGATTTCCTCAATGAAACTTGGGACTGTTAGCATTCAAGGAATCATGGAGTCCCTGCGAAAATTCTCTAGGGGGGATGGAAACAGTAAAAAAGCTGTTGATATTCATGATGGGTTAGAAACTACCCTGATGATTTTGCAACACCGCATAAAAGCAAAAGCTCAGCGTTCCGTCATCGAGATAGTTAAAGATTATGGGAATTTACCCCTAGTTGAATGCTATCCTGGACAACTCAATCAAGTGTTGATGAATTTACTGGCGAATGCTATTGATGCACTAGAAGAGGCAATGGGGAATCGGGAGTGGGGAATCGGGAAAAACCTACTCCCTACTCCCCAAATTAGAATTTGCACTACTGTAGACAACGAGAACGTAACAATTCGGATTGCAGATAATGGACCGGGAATGTCAGACTCAGTGCAAAGTCAGATATTTAACCCTTTTTTCACAACTAAGCCAAAGGGTAAAGGGGCTGGGTTAGGATTGTCAATTAGCTACCAAATTGTGGTGGACCAACACGGAGGTGACTTGGTCTGTGTTTCCGTCCTCGGAGAGGGAACAGAGTTTGCAATCAAAATTCCCGCTATTGCTATTCAAACTTAGGGCGATCGCATAGCTTTGAAGTAGAAACTGAGTTGGCTTGGAACTTCTTCAACAAAGTCTCTCTGCGCTTAGCTGACCAACAATAAAAGCGAGAATTTCACAAAACTTGTTTTTATAATTGTGGTGGGGAATATAGTATTTATTAATGCGGTTTTGTACTTCTTCTTCGTTTGGATAAGTGATGCTTCCTTGAAGGCTATGGTGTTGTGTTTGGTATTGCCTGTGGCGTTGATTTTGATGGTTTTCCAGTCCCAACAGATTGCACCTTGTTATTATACTCACTGATGATTGCATTTACACGGGTTTGCTGGTCTGGACTCAATTTCAGATCTTCAAGCGCTGTACTTAGTCTACGACGTTTACGTAGTGCTTCATAAAACTTGTTTTTTTGATTTTCGTCCAATACTTCAATGATCTGTGTGTTCCTGTTTCTAAGCAGAGCTTGTTTAATCGCTGAGCGCTGTTCTGGAGAAAGTTCGTTTGCCTGTGCTGGAGTGGGGCTATCAGTCGGGGTTGTTGAGGTCGGAGCAGAAATCGTACTATTCGTAGAACCTTGTATGGGTGATTGTGCTATGGCAATTCCTGGTAACTCAGATCTTGCACCTGTCTGGATAAACCCTTAATACACCAATAGGAGTGTAG
>CAXTSI010000631.1:0-4464 GCA_964246695.1 uncultured bacterium
CAGGGGAACCTGATCCTTTTTTGTTTTTTTTGACTTTTGACTTTTGACTTTTGACGAACCGCAGGGCGGTCATGTACGAGAAGTTGCAAGCCCCCGGCTTATAGCCGTGGGGTTGCGCCTCCCCCTAGAGTTCATGACTCCAAGGTCCAAGCTCAAAACTCAACAATCTATTATATAAGATTAATTTGGGAATTGTACTCGTGTAACCGCACGCAGGTGCGATCGCTTGAATACCTTGGTAGGGGCAAGGCAAAGCCTTTGCCCCTACAAGATGTGTCGCATTATTTAATGAAATTGGTATTATTGAACATCCTTGTCTGAAAGCAATCCTCCAAACAACGTTGCAATACCCAATGCCGCAAAGGCTATAGCGCCCCACTTCACCGGCGGATTCATATCCAACCAGTCTAAGAAAGTTGGTATTACAAGATTGCCAAAGTCTCCCTCTACTTTATCGTAGCCTGGGATCGGTGCAAAAACATTGTCTGGTGCATCCTCTGACTTTGGATCGTCGGTACGCTGTCCTGGGAAGGCAATCAGTAGCAGCAGTGAATCGACAAGTGAAGGCGAGACTTTTTGCAGCACATCTAACACCTTGCCCACATCCCCAACGATAAAATCACGAGTGGGGTGTTCGGCGGCGTAGAGGATAGCATCGGCAACAATGCTGGGTTGGTAATAGGGCGGTATGCCCGTGGGCTTAACCCCTAACTTCGTGCGAACCTTATTATAGTAAGGTGTATTGATTACCGAAGGCAGAATTGACGTGACGCTGATGGGCAATCCTTCATGTTGCAACTCGACCCGTAGAGATTCTAGGAAACCTTCTAAACCATGCTTGGCAGCACAGTAGGGACTTTGCAGTGGTAGACTGCGCCTACCTTCCATTGAGGAAATATGAATTAATGCTCCGCGTCCCTCTTTTTTCAGATGGGGCAGTGCCACCATTGCACCGTAGACTTGTCCCATCAAGTTGACATCGATGACTCGTTGAAACTCGGACGGTGTGATTTGGTCGAAGCGGGCAAGTATACCTGTAGCAGCAGCGTGAACCCAGGTATCTAGTCGTCCGTATTGTGTCACAGCTTTGTCGGCGATCGCTTTTACCTGCTCAAAGTCACTGACATCCGCGATTACTGCTATAGCCTCACCGCCAAAACCTTGAATCTCCTCTACCAAAGACTGTAGCCCTAGTTCGCTACGAGCGGCAACTACAACCTTTGCACCACGTCGAGCAAACCTCAATGCTGTTTCTCGTCCAATGCCGCTGCTTGCTCCAACGACAGCGACTACTTGTTGATTAATTGGCTTCAATTGCATGATTTATTATCCGTACCCTATGACTGTATTAAGCTTTATTAAGCTTTAGTACCTCTTTCGTAAGGATGAGGGTACGATCGTCATCTGCGATCGTTAGCCTCGTGTCTCTGTGGTACAGGTATAAAAGTGAAAAAAAAGGAGTCTGTGTTTGAGACAGACCCTTGCGCTGCTCAATACTGGAGTTTAGACTAACATATGACAAAATGACTCAGAGGTACTGAGTTAATGAACTACACTTATCAAAATATAAAAGTCAAAGAGTCAAGCCGACTTTGACTGTTGTTTTTTTGGTCGAATCGTACCTTTTTTAACAATAGGGCAACGGATTTTACGGGGGCGAGGTTGTCCTGTAGGCCACCCAGGGGACTTTCCACGGGATTTGGGAGGAAGGTCGCGGTGTGCCAATCGCCGCGAAAACTCCTCCCATCGACTGAGCAAGCATTGGGCGTCAAATTAGTAACTGACTTTTGCCTTCGGTTGGGGGCGATGTCTGACGCAGGTCCGCTCCGCGTCTACGTTTACAATATCGCGTGCCAACCAAAGTTGCCAAGTGAGCAGTGGCATCTCTATCACTCACACGATACATTGCTCTCTTGTACCCAACGAGCGGTAGTGTCCAGTGAAGGCGCTGCTTGGCAAATCGATACCATGACAGGTTGTTTATTGGCTTAAAATGTAAAGGCAATAGTCATCACTTCTTCGATTCGTAGGCATCCTATGCAAATTACCCTCAACCTTGATGAATCGCTTCTCAACGAAGCCTGCCAACTTACCAACCTTGCCAGCCAAGAAGATCTGGTGAACTTGGCTCTTCAAGAACTTGTACGATCCCGCCGTAAGAAAAGCCTTCTTGACCTCGCCGGACAAATTCAGTTTGCTCCGGGCTTCGACCACAAAGCCCTACGTGAAACTCGTCATGCTGCTGATTGATACATCTGTTTGGATCGGTGTCTTCCGCGATCGCAGTGGTCAAGTTCGCCAGCAGCTTGAAACCCTGATTGCGAATCGGCAGGTACAACTCACTCGGTTCACCCAGCTTGAATTGTTGCAAGGTAGTCTGAACGAGCAAGAGTGGACTCTCCTCTCTACTTATCTTGAAACACAGGACTACGTTGAACTCACGCCTTCTTCGTGGCAAGAGGCTGCACGTATCTACTACGACTTGCGTCGCCAAGGGCTTACCGTTCGTAGTCCAATCGATTGCTGTATTGCTCAAGTGGCACTGGAAAGTAATTTGCTTTTGATCCATAATGATCGTGACTTCGAGACCATTGCTCAAGTGCGATCTCTCCAACACCTTCGTTTTCAGCCTTGAAACAAGGCATAGACGTGCAAGTATACGAAAAAGCACGGGAATTGCGTCCTGCTGGCGCAGGTTTAGGTCTCACGCCCAACGGCTTAAACTTCCTAGACGAAGATCGCGAACGCATTTTTTTTCTTTTTCATAATTAAAATTACTTGCTCTGTACCCTTAATAAATTAATTATTAATTAATTTATTAATTTTTAATTACGAATTACGAATTATTCGGTCAAGGAAATCTTGCCAGTACTCTTGTCCAAATTCTCTCACCCCATCAGGAGAAACTAGCAAATATGAAAAATTTTCAATTAGTTACTTCTATCACTAGGTAGAGTTTCTGCACTCAATCACCAATGGCGCAAGCCGTGGTATAAAACTTATTGGGCAATTAATCCCTCCACAAAGCAATGCCACCCAATAAGCCAGTAATATTGGGGATAATTTTCACATTCTCAGGCAACTGGATATTTACCCTTTCTGCTTCACCACCACCGATGTACAGATAATCATAATTGAACAGATGTTGCAAAGATGCGATCGCCTTTTCTAAATGCCTGTTCCATTTTTTTTCACCAACTTTTTCTAACGCCGCACGTCCTAGTTGTTGTTCGTAAGTTTCCTCTTTGCGAAATTGATGATGCCCCATTTCTAAATTCGGCACTAGTTTCCCATCCACAAACAAAGCCGATCCAAAGCCTGTACCCAGAGTAATTACCAATTCCACACCCTTGCCAGAAATTGCCCCTAACCCCTGCATATCAGCATCATTAATCACCCGTACAGGTTTGTTTAAACGCTTTGACAATGCTGTTGCCAAATCAAACCCGATCCAATCAGGATCTAAGTTCACCGCTGTTTCTGTTACCCCACTCCGCACCACCCCAGGAAAACCTACTGAAACTCGATTGATATCACCTTGAGTAGCTGCTAAGGCTGCAATTGCATCAATCACAAGCGCGGGTTTAGCTGGTTGAGGTGTTTCTGTTCGCGCCCTTTCTGTTAAAGGATGACCATGACGATCCAAAAGCATCACCTTGACGCCACTGCCACCAATATCTACCGATAGAGTACACATCGCTCCATTTTCTTCGGTCATTGGGTTTTTCCTCATCCGGGGAATGCTAACTGGTTAAGTTGCTTTGTTGTATTTGAGAAATATCGGGATGCGATCATCGCTATTGAGCATAATAATAGTACATTTTAAGATTTGTTTGTAGTGGCGCTGCCGTCCCACTACAAACTCATTACCCACGCTATGAACTAGATTTGCTAGTCTAGGGATAATGGAAATAGTACTGAAGCGTGGCAGTTGATGTCAGCAACCCCGCTCTAAAGAGACGGGGCTTCAAGCAAGCGCTTTGAAGTCTTGGGGCTTTAGGAACAAGCTGACCCGACGGCTTGAACTAGTTTCAAGCAGCCGATACGAGTAAGAGTTTAAGTTCACACCAAGGAATGCGCAGCCAGTTTCTTGCTCTGTAATTAGGTGGTTAACCAGTCCTAGAGGGTTAAGACAGTGCCATCCAAAAAGTACCGACTCGTATCACCGTCTAGGCTAACATTACCCAGCAATGGAGGCTCTTATGAGCAAAGTATTAGTAATCGACACTGAAAAAAAACCACAAAACCCAATTCATCCAGCCCAAGCTAGACAACTTTTAAGAAATGGAAAAGCTGCAATTTTTCGGAGATTTCCATTCACTTTAATACTGAAAGAATCTCGCCCAGACACAGATGCCCAACCCCTAAGAATTAAGATTGACCCTGGTGCACAAGTTACTGGAATTGCTATTGTTAACGACGCTACGGGCGATGTCGTGTTTGCAGCAGAACTCCAGCATCGAG
>CAXTSI010000632.1:0-4438 GCA_964246695.1 uncultured bacterium
TTCTTAATCTTAAATTTTTAATTTTTAATTTTTAATTTTTAATTATTTTGGTCATGGCAGAATCTCTGGCATTCAGGCATTTAAGGTTTGATAAGCGGGCAGCGGGAATCGAACCCGCATTATTAGCTTGGAAGGCTAAAGTTTTACCACTAAACTACGCCCGCAAATTTGCAACTAAATCAGTATAACACTATTTTAACTAAAAGCCAAGTATTAAATCAAAATTATTGGAACTTGGGCTGGATTCTGATATGTACTACCAGATTGCTCACAGGTGGTTTTTCGCCATTGCTGCTGGTAGCGGGGATAAATTTCTGATCTTTGAAAACTGAGAGCGCATATTCTCGGTATTGGGTTCTTTGCGGTATGTTCTGTGGTATATACACATCCACTAATTTGCCTGTGTTATCAATTATAAGCGAGGCTTGGAACTCTATGGGCTGATTATTGAGTTCTCTGGTGATTGAAAGTGAGTTCAGGTTTTGTTCCCTGCTGCTTCCTATGGGTTGAGCAGGTTTTTCTAGTCTATCTTTCTGCACTCCATAAGCTTCTACACTCCAAGTCGCTACCAGTCCTCCCCCAGCAGAAGTTTGCACTTTCTTGGTAGGGAGGCGTGGATTTTCCCTCAGAGCTAGTCTAGCTTTGTGGATCTCAGTTCGTGGAGTTTCCCTCGGATTTGGTTGAGCTTTGTGTGTCTCAGTTCGTGGAGTTTCCCCTGTCTGAGTTCTTGGGGCGTCTCCTATCTGTTCCCCATTATTTACTGGATCTAATGGTGGCGACTGTTGATCACCTGTTAGGGGAGAAGACTTTCTGAGGCGGGTAGTATCAGTTGAGTGTGTAGTGTTGCGCCTCGGTTGTAAAAACTGGTGAGGCTCACCGAAGTTTGTGTTTGTATGAAAAGGTGTTAGTGGATTTCTATTTTCAGGAGTTTGTGGCTGGGGGATGGGAGTTGGCTGGATATTGTCAGGAATATTTGGCGATGGTGTAGTAACTAGTTTTGGAGTAAGTGTAAGTTTTTTTGTAGGTTTAAGCTGAGAAGACGCTATTTTTTGCCTGACTGTCGGTGTTTTTAGAAATCTCTTAGGCAAAGAGAGTGCGCTACGTTGAGATGTGCTTGCTTTTTTGTTGTTAGCGAAAGCAATCGTATTCCTATCTTCAGTACTCGGAGCAGGTAAGGCTTTGAAATGCTCTTGAGTTACTCGCTTTGGTAAACTTGTTGCCCTCGTTTGAGTTGTGAATGATGATGGTGAAACTGGTTTTGCTTTTGATTGTAGTCTAGCTTTTGCTTGTGCTTTTGGGGAAGTCTCCACAAATTCAATTGGGATATCAGCACTCGATTGCTGCTGCGACAACAGGCTAAGCTCAGATGAGCGCATCAGCCAGAACAGCAGCAAGTGCAGAGCGACTGAACCTGTAGCTACACCAATCCACAAACCTCGTGGGTCGGTGTGTCGCCTCCATATTTTATCTGGAATTGGAGTTTTGCCAGCAACCGATTGTGTCATATTTATTTTGCTAATTGCTAATTGCTAATTGTTAATTGTTAATTGTTAATTGCTATTAGCTATTAGCAATTAGCCATTAGCAATTAGGTCTGAAGTAACAGCGAAGGTAAGAACTGTTTCATCTACTCCTTTAAGTTCTAGCGGAGTGCGTTTAATAATTTCATCTTCTTGCAAATAATCTGCTACGGCAGCAGAAACCAATATAGTGCTTGGAGCAGCGGCTTGTTGTAACCTTGCTGCAATATTCACACTAGGACCAATGGCTGTATAGTCAGATCTTTCGGCGCCTCCAAACATTCCTACAACTGCTGTACCTTGGTGAATACCACAGCGAAACTGTACGCCCGTGTTGCTATTGGCGTCGAAGATTCCTTGCTCCTGCCAACGTTGGTTCAACTGATGGAGCGATCGCAGCATTGCTCTTGCTGTGTTAATGGCGCGGCGCACCTGTTCATTAGGCGTTAGTTCTTCTGGCGCTCCAAATAAAGCTAAAATAGCATCCCCCATAAATTTATCCACAGTGCCGCCGTTATTAAACACCGCTCGTGTCATTTCTTCTAAATATTCATTCAGTATTTCTGCTACTCGTCGCGATCTGAGGGTATTTGCCAGTTGAGTAAAACCGACAATGTCACTAAACAAAACTGTAATTAAGCGCGGTTCCGGTCGCAAATCCAAGACTAAATTTCCGACTGCGGCTTTTTGCACCAAAGCAGGCGGCAAAAAGCGCTTGAGTACCGACTCTGTTAAATAAGTATTTAACTCCACAACTCGTCGTTCATTTTCCTTTAAGGCTAAGAGATTCCGCACCTCAGCCAGAAGTTCCCGGTCATTAAATGGCTTAGCCAGATAAGCATCAGCGCCACGTTCTGTGCCTTCAATCCTCGTTTCTTCATCAACTTTTGCTGTCAGCAGAATGATTGGTGTTCCTTTCAAATTCTCCTCATTGCGGATCGTCCGAATCATCTCTAGTCCTGATACTAAAGGCATCATCAAGTCGCTGACAATTAAGCTTGGTACAATTTCTTTAGCTATCCGCAAACCCTCTAACCCGTTACGAGCTGTCTGCACTTGGTAGCCGTTAGCACGCAGAATCCCGGACACATAAGTTCGCAAATCCCGGTTGTCGTCTACTACTAGGATAGAGGAGTGGGGGAGTGGGGGTAGGGGGAGAGTAATTGGAGAATCACTTTTTGGAGAATCTTCCTCTCTCTCCCACTCCTCTTCTAACATTTCTAAATCAGCTAATTCGACGCTAGCACGACTGATGTTCAGTTCACCAGGCTCTTCCAGTACCTGTGTCGGAGGCAAGTGAGCGCTTCCTCTGACAAGCCAGATACTAAAGGTAGTACCTTCACCGTAAACTGATTCTACGGTGACTTGACCGCCGTGGAGTTCGACTAACTCTTTCACTAAAGCTAAACCCAAACCACTACCTTCATAGGAGCGGTTTTCTGAGCCTTCAGCTTGGCGAAAGCGCTCAAATAGGTAGGGCAGTTGTTCCTTAACAATGCCAATCCCGGTGTCTTGTACTTGAAGGATGCAATTGTCGCCTGCTGGTTGCACGGTGACGCTAATAGTACCGCCTTCAGGGGTAAATTTCATGGCATTCGACAGCAAATTGTAAACCACTTTGTCGAATTTTTCCAGATCCAAGTAAACGCTCGGACATTCACCGATGTGGGTAACCAAATGCAGTCCCTTTTTCTCGCAGTAGGGACGAAACGACTCGACAATTTGGCTGACAAATTCTACTAAATTGCACAGACGAAAACTCGGCTGCATCTTGCCAGCATCGAGACGTTGCAAATCCAGTAGTTGATTTACCAGTCGCAGCAGGCGGCGGGAGTTACGGAGGGCGATCGCGCATTGGGCGTAGGATAACCCAACATTTGCCCCTACTGCCGACTCTAATGGTCCTTGAATTAAGGTTATCGGAGTGCGGAACTCATGGGAGATATTTTGGAAAAATTCAGTTTTTTGTTGATCTAATTCCAGCAAGCGTTCAGCTTGTTCGCGGGTTTTTTGGTAAAGGTGGGACTGCTGCACGGCGATCGCTGCTTGATCTGCTACTGCTTGAGCTAACTCGATCTCAGATGAGAGCCACTGACGTGTTCTGCTTCCTTCACTCAGGGTGATACTACCGATGCTTTTCCCATCAGCTAGTAGGGGAACTACCATTAGCGATCGCGCAAGGCTATTCAAAGGTAAATCAAACCCCTTAATTGCTAAGTCAGAAAAGCTAATATCCGTAATTACAACAGGTTGCTGTGTACGCAAAATTTCTTGTAATATGA
Source organism: uncultured bacterium (assembly GCA_964246695.1). Taxonomy (GTDB): domain Bacteria; phylum Cyanobacteriota; class Cyanobacteriia; order Cyanobacteriales; family Nostocaceae; genus Stigonema. Next base: position 3,803 of record CAXTSI010000632.1, read on the forward strand.
CATTTCCCTTAATTGGTGCTGAAGACTGGGGTAGAGCGATGCTAACGTGGCGATCGCTCTTGTTTTCAGTCTCTGGGTTTTGAGAACTGTCATACAAGCCGACGCACTCGACAAACTCATCTGACTCTGTCCATAAAGACAAAACGCAGCCATCTACTTGTAGGGCTTGTCCGAGTTGTTGAGTGATAGCCGCAAATATGTCTTGAGGATTTAGGCTAGAGCGAATAGCGCTGGTAATCGTATTAATCAGGACTTCCCGCTTTGCAAGGGCATGTACTTGCTCATAAGCACGGGCTTGAGACAAAGCCAGAGCTGCCTGATCTGCCACCATCATTACCAGTTGCACCTCGTCTTCGCCCCAAAAGCGAAGCTGGTCGCGCTGGTGCAGCGCCAGTACTGCCATCAGTTCTTGTCGGCAAATCAGTGGCACTACCAAGCTTGAGCAAATGTTAGCTGCAACGAAAGCTGCAGCGCGATCGTTCAGTTCATAAGTATTACCCTGGATTCGCTTGTCGCAAGTTACATCGTTAATGACTTGGACTTCTCGAGTTTCCCACACCGTTTGAGCCAGTAGATCTGGAGTGGGGGAAGTGGGGGAAGCACTTTCTCCCCCTACTCCCCCTACTCCCCCTACTC
>CAXTSI010000633.1:0-4434 GCA_964246695.1 uncultured bacterium
GGTAGTACGTGTAGATCGAAGGTTGGGAATTTATTAGAAGTTAAGAATAGTTTAAGCCTTTATGGCGAGTGTTACACCAAAAACGATATCGGGTGGGCAGTGCCCACCCTAAGTGTATTTCAAAAATAAAACAGAATTTTTATACAAATTAATCTGGTTCAATTCCTGCGGCTCGCAAGCGTTCTGCTAATCTTGCAGCTTTTTGCCGTTCCTGCTCTATTTGTTGATGAGCTTGTTGCAACTGTTGATTCGCTTCCTCTTCTGGAAGAAGTACTAGTTGTCCATCCGGTGTAAAAAAGCGCAATTTCCGCTCAACCACTCCTAAGTACATATTTAGTTGTTGACTCCATAACCAGCCTTCTGGGGTAGGTGTCAGGTCATGGTATTGCCCATCCAGTATGTGGAATCCTTGAAATTCTAGGGTGACTGGATGAAACCAAAAGTAATCAGGAGTGCGAAAAGTGTTTTGGTAAATTTGCTTTTTTAGACCTCTATCAACTACAGCAGTTGAATCTGATAACAGTTCTACGATCGCATTGGGATATTTACCGTCTTCTTGCCACACAACCCAGCTTTTACGGTCTTTTTTTTCTGTATCTAAAACCACGAAAAAATCAGGACCTCTAAAATCTTCCGACTTTTTTTGATTTGGGCTGAAATAAATAGTCAAGTTACCAGTGGCATAAAAATCCTGACGATCGCGCCACCACCATTTGATGAGGCGAATAAGCAATTCAATTTGTTCGCGGTGTAGGTCACTTTCCAAAGGGGGTTCGTCGCTGTCAAGGTCACCAGGTGGAAAAATTATACCTTCAGTGACATCTTGTAAGGAAGAGGTGGCGGCAAGAGGCTGAGACATAACAAGATTCTGTTATCGTCGTTTGTAAATATGTTACCTTTTTAAATCCGCTTGCAGCAAGTGGGTAAACGCATCTAAATGTGGTGTGCTTTCTTTAAAAGCATATTTTTTGTGGACAAAAAAACAGAAACGACAAATAATATAGTCCTCTATTAAACTAATAATTTCATTATGAGTAACTGCGTTTAAATCTGATAATATCTAGGATAAATTGTCAGTTTTGAAACCGAAATAATCGTTTGTTTTATTTTTATCTTCTTCGCCAAAGATCCAGTCTCTCACCCAGTTAGGTAATATAGTTTCACTGGGGAATTAGGGCAAACGCATCTTAATAGCAGCTTTCAATTGAACCTGTGCCACATTGTAAGGGCGCGGAAACCGCGCCCCTACTGTTTAATGGTGCTGTAAGCCATCACCTCACCGTATCGCACACCCCTCACACACGTGCTTGGGAGATGGTTTGGGGGTGAGGGCTGGATATTATAACTAATCCATCGGACTTGATATCAATGGTGCAAACCCGCAGATCTCGCACCAACACACGGCTGGACATTTATTTTTATGGATCTCCCTTATCTCTCAAGAAACATGGGGAGTGGGGGAGCCAGCGCGCATTATGAGTGTTTCCCGACCTAGGCGACTGGTGAGTCCAGTGCTGAATGAGTGTTTCCCGCCGTAGGCAACTGGCGTAAGCGTTGCGGTAGCGTTGCGGTAGCGATAGCGAAGCGATCTTCCGGTACTCCGGCGTCGGAACGAGCGTCACCCGAAGGGCGTAGTGGGGGGAAGAGGGGGAGTAGGGAGTAGGGAGTGGGGGAGTGGTGATGTTTCTTTCATTCGTAGCGGGTGGTGTGCCGCCAGTGGGGTGCTCCTAAGAAACACTCTTAACAGGGAACTCTTAACAGGGAACAGGGAACTCTTAACATTACAATATGTTTCTTCCATATATCACTTGCGGACTACGCCGCAAGTCGGAGGCTCACATCTTGCAACTGGGTGAAAAACCGGGTTTCTTGAGAATGACTAATGGTCAAACCCTTAATTTTTGGTTGAGAAACCCGGTTTTTTTGGTTTTGTTGAGAATGGTGCAAGATATCAGTTATAAAACGAGTTCCCACGGGAGTCTAACATTTTCTGGATCTTCCTAAGGGCACGACGAAGGGGGCCAGAAAGGTTCTTGTTCAATCCAGACTCCTGAAGTTAACGCTATGTTTTTGCCTGAGATGATCTCTCCTTCCAGTTTCGCTGGGTCAAGGCCAATGCCTGCGTTAGGAGCCAAGTAAGTGCCCGCCAAATCGGCGTTACCCGAAACCTTCAGTCCGTCGTTCGAGTTTGATAGTATGTTGAACAACACATGCGACGGGGTGACGCCGCCACTCACCCGAATCCCGCCATTCTGATGCGTGAGTTTGATTGAACCTGAAACATTAATCAGAAAGTAGTCGCTGCTAGAGCCATTGAGGGTCAGATATTGGCCGTCTCCAGTCAGGTTAATTGAATTCAGGTTAATGATGTTCAATCCATTATTTTGTTGTGGATTTGTACCATTAATAGTATATGAGTTGGTAATGTTCGTCGGGGTTGACTGCGTTGGTGTAAACGTCGCAGCAAGTGACGATACATGCTGCGCTTCGCTCACAGCCTCTGACAACCACTCAGATGATGTGCCACCGTCGATGCGGACGTTGTTGCTATGTGAGTTGTTGGCTGACGGATCAACGAAGTACTGCCCGGTGATGTGCCCGTCTGCGAAGTTCTGGATGCCATTGGGACCGAGACCAAGGTTCCCATAAATGCTTGACTGCGGGTTGGTCAGATCAATCTTGCCACCATTACCCAACTCGAACACACCGAAGTTACCGGCTTCGCCCAATTTCAATGAACACACTGAATTGGCACGTGCTGCTGTCGGCACCAGCAGCATCCCAAGTGCCAGCCCGATCAAAGGCATAGTCTTTAAAAAGCTACCACCAGCTTTCAAAAACTGCCGTACTAAAAATTTATTAGACATATTACTCTCCAAGTAGATGCCAAAAATTAGGTGTTCAGACTCTTTATATTATTCTTCTACAAAAAAATATTATTTGTCAATGCAGAAAACTTCATAATTATTTTCAGCATAAAAAACCCTCGGCACATCACTGGGAGAGGAGCGATAATTTAATCATTTGATTACTATTTTTTAATTTGTTGATAATCTAATGTTTACCTTGCAATCAATTTAAGAATTCAACTAGAAAATAATATATTTTAAACAGATAATAACATTCTAATAACTTTTTAGTTGTATAGTTTTTCTAATAAGGGCTTCAGTATAGACTTTGATTGACTCCCATTACAAAACTTAACGCTCTTCTATAACTTCTAATTCATTGTATTTTTAAATACATTACATTTACGGATTGATAATTTTAGCAAAATGTGTATTAACAGGAACGAGTCAAGACGTGATTGCCATTACTTTTCAATCAGGCGATCGCCAACAGTTGTAAATTTGTATTTGATCACCCGCTACTTGGGTTGCTAGCAGCAGCTTTCAGTCATTGATTTAGGTACTTCCTTTCCTTTAGACGACTCCAAATTAATCCCCATTCATTTCAAGAATGTTTCATCATCATTCCTCGTCCTGATACTGCTGCTGCAATTCCTGCGACTGCGTTTTACGGGAAGGACGGCGATATTTTTTACTTTCTAGTTTCGGTTCGTACTGATTCTGTCCTTTGCCTTTATTCTTAAGCTTCAAGTTAGATTCGGGATCGGCTTGTTGGTTAAGTTTAGTTTGACGTGCGATCGCCTCATCCAGAAAGTCTAAGTAATGTTGATAACGCTCCCAGTCTCCCCGTACTACACACTCAGGCTCATCTCGATGCAGACAATTACTAAAGCGACAGTAATTTTCTGCTAAGCGCTTTCTTGCTTCTGGAAAATAATGTACTAATTCTTCAGGGGCAGCATCCAAGTCAGGCTGATTAAAACCAGGAGTATCTGCCAATAAACCGCCACCAGGCAAGTCAAATAATTCTATATGGCGGGTGGTGTGGCGACCTTTTGCTAGTTTGCCAGAAACCTCTCCCACTCGTAAGTGAGCAGTGGAAATCAGTGTATTGATTAAACTGGACTTGCCAACCCCTGAAAGTCCGGCAACAACTGTAATCTTGTCTTTGATCTGGCTTGCTACTTTGTCAATATTTATACCTTTGTTCACACTAATAAATATTGGTTGGTAGCCCCAATTCATGAGGTAAGTACTGATTTTCACCTGCTGCTCTGTATAAATTAAGTCGCTTTTATTCAAGCATAAAACTACATCTAAACCTGTGGACTCAGCCTTAACGAGAAAGCGACTGATCTGGTGAGGTTCTAGGGGCGGGTCGGCGACGGCAAATACCAGCAGGATTTGGTTAACATTGGCGATCGCTGGACGATCCAATTGACTTTGACGAGGTAGAACATCAGCGATCGCTCCCCGTCTACCAGCCCAATCTGGTTCTTCTATGACTACGCGATCGCCCACTATCACCTGTTGCCCAATTTTTTTTAAGCGTGTTCTGCGTGTACAGAGGAGGAGGGGGGGAGGG
>CAXTSI010000634.1:0-4433 GCA_964246695.1 uncultured bacterium
CTCCCCCCACTCCCCACTCCCCACTTTCCTGTTTTTAAGACAAAAAGCCGACAGTCTTTTCATTCAGGCTGTCGGCAATCAGTATGTTCCCTATTAATGACTCGGTTAGAGTTCAGTTATTGGAAATTTTCCCAATTTGCCCATAGCATGAATAGGATCTTAGTCATAGATACCTGTGATTCTTGTCACCGCTTTTGAAGGATGATTCTTGCTTATTAACCAATTCTTCTACACCTAACAGCAGTAATTGTTCTACTGATACGCCAAGGTTATTGGCAGTTTTTTGCAGCAGCAGTAGGCGCTCATCCGAAATTTCTATGGTAATGGTGTTCATAGATTTCACTATACTACTAATGTAGTACCAAAAGTTCTGCCACTACATTCAGGCTACTTGAAGAGCAAGCCTCTTAGTGGGTAGCATCTTAATCTCCAATTATAGCTTTTTTAAACGTGAGTGCTATTGTATTTTCTAGGACTTACGCATCGACAGAAATAGTAAAGGTAGTAGTCCGGATTTTCCGGCAATTCGTAAACCACAATATGACCGTAGGGGCGCGGTTTCCGCGCCCTTACAATCTGGTCTCTTTGAGAGCTATGCCCCAAATGGGCTGCTGCAGCTTCGTGGCTCATCCGTCTGAAACGACCGAATTTCGTCATACACATGACGCGGTAGAGCGTATAGTGCATAAGTTCTATTTTCTTAGTTTATATAGATAAGACAGCGATCGCTATTTAAAAAAATCTCCTAGCATCCTAAAATCCCCTTAACGGCATTTACCAACATAGCGACTAATTCTAGTGATCCTGTGACTGTAGCAATTGGGGTTATCAGTGGTGCTATTACTGGTGCCATCGCATCGAAGCTAGCTCCGGCTACGATCATTGGTACTAGTGTACTTGCCACAGCAGCCACAATCCCAGTACCACTGACACCCAAAATAACTAAAATTGGGCTTAACGTAACAAGTATGATAGTCCATTGCAGTGGATTAGGACTTTGACAAGCCCCGGATTGAGCTAGGTGTATTATATTAATGGTAAAGTTCATATTCATGCTTTACTTAAGTTAATAATTTTTATAGCAAATACTGTTTGTTGCTTGAAATAGTGGAAATACGCCTTATTACCTCAAGCTTTGATTGAAAAATTACGTAGTTTTACAGTAGAGCTAGAAAACCAATCATCGGGTCACATAAGCTTGGGGTAGTAGAATGTTTGATTTAGGCGGAAATCGATAAAATAGACCTCTGTCCCCTTGATGCGAAATTACGTATTTTTCAGTTGACTCGGAAGCTCTCAACCCACTGCATAATCGCGCATACTAGCAGTAGAACTGATTCATAACGTCTTACAATAAACCTAGCTGGGGGTTAACTATGGCAGTAGAACAAAAGCAGAGCACCTTACTTGAAGAAGCACAGAGCCGTTTAAGTCAGCTTTCTTCTGAACAGTTGCAAGTAGCGGTTGCAATTCTTGCTTATCTGCAAGAAACAGAAGAAAACAAAGCAACTCAGGAACTATCAAGCATTCCTGGCTTGGCAGCATCCTTCCGCGCACAGGAGCAAGCAACCATGAAAAGCAACAATAACAAAGTTGAAGAGCGTATTCAGGATCTCCAAGACACAATGACTGAAAAAGGGGTAAATCTAACAGCAGAAGATCTAGAGGGTTTACGCTCTTACCTAGTTACTAAGCCACAATGGGAAGAGGTTTATCGTCGCCTTGCAAACTCCTAAATTTATCTCTATCTCCCTAGCAATAACTATCCACCAAGAACAGATTGACAGCATTGGTGGAACTCCTGGTATCAGAGACGAGGGCTTACTAGATTCAGCACTTGCTCAACCTCAAGCTACTTTTGGGGGTGACCTTTTGCATCCTACAATTCAAGAGCAAGCCGCAGCCTACCTGTTTCACTTAGCAATGAATCATGCTTTTGTCGATGGTAACAAGCGTACCGCGTTTGCTGTTATGGTTACTTTTCTAGACCTGAACGGCTACACTCTCAACCTATCTCAAGAAGAAGCTTACAACTTAGTTATAGGAGTTGTTCAAAGGGAAATAACAAAGGAACAACTGTCTATATTGTTGAAAGTGCATTTACAGCCCAATTAAACCGATAAAATAGACCTCCGTTTGGTGTATTACTTGCATGACCGCCACTTCCTAATCTCTCGTCTCACTAAAAGAAATGGCTGCTGAAGGATTAAAGCCACAAGAATACGAAGAAGATGTAAGATGTCAAATCATGAATATTTACGAGCTTTTGCAAGCAAAGCGAGAAGACATCCTCCAAACTGCTACAAAATACGGTGCATACAACATCCGGATATTTGGCTCTGTGGCACGCAAAGAAGCTGATGTAAACAGTGATGTAGATTTTCTGGTAGAAATGGAGCCAGGACGCAGCTTGTTTGACCTCGGTGGGCTGCTGATGGAGTTGCAAGATCTGTTGGGTTGTGATGTAGACGTAGTAACTGAAAAGGGATTACGCGATCGCATTCGGGAGCGCGTGTTAAATGAAGCCGTTACATTATGAGAATTGACATAAGTAGGTGGACAAAAATATTTCCTGTCATTGCGAACGAAGTGAAGCAATCCCAAACCGTTGCGATTGCTTCCCAAGCGCTTCGCTTCATTCGCGGCGGACGTTGTGTAATTAATTCTGTCTATACTAAAAACGGCTGAAAACTATAACAACTACATTCGCGCATCCGGTTCTTAAGCCTCTCCCCGCATCGGGGAGAGGTTTGGAGAGGGGTTCCATATTAAGTGAAGTTTTGAACAGTTCGCAGTATAACTACTTAGAAGTAGTGCGGTCTGTTATAGAGCGTGATTTGCCAAACCTGAAGCACCAAATTGAAATAATTTTGCAAGCATTATCCTGAGTTTAGGCTTAAATGCGAAAGTTTTATGGAGCAGTGGCGAAGAACTCGCTAAAATAATGCTTTGTCCGCTTGATGCATTATTTCCATGACCCTCACCTCCCAATCTCCCTTTTCCCCTAAAGAAATTGCCGATGAAGGTTTGAAGCCAGAAGAATATGAAGAAATTGTGCGGCGATTGGGGCGTCATCCTAACAAAGCTGAATTGGGAATGTTTGGGGTAATGTGGTCAGAGCATTGCTGTTATAAAAATTCTCGACCTTTACTAAAACAATTTCCAACCACCGGACCTCGTATTCTTGTCGGACCAGGTGAAAATGCTGGTGTTGTAGACTTAGGTGATGGACTGCAACTCGCGTTTAAGATTGAATCTCACAACCACCCCTCAGCTGTCGAACCCTTCCAAGGAGCTGCGACGGGAGTAGGAGGTATTCTCCGAGATATATTTACAATGGGGGCGCGTCCCATAGCCATATTAAACTCCCTCCGCTTCGGTTCTCTGGAAAATCCCAAAACTCAACGGCTTTTTAGCGGTGTGGTAGCAGGAATCTCCCACTATGGTAATTGCGTTGGAGTACCCACTGTCGGCGGTGAAGTCTACTTTGACTCCGCTTACGACCACAACCCCCTAGTCAACGTTATGGCGCTGGGATTGATGGAAACGCCAGAAATTGTCAAATCTGGAGCATCTGGCATTGGAAATCCCGTGCTGTATGTTGGTTCTACCACAGGACGAGATGGCATGGGAGGCGCAAGTTTTGCCAGTGCAGAACTTAGCGATGAGTCAGTAGATAACCGTCCGGCGGTGCAGGTTGGCGACCCATTTTTGGAAAAGTCGTTAATTGAAGCTTGTCTTGAGGCATTTAAGACAGGTGCAGTTGTAGCAGCACAAGATATGGGCGCCGCTGGTATTACCTGTTCTACATCGGAAATGGCAGCAAAAGGCGGCGTGGGAATTGAACTAGATTTAGACAAGATTCCTGTACGGGAAACGGGGATGGTTCCTTATGAATACCTGCTTTCCGAATCTCAAGAACGGATGCTGTTTGTTGCCCAAAAGGGACGCGAACAAGAGTTAATCGATATTTTCCACCGTTGGGGACTGCATGCAGTTGTCGCCGGCACTGTCATTGCCGAACCGATCGTGCGGATTTGGTTCAAAGGTGAAGTAGCAGCAGAAATCCCGGCTGAAGCTTTGGCAGAAAATACACCATTATATCACCGGGAAGTGTTGACAAAACCACCGGAGTATGCTGTTAAAGCCTGGGAATGGACGCCTGATTCTCTGCCTGAGAGTACAACTGCCGGCATCGAAATTCAAGGACACCTGCAAAGTTGGAATGACATCCTATTGACTTTACTCGATACTCCCACCATTGCTTCTAAACGTTGGGTTTATCGTCAGTATGACCATCAAGTGCAGAACAATACCGTTATGCTACCTGGTGGTGCAGATGCAGCTATTATCCGCTTGCGTCCTCTTCAGGGAGAGCAGGGGGAGATGAGGGAGATGAGGGAGATGAGGGAGATGAGGGAGATGAGGGAGAT
>CAXTSI010000635.1:0-4385 GCA_964246695.1 uncultured bacterium
GGGCGAAGGGGTGTTCGCCCGGACAGGGTTGGGGTTTTTGGTGATGCTGTGGGTGTGGGTGTGGGGGAAACGGTTGGTGAAGGGTTAGAGATGTTCGTTAATTTTCTTCTTAAAGCAACACCCAAAGTCAAAGGACCTTTGCGATCGCGTCCCTCATGAAACTCCAACTTTTCGCTTTTTTGATCGCTTTCTGCCCAAGTCTTAGGATAGGGTTTTGTTAGCAGCAGGGGAGTAGCCTCCACACCAGCCACTGGGTTAGTGTCAACTGCGCGTGCTAAGGGATAAAAAGAAATGCCGTTACCAAAGTCTTTGGTAATCGGATGTTTTCCATATTCTGTCACTACGGGAACAGCAGGACCAAGTGCCTCGATGCCAGCAACATCGACTGCCAAGCGATTATCCAGCTTTATGCCCCACTCAGCAAGCAAACTATCGAGTTTGGGTTGAGTATTCGGATCGATCATCAGCAGCAAGTTACCACCCCGATTCAGATAGTCTCGCAAAGCTGTCACCTCACTATCAAACAGGGCGCGTTTGGAACCCGCTGCTACCACTACAGCCGCATCTTGGGGAACACTTGACTTTTGTGCCAGATCTAGCGGTAAAGTAGTGTAACTTTTGTCACCCAATGCCTGAACTGCTTGCGATATTGCACCCTCACCTGGTGTCAGTTGGTGTTCGCCGTGACCTTGAAGGAAGTAAACTTTCGGCTGAGTTGAACCTGTAATTTGTTGCAGACGATTAGTTAACCTCGCTTCCGATAGGCGATCGCTTTCATTCACTACCTGCACCAATTGTCGTTTATCCTGAGATTCTAGATAAACTGTGCCTTGGTCTTTAACGCCAAACTTTTCTGCCAGCCCTGGTTTAGCTTGCGGATCGACGTACTCAAACTTAAACTTTGAGCTTTGCCGCTGATAATTTTCCAGCAATTCCCGGTCTAGAGGATTTTGAGTACCATCAAATACCCACACCTTGACTGGTTGTTTTAACGAACGCACCAATTCTCGCGACTGGGAAGCAATGGTAAATAACTGAGTTTCCGTCAAGTCTGTCCGCAGGTGGTAGCGAACACCTAAAAAGTTGATGAACCCCAAAATCGCCAACACGGACATAGTCGCAATCAAGGCATTAGTCCCCGCTTGGGTGGAACGACGCCCCCACCAATTACTCTGTTGACTTTGCCAGATCAGCCACAACCCGACGATCGCAATTCCCGAAATTAGCAATGCTAACGGCACCCGTCCCCAATTCTCTGACACCAACCCAACTGTTAAGCCCGCAGCAACTAGGAACGGACCAAGCAAAAACAGATATTTCCAAATTTTCTTTTTAGTCATTAGTCATTGGTCAATCGTCAATAGTCAATGGTCAATGGTCAATGGTCAATGGTCAATAGTCCATTATGAAGCGATCTGATTTGGGAGAGAGAATACTGTTGACAAATCCACGCCGCCGGGGTATGATTTTCATCATAATGGAAATCCGTGCGCTCATATATACTCTGATTAAAAAATTTAAATCGAATGATTTAGAATTGCTATAGCATATGAAAAGCATTAACAAATTTTTATATGACAAAGACCCCTGAAGAATATATTCAGGCAATGTGAACCGCCTTATCCACGGGTGATTTCTCATTAGCACAACAGCTTTCGATTGAAGCTGTTAAGCATTACCCAGATCGTGAGGATATTAAGAAGAGTGCTGACATTCTTGCACCAGCCACAGTTACATCAGTGAAAAGACCGATTGACCGAGGTTGGCAAAAGAGTCGAGAGTGGGTAAGTCAGCAGCGTCGCGATCGTAACTATCTCAATCAATGGGTAGCAGTAAAAGATGGCGAATTATTAGCGACAGGTAATTCTATGGATGATTTAGTCAAGCAAATAAGTGATACAAATGGTGTATTCTTGACCGCTATCTATTAATGGCGCTGCTGTTATTTCCTGATGGAGAAACTTTTGCTACAGGTGCAATTCGTTATAATTACAGTCCAGCAACTCCAGGTGAAACCACAAATCGCATTATCCTACCTGTGAAGGTGGAAAATATTAGGACAGAAGCTGTAGTTGACCATTTTTTGAATTAAAAATTAAAAATTAAAAATTAAAAATTTCCGTTCATGATTTTGAATTATTTAATTAAGGATACAAGCGCCTGTTTTTAAACATGGAAAACAAAAAAGCGGAGCAACATTATTCAAGCCCCTGAATTTATGATGTTGTTGGCGAATTAATGTAGGGTGAAACCCCACATCCTCGTGACTGCGCTCTGCGTAGGAATGCAGTCTTGTGGGCTGCTGCCTCCTAAAGTTTACCAGAGGCAGAGCCTCCCCTTACTGCATTCCCAGGCTCCTGCCTGGGAACGAGAGATCGGGGATGTGACCCCATATGAATTGACCAACAGCATCATTTTCTTATGGGGTTTGTAATTTTTAATTTTTAATTTTTAATTTTTAATTGGAGCGAAGCGACTGACTATTGCCGCTGAAAGCGTAATGCATCAATTGATTGAGCTGTAAGAAAGATACCTAAAATAATATAACTAGCAAACAAAATCAAGCTGCTGGTATCGAAAATACCTTGAGTTAAGGTGTTGTAATGTTTCAGCAACGACAGATAACTCAGGGCGACTCCCACCGGACCACTGATACTTTTGGCGATTAAATCAATGAACACCAAGAATAAAACTACTGCAAAGGTCAGGACAGCCGACAGGATTGTGCTGTTTGTCAAGGAAGAAATGAACATTCCTAAGGACAAAATTGCTGCTGCTAGCAAGATTAAGGCAAAATGACCCAGCAAGGGAATTGTTGGCGGCATTGGTGGACTTGACGCACTCAAAGCGATCGCTTCCAACCCAAGCAAAGGCACGACCAAGGTTATAAAAAATGTTAGCACCCCTAATAATTTCCCTACAGCTACAGCCCAGTTTGTAATTGGCGATGTGGCTAACAGTTCCAAAGTGCCGCGCTTGCGTTCTTCTGCATAAAGTCCCATCGAGAGAATTGGCAGTACGAATAACAAAAGCGACCCCATACTATCCAAAAAAGCCCGGACAAACTCGTAGGAAAAATCTATCGGTGGTAGTTGTGAACCGTAGGTTGCGGCGTATGCCAAAATACCGTTTGGTCCCAACAAAATCATCACCAAGAATAACCCAGTTATAAACCAAAAAATGCTAGCGATCGCATAAGCCAAAGGCGATACAAAATAGCTCTGTAACTCTCGGCGATAAATGGCAATAATATTACTCAATACAACACCCATTTATGCGGCATCTCCTTCTTTGGCTGCTGTTTGTGTTTCCATCTCCAAATTTTTTTCTTCCGTCGTCAGTTGTAAAAATACATCTTCCAAAGTGGCGGAGACACGCCGCATTTGGTGTAACGCAAATTCTGCCCGCACTAACGAGTCAGCAATATCTCGTCCTGGATCGGTTCCGGGTTGTGATATCACCCGCAGGTAAGTGCGGTTTTCTTGAGGAGGGGTGTGTCCATGCATACCCACCGTCGGAATAGATTCTACCAGACTCACACCTGGTAATTTCGACAGTACCTGTTTCGCTAAGGCCGCATCTCCCTCAATTTCTAATTCATACCCCGAACCACCAGTCAACTGGGTCATGAGATTTTCTGGTGTATTCATTGCTACTATTTTGCCGCTCTTGATGATTGCCACTCGGTTACAGACCATGCTCACTTCTGGCAAAATATGGGTAGAAAGAATAATTGTGTGGCGACCAGCAAGGCTTTTAATTAAATTTCGCACCTCGATGATTTGTCGGGGATCGAGTCCAACAGTGGGTTCGTCCAGAATTATAGCTGGTGGATCGTGGACGATCGCTTGGGCAATGCCAACTCTTTGGCGGTATCCCTTAGAAAGTTTGCGAATAATCACGCCTCGCTTGTCAAGTAAATTGCAACGTTCTATAGCAGCTTGAACTTTCCTTGTGCGATCGCCTGCTGGTACTCCCTTAATCCGCGCTACAAAATACAAAAATCCTTCAACCGTCATTTCTATATACAACGGCGGCGTTTCCGGCAAATAGCCAATCCTTTGCCGCACAGATAGCGAATTTTCATGGACATCAAAACCAGCAATCCGGGCTGTACCACTCGTCGCCGGTAAATAACCAGCTAAAATCCGCATGGTAGTCGTTTTGCCAGCGCCATTCGGTCCCAAAAACCCCAGAATTTCTCCTTGTTCTACGTTAAACGTGACATCAGTAATAGCTGGAGTAGAACCGTACATTTTACTTAGATGCTCAACAGAAATCATCCTTTTAAGTCGATCGTGACCAATAGAGTACAAGCCATATTAACCTAAGTTGCTAATTGCTAATTGCTAATTGCTAATTGCTAATTGCTAATTGCTAATTGT
>CAXTSI010000636.1:0-4376 GCA_964246695.1 uncultured bacterium
TTGGTTGTTAGTTGTTAGTTGTTGGTTGTTAGTTGTTAGTTGTTGGTTGTTGGTTATTAAAAAGAACCACTAACCACTAACCACTACCTACTAACCACTAACCACTACCTACTAACCACTAACTACTAACTACTAACTACTAACTAATAACTATAGGGATTTTTAGGTTGGGGAATTTTTTTCAGGGACGTAGCAGCAATGGTAAGTTGACGTTTACCTGACAGATTTTCTGTTAACATTTGTCCTTCTACTTCCAGCCAGGTATCAGATGGGTAAGAATCGCCAGTTTCTTTTAGTTTGACAGGTAATCCTGCGGGGTAGGCATCTGCGGCACAGCAAGTTATGACAAATCGCGCCAGAAACAAATATTCTTTTTCTTTTTGTAATTCTGGGGGATGAATGACAAATCCTTGCACCTTGACTTTTTGTCCCGTATATGCATCAGGTTCTGGATAGACGTTCAGTGTCCGTACCCAGTCGATAAGCGATCGCTCTTCAGGACGAACGGAAGCGCGAAATGCTTGAGGTTGAACGCGTGTGGCGCCTACTAAATCAGTCACACCCCTTGAAAGTGCCGTTTGACTAGCAAAGACGCTGGGTGTGATCGTTAATCCCAGAATTGCCGCTATCAATAGCAAGACACTGCCCCAGGCTGGAGGAACTATAGTCAGGTGTTGGGTGATTGGAGTCACCTCATGGCGACGCTGCTGTAAAAGTTGTCCTGCCTTCAATAAACCAACAATTAACAAGCCGATCGCACCCAAAATTGCTAACCAAAAGTAATCGGGGTGAATCAACAAGTTCAGCTTGCCCTGCATCCAGTATTTGAGGATTAAAATGCCCCAACCTGCAATTGCTAAAACATCTAGCCAAGGCATTAATCTATTTGGGATTTTAGATTTTAGATTTTGGATTGAAGTCATAGGTCGTTAGTGGTTAGTGGTTAGTGGTTAGTGGAAGACTGGCTAATGGCTAATTGCTAATTGCTAATGGCAATGAACAATTAGCAATGAACAATTAGCAATTAACAATTAACAACTAACCACTAACCATTAACAAAGCTTAAATGACATGTAAGTTAAGGAAAAGTGTGAATAAAAATGTCAATTGTGCTGCTAAAGCAAATAAGTAGATGACAGCCCGAGGTTTGAAAATTGATAACATTAAACCAATACCTTTAAAGTCAATCATGGGTCCAAATACCAGAAAAGCCAACAAGGAACCACTGGTAAAGGTGGAAGCAAAAGACAGGGCAAAGAATGAATCAACCGTTGAACAAATTGACACTATTGCTGATAGGATCAGCATCGCAGTGATTGAACTGACTGGACCTGCACCCAGACTAAGGATAAGTTCACGGGGTACAAGTACTTGAATAGCAGCAGCAATCGCACTTCCGATCACCAGCACTGCCCCCAGTTCCCGCAATTCCTGGACGATATTATCCACTACAAGTCGCAGTTTATCTGCTAGGGGTTTACTGGGGCTTGTAGCAACCGCATCCGTTGCTTGCGCATTTACATCCATCCGCAGAGTTTGACCTGCTGTTCCTCCTAGCAAATAAGTTCCTGATTGTAACAAAGTGGGTCTGGTTGCTTCCTGTTGTACCGGGTAATTTCGCCGTTTTCGTTTGGGTTCAGGATTAGGGGGTGGGTTAAATTTCAGATAACGAGCGATCGCAGGTTGCAATATCGGCGTCAGGTCCTTTTGAAAACTGAAGACAAAAGCGACAATAGTTGCGATTAATAGGGAAAACACGACTCGTAACACCACTATTTCTGGCTGATCGCGAAATGCCGTCCAAGTTGCCCAAATGACGATGGGGTTAATTGTCGGCGCTGCTAGCAAAAAGCCAATTGCTACTGGTGTGGGTACTCCCTGCATCAGCAACCGCCGCGCTACTGGCACGTTGCCACACTGACAAACAGGAAACAAAAAGCCGATTAAGCTACCGACTAGCGCACCTAGTAGCGGGTTTTTCGGCATTTTTTCCACCAGTTTGCGCTCATCAACAAAAAATAGCAGCAAACTGGAGAACAAAACCCCCAGCAGCAAAAAAGGCATCGCCTCGACTAGCAGACTAAGAAATAAGGTGAAACCATTATTCAACTGATTCATGGGTGTCGCAGTCACTCATGGGTGTTGTGTTTTAAAGTTATGCCAAGTCATTCTAGCGAAATTGTTAACACAAACTGGTATGTTGATTGAGGATCTGTACAAATAGTCGGCAGATTATCTGTTTGTCGTAGCTTGCCCGATCGCACCTGCTGACTATGACTTGTATTACAAGATGGTCAGACTTAAGAAATGGTTCCAATTCACAAATGTCAGCATCTACCTACACAATCAACACTTTACCCACTTATTTTTATACTTACAGCAATTTGGCTTGATATTATGTTATTTTAGACCCATTTTCATCAATGGTTCACAGTTTTTAAACATTTGGGGATCGCCTATTGGGCATGGGGCAATGGGCATAGGGCATGGGGCATGCCCCATACCCCATGCCCTATACCCTACAGAGTAGAGACTGGCAGACGGTGAAAATGCTAGTTTATTGGTTAGTGATTTTCAGCTTCGTGTCTGTCTTTATACAACGTAGGGTTTTCAGTGCCACAAGAATTCAGTTCGGAAATATCACCGCCATTTTTGTCTGTTGGTAGCGATCGCGATCTCGGTTTAGACTCAACCCTCCAAGAACTGCCACTGTACAACTTTTCAGTAGAAGTAGGGGTACAGCACTGCTGTGCCCCGAACGGGGTAGAAGTTGCTAAATTTTTTGAAAAAAACCCACTGCTACCAGGAGTAATCTTGGTCGAAGAGGGGAAGTACATAGGGATGATTTCGCGACGGCGACTGTTGGAATTGTTAATTTGTCCTTATGGAGAAGAGTTGTTTTTCCACCAACCCCTAAGCGTTCTCTACAGCTATACTCGCACTGCAATTTTGCTGCTTCCCGATACTACGCCGATCATGAGTGCGATGCAACTGACATTAAGGAGATCGCCTGAACTTTTGGCAGAACCAGTGGTAGTGCAAACAGCACTAGATACATATAGATTATTAGATATGCAGGAATTGAATGTCGCTTCTTGGCAAATTCGAGGAATAGAAACTCAGGTAAGGTATGAGCGCAGCCAAGCCCAAATGATTCAAAATGATAAGATGGCGAGTCTGGGGCGTCTGGTGGACGGAGTAGCACACGAAATTTTAGACCCCGTAAATTTTATTTGGGGTAACCTAACTCATGTTTCCAACTACAGCCAAGACTTGATTAAGCTGGTAGCAGCTTACGCTCAAGAATTAGGCGATGCCTCTAGTCAAATAAACCATCTTAAACAAGAGATTGAATTTGATTTTATAGAACAAGATTTGACAAAATCACTTGCTAGTATCCGCATAGGGGCAGAAAGATTAAAAAAGCTCGTTGTTGGTTTACAAAATTTTTGTCATATTGATGAAATTTATCCGAAACCTGTAGATTTACATGCTTGTATAGATAGCGTTACATTATTAATAAGTAGCCGCCTTCGGGGAGAAATTGAAATCGCCAAAAATTACGGACATCTCCCTCCGGTGTATTGCTTTATCGGTGAATTAAATCAGGTGTTTATGAATATTTTGAGTCAATCGGTAGATGCATTGCTTAATGAAGCAGTGAGACACCAGTTAAATGTAGATTCAACAAAAACTGCTCATAAACCGCAAATTCAGATTACTACAAAAATTATTTCCCAAGAAGCTACCACAACAGATGCACTCTTATCTCGCTGGGTTTCAATTTGCATTGCTGACAATGGTCCGGGAATGTCTCATAAGTTACAACAGCAAATTCTTGAGTCTTTTTCTATTAAGAAACGGGCTGATAAAGAAACCAGTTTAGCAGTAAGTTATAGAATTGTAACGGCAAGACATGGGGGCAAACTAAATTTCCGTTCAAAACTTGGCACAGGCACTGAGTTTGAAATTCTGCTGCCCTTGGTTTGATCTCAAAATTTTCTCTGCGGCTTTTTGCGCCAAACGATCCCAGCAGAGCGATAATTAATATATAAGCTCGAAGTACCTTATATGCCGTTTGCATCCTGCTCCTGTTGTGTCGTTGTCCTCAATCAACAACGAGAGCAAAATATCTCCCATCAAAACCAAAATGAGGATGTACCAGTCAACAACAGTAAGAACTCGTCTAAAAGCTGTACTGTAGTTGAAAATGGTCGGGTTGTCGTTAAACCAGTGCAACCACCAGTTGATGAGACTGCTGAGTAGTCACGCGCCCCAAGGGGGCGAAGTCAAAAGTCAAAAGTCAAAAGTCAAAATTAATCCCCATAAATAAATTCAGGGGCTTGTAATAAGGACGTAGTATTTCTTGCACTACA
>CAXTSI010000637.1:0-4365 GCA_964246695.1 uncultured bacterium
TTCTTAATCTTAAATTTTTAATTTTTAATTTTTAATTTTTAATTATTTTGGTCAATTCTACGATCTGAAACGTCCGAATTCCGTCAAACACATGATGTTCAATTTGTATAGTGCGTAAGTCCTAGGATAAATACCATAATTGTCAAAGATAATTACCCATTCTCCATTAGGTGTAAATGCAATAAAAGCCCCAGAATTAATTCATGGGGTCACACCCCCCTTACTGCATTCCTACGCAGAGCGCAGTCACGAGGATCTGGGGTTTCACCCTACATTAATTCGCCAACAACATCATTAATTCATGGGGTCTTTAATTAGTACATTTTTAATTTTTAATTTTTAATTTTTAATTATTTTGACGAAGTTTTGAAATTGGTTTCTATTAACCTTGAACGCGCTTAACTAATTGTGCTCTATCAACACAATAAAAAATTAGACATCGACCGAATTTAATTATTCGTTGTCTGAAACCCTTGTAGAGACGTAGAGAGCGAAAGTTCTACAATCATTTTCACTGCTATGTCTATTGATTAAAGAATTTGTTAACCCTTTGTGCTAATCAGATTGCACTTTTGTGCATAATCGATTGCACAAAAGGGCAATTTGGTTTAACTTACGTTAACTGATATCTTGCACCATTCTCAACAAGGTCAGAGAAACCGGGTTTGTGAACGAAAAATTAAGGGTTTTAGCTTTACTGATTCGCAACAAACCCGGTTTCTGGCAGTGGTGCAAGATGCAAGTTAATAAAAGAAAATTAAGGCGCTAATTTTGTTTGATTCTTGTCTAAAGTTGTGGTTTTACTAGAAACTGTAAATATGTAATGGGTACAGCTAATGACAGGAAGACACTGGTTGCTTTGGTGTTTGCAGTTGGGATGGGTGGGATTATTAGGGTGGATAGGTGCGATCGCATTTGCTAGCAGTACGTTTGCCCAGAGCAGAATAGTGCCAGATAACACACTCGGTGCTGAGTCTTCTATTGTTACACCCAATGTTCAAAATTTGCCAAGAGAAGAAATTACTGGTGGGGCAGTTCGCGACGCAAACCTATTTCACAGTTTTCGGGAATTTAATGTCGATAATGGACGAGGAGCCTACTTCCAGAATCCTAATGCTAGTATCAAAAATATATTCACACGAGTCACAGGTAATAACCGCTCAGAAATTTTCGGAACTCTGGGTACAATTGGCAATGCCGCCAACTTGTTTTTGATTAATCCCAACGGGATTATTTTTGGTCCGAATGCGGTATTGAATGTAGGCGCTTCATTTGTAGGCACAACAGCTAACGCAATTCAATTTGGTAACTTCGGGATTTTCAGTGCTTCCACCCCAGAAGCACCCGGACCAATACTTACAATCAATCCTTCAGCGTTGCTGTTCAATCAACTCTCACCAGCTTCAATTACAAATATGTCAACTGCACCCGCCGGACTCAATCCAGTAGGTGTTGAGGTCACAGGTTTGAGAGTGCCAGATGGTCAAAGTTTACTGCTAGTTGGTGGTGATGTCAACGTAGAAGGTGGTAGCCTCAGAGCTTATCAAGGTCGCATCGAGTTAGCTGGGTTAGCTGCACCGGTTCGTGTAGGGCTAAATGTGGCGGGTAATACTCTGGGCTTAAATGTTCCCGATCAAGTGCAAAAAGCAGATGTATCACTCACCAATGGGGGAGAAGTGAATGTCCGTGGAGCCAATGGCGGTAGTATTACTATCAATGCTGGAAACGTGAATTTAGCAGGAGAAAGTAAACTGCGTGCAGGGATAGAATCAGGATTGGGTACGCCAGATAGCTTCGCGGGAGATATTGAAATCAATGCCACAGGGTCAACAACTCTCAGTGATGGTAGCTTTATTACTAACGCAGTGCAACGGCAAGCTTTCGGGAAAGGTGGCAACATTAATATCAATACAGGTTCGCTCACACTACGCAATAATCCTATTTTGGGTACCAATACATTTTTGGATGCCAGTACCGTAGGGCAAGGAGATAGCGGTAGGGTATTTGTGCAGGCATCGGGCGCTGTATCTCTTGCCAATAGCAGAATCTTCAGTAGTTCGGAAGCGAACGCAGTCGGCAATACTGGCGGGATTTTTATTACAGCCGAGTCGCTTTCTCTTACTAATCGCGCTGCCTTGAATGCCAACACGGATGGGCTTGGGGATGCTGGCAGGGTATTTGTGCAAGCATCGGGCGCTGTATCTCTTGCCAATAGCAAGATATCCAATGATGTGGACGCTGGGGCAGTAGGTAATAGTGGCGGTATTAACATCAATGCCGGGTCACTTTCCCTCACTGATGGTGCTGTCTTGGATGCCAGCACGAATGGGCTTGGGGATGCTGGCAAGGTATTTGTGCAAGCATCCTCAGGAGTGTCTGTTGCTAATAGCACCATCTTCAATAATGTGGAAACTCGGGCAGTAGGTAATAGTGGTGGTATTTTTATTACAGCCGAGTCGCTTTCTCTGACAGATAACGCTCAACTACAATCTAGTATTTTGAGAGCCAAAGCACCAGATATTGGTGGTCGTGACAATCCAGGAGGAGTAAATATTAATGCAGGATCGGGCGTCACTTTAGCTGGAAGTATCATTTACACTGATGTCGGATCTGGAACTGCGGGCAAAGGTGGCGATATTAACATAAAGGCTAGGTCTTTGTCTTTAACTGATGGCGCTGTCTTGCAAGCCATCAACGCAGGGCAAGGAAATGGAGGTAATATTACGATTGATGCCCGCGATACAGTTAAGTTTGATGGCACAGGGGTCAATTCAATAAGTCAAAGTGCCGTGCAAAGCAGCATAGAACCTGGAGGTGTAGGAAAAGGGGGAGACGTTCGAGTGACAACTGGCTCACTCTCACTGACTAATGGTTTTCTACTGTTTGCTAGCAATGCTGGGCAAGGAAATGCAGGTAATATCACCATTGATGCCCGTGATACCATAACCTTTGACGGTACAGGAAGCAGCGCAAGCACTGAAGTAGGAAATAATAGCGTAGGTAGTGGTGGAGATATCCGCGTGAATACTAGGGCGCTGTTCTTAAAAAATGGTGGTCAACTCACTGCTAGTAACTTAGCGCAGGGCAATGCAGGCAGTATCATTATCAATGCCAGCGATTCTATTGCCTTTGATGGCGTAGGCAGCGATGGATTTGGGAGTGGCGCTTACAGCACAGTAGAATCAACTGGCGTAGGAGATGCAGGCAATATCAACGTCACAACTAGGTTGCTGTCTTTAAACAACGCTGCTCAAATCAATGCCAGTACTTATGGTTTTGGCAACGGAGGCAACATCACAATAAATGCTAACACTTTTGAAGCCTTGAATGGTGGACAAGTGGCAACCAGTACGACAGGAACTGGTAAGGCAGGAACTATCAACCTCAATCTTAAAGAAAGCTTAACTTTAGCAGGAAGTGACCGGAACTTTACTCAACGCCCTAGTGGAATCTTCGCCAAAACTGATTCTGGTTCTACGGGAGAAGGAGGCAGCATA
This sequence comes from uncultured bacterium, assembly GCA_964246695.1. Lineage (GTDB taxonomy): Bacteria > Cyanobacteriota > Cyanobacteriia > Cyanobacteriales > Nostocaceae > Stigonema. Next base: position 3,498 of record CAXTSI010000637.1, read on the forward strand.
TTTATTGACCCCCGTCAAGCTACTATTAGAGATGGGGCAAAGATATCAGTTAATAGCGATGGTACAGGCAATGCAGGCAATATTACCCTACAGGCAGGCACTCTCACCCTTGACAATGGAGCCTCGATTTCGGCTCAAACTTTTAGTAGTCAAGGTGGTAATATTAAGTTGCAGTTAGGAGACATTTTATTGCTGCGTCACGGTAGTCAAATTTCTACCAATGCTGGTACTGCTCAAGCTGGTGGCGATGGTGGCAACATTAATCTCAACTCCAAATTTATCGTTGCTGTCCCAGATGAAAACAGCGACATCACAGCAAATGCTTTCTCAGGTACAGGGGGGCAAGTAGAAATTAATACTCAAGGTCTATTTGGCATCCAGTCGCGCCCACAACTGAGTGACAAAAGTGATATTACTGCTAGTTCTACCTTGGGCGTTGCAGGTGTGGTTAATATTTATACACCAGACCAAAATACTTTGCAAAATAGCCTCATCCAACTACCTGAAAATATCATTGATGCTAACGCGCTGATTGCCAATAGTTGCATAGCTAGACGCCACAATCAGTCTGGTGGTACTTTCTTCATTATCGGCAATGGTGGTTTACAAGAGCGTCCTGGTGATGCTCCCCTTTCTCTTTATTCTACTGGAACTATACGCTCTGTACCAGATCAAGGTGAAAAAGCCATATCACCTACTTCAACAAGATCCGTCCGTCCTTGGAAAAATGGCGATCCGATTGTTGAAGCGCAAGGTATTTATCGACTGGCAAATGGTAATTTGGTGCTGAGTCGAGAATGTCCTTAAACTTGAGGGGGAGATGAGGGAATTAATTTGTCTTCCCCTACTCCCCCTACTCCCCCTACTC
>CAXTSI010000638.1:0-4353 GCA_964246695.1 uncultured bacterium
GGGTGGGAGTTGCTGTCGAACCAATATGCTTGCTCAGCACCGCCATCTGTGGACGATCTTGACCATCTTTCGGCTCCAATGAGTATAATTCCTCGAGATTACTATTATTATTCCACCACGGTCCTGCTGCCCAGTAGGTCCAGCCAAACCAAACATCACTATTGCTGTCAATGTAGCTTAGCGCGTTGTCGATGGCACCATAGCAGGTATCATTGCGCCCACCACCGAACTCGCCTAGCAAGGCGCGCTTACCGTTTTTCCTGAGCCATGTCGTGAAATCAACGAGCCTCTCCGCGCCTATTGTCTTGCTAACACACTGGTCAGTTGTGCCCGAAGAGTCCTTGTCAAAGTATTGATGAACCTCAAAAGCATAGTTGTTGCCTGGGTCTTTGATAGTAAGCATTGCTATAGCGTTGGATGTACCATTCCCACTCCACGCATTGTTCCAGCTATGTGCGCCAGTAAAATCGTTGCCAGGGACAAGGATCAGGTTAGTGGCGCCAGTGTTGCGAATAGCTTGGATGGCGGCGTTGGCATCGTCACGCCAGAGCAGGGTCAGCATATCATGTGGCTCATTCATCAAACCAAAGATCACCCGACTATTGCTCTTGTAAAGATTTGCCAGCTTGCTCCAAAAGTCAGCAAAAGCGCTGGCTGGCACATCCTGACCGATGAGACCACCGAAGTAACGAGCGTAGTTGTGCGGATCGAGCAATACCGTTGCTCCCTTGCTGGTGGCATAGCTCACAAAGTCGCTGATGCGTGCTTGTTCATCTGCATCAAAGTTGGCGAACTGTTGGCGTTGCAATCGCTCCCAGCGGAACGGCAGACGAAAGATGGTCATGCCCTTGCCCATGAAATAATCGACCTCGTCATGGGTAGGATACCTGTAATCTTTGTTGAAAGTACCAGGCAGAGAGTACTCGGTAAACTCGGCACCAGCAAGGTTGACGCCGACGTAGGGAACCGATGCCGCGTTTGCTACGTCAATGAGAGTGTTGAGAGTGTGAGGATGTTGTGACAAAATTACCAAGAGGGTCGTGGCAGGGCCAATCCACAGTTGGGATAGATATCGGGAAGCCCTATGTAGCCGTTTTCTCAGTCGCTGACACCGCGAAGTCATTTCTTTGATCGCGTTCTGCAAGGCGACACCGAAAACAGTTGCTGCTTTAGCCAAGTGATTTAATTTAAGCATGTTAGAAACATCACCATAACGAATGTAATCAAATGCAGCGGATATTAATTTTCCTGCTGCCTGATCGAGAGTGATGGTAAAGCACCCAGATGTGAGTCTAGGGGGTCAAATTTATCAAAAATTTGGCGAATACCCTTGTGGCTGAGTCAGCCTGAGGATGTGCGACAAGGGATGAAGGCGGTAAGCGGGATTTATCCTCCTTGGACTCGTATTACGCTGCATTCTTACGACTTTTGAGGAAGTATCCCACGATCCCGATGCCCTAATAGGTTTGTTGTTAGCTTGATAAAAAACAAGATTTCCATCCACATTGATAAGCAAGTTTGTTAGCTCGATTATTCGCTCACTGGGGTTATCAAAACTCCTGCAATTCATGCGGCTAACGTACCATTAACATAAGCTTTGTTAAACCGATAAGGAGTCCTTGGACGAAACCCATTATAGAGTTTCTCACTAGACATAATTGGATCTACCTGTTGTTTTAATTACGACAATGCAACCTTAGCTGTTTTAAGAAACCTCGTCAAGTAGTTGATTCATGAGCAATTTTGTGTTAGGTTAATAAGCGTTTTAGCTAAGTAAATACATATAGTCATATAGTAATCAATTAAATAACTGACACAAAAAAACGTGACGCTTAAGATGCCACGCTACATAAACACAACACAAAGACACACGAATCAAGACCATTATACTTAAAATAATTTAGTGTTTTTTAATACAAAAAAATGTAGTAATATTATTGATATTTAGGTAAATGTGATATTTTGTCGGCAATTCAACGAACGTAACTTTGAAACCAACTGCTTCTCAAATTTGTTAGAGAGGCTTAACTCATATCTTGCACCAGCATCAAAAACCGGGTTTCTTGCAAATATTGAAGGCTGAAGCCCTTTATTAATCGTTGAGAAACCCGGTTTTTTAGGTCTTATTGAGAATGGTGCAAGATCTGAGTTAAGGCGATGTTGGTAGGATAAGCTGAGAAAGAAAAATCAATTATATTTTATGGATTTAAAAGAGCAAAATTGGCAAAATTTCACCCTTCACCATTTGCGGGACTGGCGCGGGATTTGGACAAGATATTCTCCTCAAGGAGAGATAACAGAATCATTTCAAAGTCTCAGAAGTTTTCAGAGCAATCCACAACAGACCGAAATCGCTCAAACTAATCGCTACCTGTACGCTGACGGCAGAATAGTAGAACAAAGTTGGGAATTTAATCAGATCTCTAATAGCTTATCGGATGGACTCTTTCACCCACAAAATCAGTCGATGAGGGGGGTTTTCTTTGAATCTGGTCATGCTGCTTGGGTGACAACAAAGTTAAAAACAGACTCGTATTTTGCAGTGGAATTATTTTTTAACTACAAGGAATTACGACATAGTGTGGGTATCGTTTATGACGAACACGGTAATTTGTTCCGAACAGCAAATATTCGCGAAGATGCTGCTGGCTTCCCTAGTCAATACTGGTCAACTGAACTCAATCAATTGCCTGAACGAAATCTCAGCGGTAATTGGCAAGGAACCGCTGTAACTATTACTCCAGATTTAAAGATTTCTGCGCCTGTACCTACTCAGCTACACTATCCCGAATCAGGACACAAAACTTTCTTTTTGCCTGACGGAGTTTCTGTAAGTTGTCCAGGCAAAGTGATTGTTGGCACTGCCTTTAATATGGCAGCGAATTGGTTGCTTGTCTCCTCAGAAATGCAACAACTGCTGGTCAAATATGACGAATCTGGAGCTTTTTCGGCGCTGACGCTGGAACTACTGCACCAATAAATTCAATGTAAAGAGGACTCGGAAGCTACACTACTTACTCTCGAATCGCCGTAGGTCATTGCTCCTGAGTCCCTTACCTTTTGTTTGGCTTCTAATAGCCGCGTTGTTACCTTTGCTCATCACCTAATTTTTGGGGTCCATAAGGCATTTTGATTACCACGTCCGTGTCGCCCTTTGGCTAAAAACTGTTCTTCCATTGCGAACAACTGCTAGCTGATGACGGGTAAGGACATAACGGTAACGATCGCGGTAATCGTCGTTAACAGCAACAAAAGTGTCACCTCGGGCATACTCAAGAGGTAGAGTGATTTCGCCTCTGCCATTTTTAGATATACCGATGTAAATATTAGGAAGAGATCCTCCGCAAATATAGACATCAAAATCGTCCGTTTCGGCATGGACGAACTGACTTGGATTATCTTCAGGACACACGTTAAAGTATTGACTATTGAGTGAGTTAGCATTTGCAGGTTTTGTGACTACAGATGCGAAAGTCGCAGCCATCAAGGGTAAACTTGCCAAGAATAAGATTGTACGGTTCATATTATTTATCCTCTGTTGTTTACATTAGATATCTACAAACTAAAATCTCAAGTTTCCTGAATTGATTGATAGAAAATTGTTAGGCTATTGGACAATCATCTATCAGGGTGAGTGTCAAGAATTACAGCACTCACACAGAGGAGAGTCAGACATAGCTGAGAAAATAAAAAAACACTTCCCTCAAACGAGTTATATATGCAATCACTCCATATTGGTATATGCAGTCACTTTATATTGACTCCTGAGAATGAGGGCATTACAGTAATGGCTTTATAAACTGATACCTGTACATTTATCTAACTTAGTAACGGAATTTACACTATGGCTAGTCAAGCAGAATCTAAGGGCAAGCACAGCGCTACTCATGATGAAGATTCCAGCAAGAAAGCGGATCGCAAAAGTGCAGCAGATACAAAAGGTGACAATGCCAATAGCCAAGAGCTAGATTCACTTATTTCTAAGCTTGATGAAGATTTAACTGGGATTGATGCGGATACGGCTTTAAGCTTGGTTGATGAGTGGTATGGCTCTCTACACAAAGCTAAAGAGCCAGAAATCAAAGAGATTGCTGCTAGTCTCAAAGATCTCAAGCAACTTTTGAAGAGTGGTAAAGCCACAGGTCATGAGATTGGTGAAGTGCTGATAGAAATCAGTGAACAAACAGCTCATGTTGCTTCTGATGCCTCTAAAGAGCTAAAAACTCCACTCCAAAAATTGGGTAAGCAACTTAAGGGAGCAGGTACAACGCTTGGTAAGGAAGAAGACCGGGAGCATATCAGCAATTCTCATTATGAGAATGGTTATCAATATGTGAAGGACTAACTGATGAA
>CAXTSI010000639.1:0-4345 GCA_964246695.1 uncultured bacterium
CTCCCTACTCCCCACTCCCTAGTTGACGGAATTTTTCCGGAAGTATAATTTATTCTCATACTCCTCCCCAAATACAATCTGTGTTATTATATGTAAAATTAATACCTTCGAGCGTTGATCAATGGTGAAGGTTTTAGTTCTAAACGCCTCTTACGAACCACTCAATATCACGAGCTGGCGTCGAGCTGTGATTTTGTTGATTAAGGGTAAAGCCGAGCGGGTAGAATTCAACAGCAAGCAACTTTACGCTGACTTTCCGCTCCCAACCGTGATTCGGTTGCGCCATTATGTGCGCGTCCCCTATAAGGAAATTCCTCTTACTCGCCGAAATATATTGCACCGTGACGGTCATACATGTCAATACTGCGGTTACACCGGAGATGAATTGACGTTAGACCATGTCATACCGCGATCGCGTGGCGGTGGGGATAACTGGGAAAACATTGTTACAGCCTGCGTCCGCTGCAATGTTCACAAGGGCAGCCGTACACCTCACGAAGCACGTATGCCGTTAAGGCATCCTCCCCGCAGACCTTATAGTAGCCTGTATTTTGAGGTAACCAAACACCTCAAAAGTGGAACTCACCAAGAATGGCAAAAATATGTTATTGGTCTTTGACTATTTCTGCTCAGACTAAACAAACCAAGCAGTTGTTACCCTTAAGTACTATTGCTTAATCCTTGGCAGAATCAAGCTGAAGCTTAAGGCCGATCGGGGAAATTATATTCTATAAGCAAGCGTTGCAGCCTGCAAAACTTTATGCAAGCTCCTAATCGACCTTGCTAATATAGCATATGGTGACTCAGAAAAAAACAGCTTGGTTCTAAATTCCTCAAATTGATTGTAAAGCTAAATACAATCAGCGTCTTTTTTTAAAAGAAACTTATACAAAGAATCAAGACAAAGAATAAACTGAGTGATATATCATAGCACTTTTGTATTTTCGCGCTCAAAATGTGTGGCTAAACAAATGAATTGCTGGCGGGTTAGTGGTTAGTAGGGGCGAACGGTCGTTCGCCCGTACACTGGTTAGTAGTTATATGGTTATTTCGACAACTAACTACTAACAACTAACTACTAACAAAATCCTCACACTTAACAAAAACGTTTCTTATGCAATTTAATTCTTCTCTGACTCAATATGAGAGCTTACCTTTGATACTAGACCCATCCCCAGATGAAGCTGAAGAAGACAATGAACTTGTTGAACTTGCATCCAAGCAATCGATTGTGGGATTAACAAGTGAAAATGGCAATTCTGTTAGTCAGCGAAGTCATTCGTTAGCACATCAGAAGTCAGAAGAACTGCGTCACATGTTTGCTGCACACCGACATGAACGCCATTTGGTAATTCTGCAAGATTTTCCTGACCCTGATGCCCTGTCGTGTGCTTGGACATACCAGTTAATGGCTCAGCAGTACGATATCAAATGTGAGATTATTTATGCTGGCACGTTGAGCCACCAAGAAAATATTGCCCTAGTCAAGCTGACTAATTTACCCGCCCAGCGCTGGACATCGCAAACTCTGAAAAGCAAGGACAAGTCATGTTACCAAGGCTTTGTATTAATTGATAACCAGGGAACGACTTCTGGGTTAGTGCCGATGGTGCAACAGGCAGGAATTCCACTACTGGTAGTCATCGACCATCACAATCTCCAATTCGATTTAAAGTCAGAGTTTGTTGATATACGTCCTGATGTACGAGCAACAGCAACAATCTTTACCCAATACCTACAGGTGGGGTTACTGAGTTTAGATAGCAGCATCAGTCAACATGTGAAATGCGCCACTGCCTTAATGCACGGTTTGCGGTCAGATACCAATAGGCTGATGCAAGCGCAGGAGGAAGATTTTATGGCAGCAGCGTATCTAAGTAAATTTTATGATGCTCAACTGTTAAACGCTATACTACAGGCGAATCGTTCCAAGCGGGTTATGGATGTGATTGAGCGATCGCTGAAAAACCGCAGCGTGCAAAATAACTTTTCCATTGCTGGTGTCGGATACTTACGCTACGATGACCGCGATGCCATTCCCCAAGCAGCAGATTTTCTCGTAACAGAAGAAAACGTCCACACGGCGGTCGTTTACGGCATTGTTCACGACGAAGATGAAGAACTGGAAGTGGTCATTGGCTCCCTAAGAACCTCCAAACTCACACTTGACCCCGATGAGTTCATCAAAGAAGCCTTTGGGCAAGATAGCAGTGGGCGCTTTTTCGGTGGTGGACGCACAAGCGCTGGCGGGTTTGAAATTCCAATGGGTTTTTTATCTGGTGGTAACGAAAATTCTGCTTATGCGAAAATGAAATGGGAAGTTTTCGATGCTCAAATTAAGCAGAAGCTGCTGCGGTTAGTCAATCCTAGAGATAACCCGATACAGTCAGAGTAGAGAAAATAGCTAATGGCTAATGGCTAATGGTTAATGGCTAATCGGAAAAAACAATTAGCCCAACGGGAGCGCAGATCCGATTGGGAGTGAAACCCGAATTCAGTAATGGACTCACAATTAGCAATTAGCAATTAGCAATTAGCAATTAGCAATTAGCAATTAGCAGTGGAAATCTATTTAATTCGACATGGCATTGCTGAAGAGAGGCGATCTGATATTAAGGATGAGGAGCGATCGCTTACAAAAGAGGGGCGGCATAAAACAGAGAAAGTCGCTCAGCAACTGAAAAAGCTGGGTTTGCACTTTGATTTGATTGCTACTAGTCCGTTGGTGCGTGCTCGCCAAACAGCAGAAATCTTGATAGCAGGTGGACTAAGTTCCCATCTAGAGGAATGTGCTGACCTTGATCCTAATGGTCAAATCCACAGTTGGCTTGTGGACTGGCTAGAGCCGAGGAGATATTCACCCCAAACGCAACTAGCATTAGTTGGACATGAACCAAATCTGAGTTCTTGGGCAGAAATTCTTGTTTGGGGGCAAGCAACTGCAGGTCTAGTCTTGAAAAAAGCGGGTATGATTGGGGTAAAACTACCAGAAAAAGGTTCTTCCTTGGGTCGTAGTCAGATGTTCTGGTTGACACCACCCAAGTACTTGCTTTAACAGTTTTTCAACGTTTCCGAAGAAACTTTCGTTACAACGGATACTGTTATGGTAACAAGATTTTCTGGTAGTTTACTAGCGAGTAAATCTTTTACAAAACCGATGGTGTTGCCATGACGGAATGCGAATTCAAGCCTGGATTGGACGGCATTCCCGCCGCTCAATCCAGTATTAGCTATGTTGATGGGCAAAAGGGAATACTAGAATATCGTGGCATTCGGATTGAGGAACTAGCAGAAAAAAGTACGTTTTTGGAAACTGCTTATCTGTTGATTTGGGGTGAATTGCCGACGATGGAAGAACTGAAAGTATTTGAGGATGAAGTTTGCTCCCACAGACGGATTAAATACCGCATCCGCGACATGATGAAATGCTTTCCAGAAAGCGGTCACCCAATGGATGCTCTGCAAGCCTCAGCAGCCGCTTTAGGCTTGTTTTACTCACGCCGTGACTTGCATAACCCGGTTTACATTCGAGATGCTGTGGTTCGCTTATTGGCAAACATTCCGACAATGGTGGCGGCGTTCCAGTTGATGCGAAAAGGCAACGATCCGGTGCGCCCTTGTGATGACCTAGACTACTCCGCCAACTTTCTGTATATGCTCTACGAGAAAGAACCAGATCCACTGATGGCGAGAATTTTTGATATCTGCTTGATACTTCAAGCCGAACATACGATGAATGCCTCCACCTTTAGTGCTAGGGTGACGGCTTCCACCCTAACCGATCCCTACGCCGTCGTTGCTAGCGCCGTGGGAACCTTGGGAGGACCGTTGCATGGTGGAGCCAATGAAGAAGTTATTCAGATGCTGGAAGAAATCGGCTCTGTAGAAAATGTGCGTCCCTTCATCGAGGATCGTCTCGAACGTAAAGCAAAGTTTATGGGCTTTGGGCATCGCGTGTACAAGGTGAAAGACCCACGCGCCACCATTTTGCAACATTTGGTGGAACAACTGTTTGCAAAGTTTGGACATGACAAGTACTATGACATTGCCCTAGAAATGGAACGGGCGATCGAGGAAAAACTGGGTCACAAAGGGATTTATCCCAATGTTGACTTTTATTCTGGTTTAGTGTATAGGAAAATGGGAATTCCGATAGACTTGTTTACACCAATATTTGCGATCGCCCGTGTTGCAGGTTGGCTAGCACACTGGAAAGAACAACTGGAAGAAAACCGGATTTTCCGTCCTACCCAAGTTTACAACGGTCGGCACGACTTTCCTTATAAACCTATTGAGCAGCGTTAGAGGGAGTGGGGAGTGGGAAGTGGGGAATGGGGAAGTGGGG
>CAXTSI010000640.1:0-4343 GCA_964246695.1 uncultured bacterium
CGTCTTCGTGGTTCAAAAATATTTTTAAACCGCGAAGGCACGTTCGCGAAGCGTCTCCGTCAGGAGAAGAACACGAAGGTTAAATACAAAAAATTAGGCATAATTGCTTAGGGTTTTAAGCATTCGCCAGGAGACAGAAGTTAGGAGAAAAGAATGCATACAGAAACTGGGTTTTAAGTTGTTTTTAACTGTCTAGTTATTTATGCCGCGCTGTACTAGACTGGAATCGAACGCAAAGAGTGTGTGTGACTATGCAATATCAAAACATCATCACCATTGAACCTGGTAAGCGGGGTGGTAAGCCATGTATTCGCGGGATGCGAATTAGGGTGTACGATGTACTTTCTTACCTAGCTTCAGGTATGACCTATGAAGAATTGCTTGACGACTTTCCTTACTTACAGAAAGAAGATATCATAGCTTGTCTTAGCTATGCGGCTGAACGAGAGCTATATTAACAAACCTTCAAGCCTCGCCCCTACTTCATCGCATGTCACCTATAGTCAATCTAAAATCCAAAATACTATTGGATGTGCCTACCTCCAGAAGTCCCCATCACAGGTTAAGATTTATTAAAGGTAGCATTTTGTTGCGCGTTTTATATAAAATCCCCTATTGCTGCTAATTTTTAACTTTCGCTGTTTGAGAAGACCGAATGCTAGACCAAATTTTTGATTACCTTCACCTTAACTTCAGCATTGAAGCTCCCATAGTCCTGCTCATCCTCATCTTTCTAGAGGCGATCCTATCTGCTGACAACGCGATCGCCCTCGCCGCGATCGCCCAAGGACTCGGAGACAAAAAGCTGGAACGTCAGGCACTTAACATCGGCTTGGTATTTGCCTACGTCCTGCGAATCACTTTACTGCTGACGGCTACTTGGGTACAAAAGTTCTGGCAGTTTGAGCTACTTGGTGCAGCTTACCTACTATGGCTAGTATTCCAACATTTTACGAACCTACAAGGCGAAGACGATGAACACCACGGTCCCCGGTTTAAGTCCTTGTTGCAAGCTATACCAGTAATTGCCTTCACAGATTTGGCATTTTCTCTTGACAGCGTCACCACTGCGATCGCTGTTTCTAATGAAAGGTGGTTAGTAATCACAGGCACTACCATTGGAGTCATCACCTTGCGCTACATGGCTGGTTTGTTTATCCAGTGGTTAGATGAATTTGCCTACTTAGAGGACGCAGGTTATGTCACTGTAGCAATAGTAGGCTTGCGACTGCTTCTAAAAGTGGTAAATGATGCTTTAGTACCACCAGAGTGGTTAACTGTTACTGCGATCGCCCTCATCTTAATCTGGGGATTTTCTAAACGCACCAACCCACAAATTACAGAGTCACCGCAAAAAATCGAAGTCACAGCTTTGGAAAAAATCGAGTCAACCCAAAAAATCGAAGTCGCAGAAGGGAGTAGGGAGTAGGGAGTGGGGAGTAGGGAGACAAGGGAGATGAGGGAGACAAGGGAGATGAGGGAGATGGAAGCTTCCTTGTCCTCCTTGTCCTCCTTGTCCCCCTTGTCCCCCCACTCCCCACTTCCCACTAACAACTAACAACTAACAACTAACAACTAACAACTAACAACTCCCCACATTACTCGTGTAACCAAGGCGACAATTGCAATTGCCAACTTACCAATTCTTCTGGCGTAAACCAGAGAGCAATTTCCCGTTGCGCTGTTTCAATAGCGTCGGAACCGTGGATGAGGTTGCGACCAATATTAATGCCAAAATCGCCCCGGATTGTCCCTAGTTCTGCTGTTAGAGGGTTTGTTGCCCCAATCATCTTTCTAGAGGCGGCGACAACGCCATCACCTTCCCAAACCATTGCCGTTACAGGTCCAGAAGTGATAAATTCTACCAACCCACCAAAAAAAGGTCTTTCCCGGTGAACGTCGTAGTGCTGTTCAGCCAATTCCCGGCTAACCTTCATAAACTTCAAACCAACAAGGGTAAAACCCTTGCTTTCAAAACGATGGATAATTTCACCCACTAGTCCGCGCTGTACGCCATCAGGCTTAATTGCTATGAATGTCCGTTCCAAAGCTATCTCCTAAAACTTAAATGAATTAGTCAATAGACCAAAGTTAAAAATCTTTTAATTCAAAAGGTTTTGACTATTGACTATTGACTGTAGACTGTTGACTGTTAACCAATCTGAGATTATCTCAGAACGTATCTCTAGATGCATATGCGATCAGAGACTAATGCGCTACATTGTTAATTCGTGGGTGACACACGGAGGTCAGGAAAAAATGGGAGTTGAGTCAACTACTGCATCAGATGAGGTGGTAAAACCATCTGCTGAGGGACACAAAGAGTTCGTGAATAATCACAAGCTCAAAAAGCTACTGCCACAGAATACCACATCAGATGCATCCCGCTATTGGAAAATTGAGGATAGCGAAGAACTTTACCGCATTGAAGGTTGGGGACAGCCCTATTTTTCCATTAATGCTGCTGGTCACGTCACTGTTTCTCCCAGAGGCGATCGCGGCGGTTCTTTGGATTTGTTTGAATTAGTCAACGCGCTCAAACAGCGTAACTTAGGACTGCCCCTGTTGATTCGCTTTTCTGATATTTTGGAAGATCGCATTGAACGGTTGAATGCTTGTTTCGCTAAAGCGATCGCTCGCTACAACTACCCAGGCGTTTACCGTGGCGTATTTCCTGTCAAATGCAACCAACAGCGGCACTTAATTGAAGATCTCGTGCGGTTTGGCAAACCCCATCAATTTGGCTTGGAAGCCGGTTCCAAGCCAGAATTAATGATTGCTCTGGCAGTACTGGATACACCTGGTGCGCTGTTAATCTGCAACGGCTACAAAGACCAGGAATATATCGAAACAGCGATGTTGGCTCAAAGATTAGGGCAGACACCGATTATCGTTTTAGAACAGGTTGAAGAAGTCGATTTAGTGATTGAGGCAAACCGCCAGTTGGGCATTAAGCCAATTGTCGGCGTGCGCGCTAAACTCAGTACCCAAGGAATGGGACGGTGGGGAACTTCTAGCGGCGATCGCGCCAAATTTGGTTTGACAATTCCCGAAATTATCCAGGCAGTTGACAAGTTACGCGAAGCTAATTTACTGGACTCCTTGCAGTTATTGCATTTCCATATTGGTTCGCAAATTTCTGCAATTAATGTGATCAAAGATGCCATCCAAGAAGCCAGCCGGATCTACGTGGAATTGGCGGCACTGGGAGCAGATGTGAAATATCTAGATGTGGGTGGCGGCTTGGGAGTAGATTACGATGGTTCGCAAACCAACTTCTACGCCTCGAAAAACTACAACATGCAGAACTATGCCAACGACATCGTGGCAGAGTTAAAAGATACTTGTGCTGAACGTAATATTCCCGTACCAACACTGATTAGCGAAAGTGGACGGGCGATCGCCTCTCACCAGTCAGTACTAATTTTTGACATTTTAAGTACTAGTGAGATCCCCCACGAGCCACCAGAATCACCAAAAGATACAGATTCTCCCATTATCACTTACTTGTGGGAAACCTACCAATCCATTAACCAGGAAAATTATCAGGAGTTTTATCACGACGCAACTCAGTTTAAAGAAGAAGCTATCAGCCGCTTTAACTTAGGAATTTTAAGTCTTAGAGAACGTGCTAAAGCTGAGCGACTTTACTGGGCTTGTTGTCAAAAAATTCTTGGTATAACTAGGCAGCAGGAGTACGTACCTGATGAACTGGAAGACCTGGAAAAAATTATGGCAAGCATCTACTACATGAATCTTTCGGTGTTTCAATCGGCACCTGATTGTTGGGCGATCGACCAACTATTTCCCATCATGCCTATACATCGCTTGGGTGAAGAACCAACGCAGCGAGGGATTTTAGCAGACCTTACTTGTGACAGTGACGGCAAAATCGACCGTTTTATTGATCTAAGGGATGTAAAGTCAGTTTTAGAACTGCACACCTTCAAATCGGGGGAACCCTACTATTTAGGGATGTTCTTAAATGGAGCTTACCAGGAAATCATGGGCAACTTGCACAACTTATTTGGCGATACAAACGCAGTTCACATTCAATTGACGCCCAAAGGCTACCAAATTGAACACGTCGTCAAAGGTGATACGATGAGCGAAGTTGTGAGCTACGTACAGTACAACTCCGAGGATATGGTGGAAAAAATCCGCCAGCGTTGCGAACACGCTTTAGAAGAAAATCGCATCACCCTCACGGAATCTCAAAGATTGCTGCAAACCTACGAACAGAGTTTGCAGCGGTATACGTATCTAAGTTGTTAGTTGTTAGTTGTTAGTTGGTAGTTGGTAGTTGGTAGTTGTTAGTTGTTAGTTGTTAGTTGTTAGTTGTT
>CAXTSI010000641.1:0-4315 GCA_964246695.1 uncultured bacterium
ATCTGTGGGACTTACAGATCAAATATCCGCTACATCCGTTACAACATCCGTTGCCCCATCCGTTACAACATCCGTTGCTTGCGATTCAGGTATTCTTCTGGTGGGAAAGAAGTAGGAGGTAGGGTAATGAGTAGTAATTTTTTGGAACCAACAGGTATTGAGACACATGGGATTGAGCGAGTACCGCCCACATCTCGCACCCATATTCGCATCTTTGACAACTTTACCATGTGGCTGAGTGCCAACTTGGTCATCTCTACAGTTGCCCTCGGTTCTTTGGCTACCCTTGTCTTTCGTCTGGGGTTTTGGAATGGTGTCGCTGCTATCTTCATTTTCAACGCGCTTGGCGTCTTACCAGTTGCCTTTTTCTCCACACTGGGACCAAAGTTGGGACTGCGTCAAATGACAATCTCGCGGTTTTCATTTGGCTGGGTCGGTGCCACGATCATGGCGCTGTTTAACGTAGCGACTTGCATTGGCTGGTCTGCTGTGAACGCGATCGTTGGTGGTCAATTAATCTACGCCTTAAGTGGTGGAGTTGTTCCTCGGTGGGCGGGTATTATGTGTATTGCCACGATCACGACTTTGGTTAGTCTTTACGGTTATGTCTACGTACACCGTTATGAGCGCTATGCCTGGATACCTATGGTGGCAATTTTCACTATTATTCTATTTGTAGCGGCGCCAAGCTTTCATCCAGTAACACCATCTGCAAGCGGAATAGCCGAATTTGCTGGCTTCATGTCCTTTGGGAGTGCTGTCTATGGTTTCGCCACTGGCTGGTGTTCTTATGCTGCTGATTATAACGTTAACCAGCCTGAGGAAACCTCCTCCAAGCGTGTCTTCTGGTTAACCTTCCTAGGTGTCTTTGTGCCTTGTGTGCTGTTAGAAATACTCGGTCTGTCATTAACCACCGTTCCCAACCTCAAAGGTAAGGTCGGCGGTGAACTGTTTGCTGGTGTTGTCAGTCCGTTGGGTGGTGTTGGTACTCTGATTCTGGTGTTGCTGGCTTTTAGTGTGGTGGCAAACAATATCCCGAATGACTACAGTCTTGCTTTATCTATGCAGTTACTGGGTCGTCGCTTTCAGCGCATTAATCGTGCTGTATGGACTCTTGTTGGTGCAGCTATCTATGTTGCGATCGCAGTTCCTGCTGCTAACAACTTTAATGAAACACTCACCGATTTTCTGCTGCTTGTTGGCTACTGGCTTGGTCCTTGGTCAATCATTCTGGTTCTAGAACACTTTGTCTTCCGTCGCGGACATTACAATGTCCATGACTGGAATCGCCGCAGCAGACTGCCCATTGGTTGGGCTGCAATGATATCCATGGTGTTTGGTCTATTAGGCGTTTACCAGGGTGCGGCGCAGGTTTATTTTGTCGGTCCGATTGCTCGTTTTTTCAATCCTCCTCTTGGGATTGATATTGGCTTTGAGTTAGGTATTTTGTTCGCTGGTATTGCTTACTTTTTCTTACGACGTATTGAATTGAAAACTAGTTTCAGGTAATTATCGTGTTAGAGCAAATCCGGTTTATTACACATGGTATTTGTAGGGGCACAGCAGTGCTGTGCCCCTACCGTTTGTGTGTTCATTTAACCGGATTTGATATTAGTAAATGAGTGGGAATCGCACTTCTGCTGCTCCGTACTTTAACCCTAAAATTACGAATTACGAATTAGTTAAACTGAGTCCCAATTACCTTTAAGTGCTGCCGAGGAAACGTAGCACTGCGGCGTTAAACTCGGCAGGTTGTTCGACGTTTGGGTTGTGACCGCACTTGTCGATGACTACAAGTTCAGAACCAGGGATTTCTTGGTTGAACCGTTGCCCAAGTTCAAGCGAGTTGATTCCGTCTTCACGTCCCCAAACGATCAGCGTTGGTTGTTTGATTGCTTGCAGCCGATCGTCGAGCACATCTTCGCGGCGAGCAAACGATTCGACGAACCGTTGGTTGGCGTAGCCAGAACGTACCGCCCCCTCAAATAACTGATCCACCGCCGCATCGCTGTTCACAGTTTGCTCATCATATACGACGAGGGCAAGGAGTTGGCGTGCATCCTCGCGTGTAGCGGGATTAATGATTTTAAGTGTGCCGGGAGTGTGTCCGAGTAAGCGTGAGTCGGGAACCTTGGGTAAAGCATACCCATAGCCAGAATCTACAAGCACAAGACGTTCAACTTGTTCCGGATAAGCGAGTGCGAAGGACGCAGCGATCGCACCGCCAGTAGAATGACCAATCAGCGAAGCACGCCCGATCTGGAGTTGTTTGCAGAATCCTTCCAGGAAGTCAACGAGTGTGCCAATGCGGTAGTTGATGAACGGCTTATCGGATTGCCCGAAGCCGACTTGATCTACCGCTAATACACGATGCGTCTTCGACAATAAAGCAATAGAATTGCTCCACTCCGACGCATCACTGCCAAGTCCATGGAGCAGAATAACCACAGAACCATTACCCGCCTCCAAGTAGTGAATCCTTTGCCCGTAGACTGTGATAAACTTATCTGTCGTTGTCATCGTGTTCCTCGGTGATGTGGCTACACTATTCTCAATCGATTCCAGATTTTCATCCCCATAGTCAAACCGCTATAGCTTAACTCGATAAGCTATAGCGGTTCACGCATTATTGTAATATGTTATCGACACCGGAAGGCTTACTACCTACGACCGCTCTGAAGAGAAGTTGAGTTCTCCTTCGGTAGTAATAAAGTGGAGGAAGCGATAGAAACTCCACAACCGTCTGTGTCTGTGTGTTATATGCACCGTCCGGATATCTGACATCGCTCTCCTTGAATATCCGACTATGAGTCACTGCGGCATAACCCTCATCCGGTGCTGTTTTCCTTATTAAACCGATTAGCTGAGGTTAGTCAGAGAAACTGCTGTTAACTTAAAAACATGTCTAATCAGTTTCTGTGCCAAAACCACCTGATTTTATCATTCCCTATACAGCACTTCTGCGGGTCAACAAATTCCAAACAAAAACTGCAATGATTGCGCCGATTACTGCTAAGGCAATACCACCAAGTGAGAAAGAAGTACCAGCTAATGCAAGGTGTCCCGTTTGCAAGAAAACACCTAAAGTACCGCCAACGAAAGAACCGATAATTCCTAGTACAATTGTGGAAAGAATACCACCGCCGCGAGCTTGAGGATCGAGGGCTTTAGCGATCGCTCCAGCAATTAGACCTAAAACTATCCAAGCAATAAAGTTCATCGTTTTGATTTATTAAAAGTCTTTGTGTTGACCATAACAATCTATCAATTTCAACAAACCTTACCCATCTGCCAGACGAAATAATTTGAGCAACCTCTAAAGGAATACAATCATATCGATGCAACATGTGACTAACTCAGTCTTAAGTTGAATAGAGTGCAAGACAAAGTTGACGGAAATGGTCGCCCCGTTGCTCAAAATTGGCGTATTGGTCGAAACTTGCACAAGCAGGAGATAACAGCACCACTGGCGCTTGATACTGTTTTGCCGACTCTGCAGACTTAGGGATAGCCCGTTCCATTGTTTCCACAATGTGAAAACGTTCATAGCCCAACTCTTTCAGGCGTTGGGCAAATACAGGCGCTGCACTACCAATAAGTAACACAGCGGCTGCCTTCTCGCGAATTTTTGCCATCCAACCAGTGTCATCACCAGCTTTTGCTTCGCCACCAGCAATCAAAACGACCGGACTTTTAACGGATGCTAAGCCAACTTCTGCAGCGTCGTAGTTAGTCGCTTTGCTGTCGTTGATAAAATCAATTCCTGACCAAGTACAAATATGTTCCAAGCGATGGGGAACACCAGGAAATTCCTTGATAGCGCGAGAAATCGCATCTTTATCAATTCCCGCTAACCGCGCCGCTGCTACTGACAGCAACAGATTTTGCAGGTTATGTTCTCCAACCATGCGCAAAGCAGATGCTTTCACAATCCGTTCATGTGCAGACGTTGCATCTAAAGTCTCCACAACCCAACCATCTTCAATATAAAAGCCCTTGGAGCCTCTGAGATCATCTTTACCTTTAACAGAGGTCCAATAAGCATTACTCCAATCACTTTCACCTACCTTCTGTAAATATGCATCATCGCCGTTGAACACTTGCAACTCAGATTGACGCAGTAGGTGCGCTTTAATATTGTAGTAGTTTTCTAAAGTTTTATGACGGCTGAGGTGATCGGGCGTGAAAGTTGTCCAAACACCAATTCGAGGCGCAACAGACGGACTCGATTCTATTTGATAGCTGCTAATTTCTGCAATCACCCACTGTAGGGGCGGGGTTCCCCCGCCCTTGCGGGAGTGGGGGGATGAGGGGG
>CAXTSI010000642.1:0-4314 GCA_964246695.1 uncultured bacterium
GGCATCATTCGCCATGAGCAGCCTGCACGCAAGATGTAAAAAATCGCATTTACCAAGGAGGATAATCGAGAATTTTGACGAGTTTTATCGATTAATTGCCCAATAAAATAATTAAAAAGGATGGAACCTGTAAGCAGTAGAATATAAACTGAACTCCCCGATATATAAAAGAAAATTGATCCTACTGCCAACCAAGCTAACGAAAGTTTATTGCTAAATTGGCTGCTTATGATAAAGACAAGAAATGTAATCGGCAGAAAAGCAAAAATGAATTCATAGGAAGGAAATAACATTGTGAGTAAACTACTTTTTATGATGTATTGAGTTTTCGTTAAAAAGCGAACAAGTGCGAATTTTCATCTTTATTAAACTTCCTCTGCATTGAGAAGTACGTTGTCAAGGTTTATAAGCCTGGAATGGCTTCAAAAACTTTGAGCAAGCAATCCTCATGAGCGTGGTTAAAATCTATGTAAGTTGATGCAGGACAGCCCACTTTTTGGGGGTCAAAGCTTCCTGCTACTAAAGCGTTATGCTCTTTAGCCAAACGATAGATTTCTGCTTCTATCCGCTGCAAATCTTTGCCATAAGGCGTCTTAATTATACTTGAATAGTAAGTCGGATAAAATGGAGTTTGCGCCAATACGACACGTACACCTTGACTATGCAAAAAATCAATTAGCTTACCTAAACCAGCGACAGCAATAGGGTCAAATTCCAAGCGTTTGACCTTATCCTTGTCAAATTGATTTTTGGCATCATTGAGGGCACTATCAAAAGTAAATAGCTTTTGATGTTTTTCTGACCAAACTAATCCTCCATCACTCCTGATTAAGTCTAATTCTTCACTCATCAGGTTTTGGGTTAGTCCTGGTCGTAAGCTGGTATTTAAGCGGAACTCGATTTGCTGTTTTAAAGCCTCTATCGAAAAAAGACTTGTCCAGTATTCAGAGTTAAATCTTTTCCATGAAGGAGTGACGATATCTAACTGTTTTGCCATGGACTGAGCTTCAGGCAAAAATGTCAGCCACAAATCAGAGCTTCTTTTCTCTATGGGTGTAAAAGTATCGAACCTGATACTAAGCATTAATGTTTTAGGCAGCCGCTTTGCGTCAAGCAATATCTTGCTAAAAGCAAGCATATCTTCAAAATAGTCATTATGTATGGTAGCATTGTAGAAGCTCTTACCTTTCACCAAATTAGATGTAGCTTCTTGCCAGCGGCTCCCTCCAAATACAATCACATCTGGCGTTTTATTCATTTGACTAATTTGCTCACGCCTCAGAAGTCGCCAATCCAAATTAGGGTCAAAAATTTGGTAGTTTAAACCCTGAGATAAGTAAGAAGCAACTTTTCTATTACTGCTGCTACTATACATTAAAGGATTAAAATTGTAGTTGGCAACGGCAACAGCACCAAAGAAAGTAGCTAATCCACCGAAAAAAAGTATCAAATACTTCCACCAAAGTCTGCTCATTTGAAGATTTTCAATAGAGTTATTCTTTAGGGAATCATCTTCATTTTTAACTGTAAGAGTATTTTTATTCATATTTTTTTCCTTATTTAAAAAGCTAGACTTTACCCAGGTTTGAACCACGCCTAGATTTTTCATTGATTGAATTCATTTGATCCGTTAATTCACGGAGTGGCAACCTAAAGTTTAGGATTTTAACTAGAAGTTAACCCATTGGTAATAAAGTTAAGCGGCGTGGTTCAAAAAATGGCAATTTTTGGTAACACAAGCAGGTCAAATCCAGTCAGTCGCTTCTCTCCAATTCAAAAGTCAAAAGTAAGAACCCCATAAATAAATCGCGTAGCGCTGTTCGCTGTGCGCGGCAGTCTAGGGGCTTGTAATAAGGACGTAGTATTTCTTGCGCCTACTCGATTGAAATACATATTTTTTGTTTTTCCATAAATGAATTTACTTGCTCTGTACCTTTTTGTTCTTTTGACTTGTTACCTTAGACGAACCGCAGGGCGGTCATCGTCAGATGATGGCTTAGAGAACAAATGTATTGGAGTTCAAACAAACTTCTCAGGCATCAGTGATAGGTTAAGAAAACTGCACTTTTGTCAAGGGAGGGTAGAGGAAAACAGCAATTCTCATTATGAGAATAATTATCACTACCATCCAGAACTCTGCAAAATTTTCAGTTAAAGTTATGGTTTTTTTAAGTAGGTAGGCACAATTAAAGACAACTATGTAAATTAGCTCGATGCTTTTAAAAATAAGCGTTCAAGCAATTTACATTTCTTAACTTAGGTGTGTTTTTTAGTGCCTACCTACTTATCTTTTTAACTCGTAAGCGTAGGGGCTTTTTTTTGAATCAACCAGGAATTTTCGATGAAATAGTGCTTTACTTTCAGTCAATCCTGGAAGATTTTCCTGATAAACGAACATGCAAAAACAAGCTTTATCAGATGAGTGATGCAGTTCTCAACACAATTTGAGTGATTCGTCTCATTTTTTTAACCTGATGTAAATTCTTACGTTTCAAGTTCTGTGGGAACGAAAAACTTGATTTCTAGACTTTCAATTTAGAAGAGTATAGTAGCATTCCTACTGTATTTAGTAAATCATCTATTTAATAGATACATTTTATATATAACTTTAACACAAGATGCAACGTCTTGCAAAGTACACTTCGATACAATATCTACTTAAAAAAGCTCATGTATAAAAGTAACGGTACGTTTATATTGCCTCTCTTGTTAATTCGACAACTACTGTATCTTTTTTCTATAACTCTGTCGTCAAAAATTATCTAACCATTTTCCTTTTTGAGGATGACAGGTTGAATTTGCTCCCAAAGAAGAACTGGTTGTAGCTCGTTCTCAAATACCGATTAATTTGGTCATGACTGATGGTTTCTAGATGGTCAGCGTGCATTAGTAAGTGTATAATTAATTTGTTCATCGGTTAAGTATTGACAATAATCAAGTTTTGTAAATCTCATAGCTGAAATTACTTGCTGCCAGAAAAATCCTGGTGATCAGGACATACAATTATTTCTTAATGGGTGGTAGCAACTTGTTTAATTTTCTCACCTTTGGGCAATACAGTTGAGATCAGCCTTTTTTCTCTCCCCCTGCCTCAAGAGCCTGCCTTAACAGATCAATTTTCTTAACTGAACCGTATTGCACCTTAGGACGCTCCACACGCTCCTCGCTCCTTTGTCACAGGCGCAGCTTTTTGGTGTTGGGCGATGCCCCAGAGGGGCTTGCCAGTTAGGGCTCGCACTGCTTGACGTCAGATCCAAAAACCGCGATCGCCCCATCTAGAAAGCTTTCTTCTTTCTCCACTGATATCTTGCACCAGCATCAAAAACCGGGTTTCTTGCAAATATTGAAGGCTGAAACCCAATATTTCTCGTTGAGAAACCCGGTTTTTTAGGTCTTATTGAGAATGGTGCAAGATCTGAGTCCAGCCATCTGTAGAGCGAGTGCCAACACGCTCGCCAGTTGCGTAAGTCCTGATTATGACTACAAAGTAGACAGGGCATCGCTTTTGGGAACAAGACTAATTTTATTCTTTCGTATGATAGTCAATCCCACACGAACCTGATGCACGACCAGAGGTGAATCCCTCGGACTTTAAAAGGGAAAACTATGATTACTCCCTCCTGCTGATGTAAGTCCTAAAGAGAAAATGCGTAAAAAACCTCTGCTTAACTTTTTAATTCTGCCTTTTTCCCTAGTTCCCTGGTTTAGTGTAGCAATGTTTGATTCAGCAGCTAACGCTCTACCAGGGCAATCTACAGAGGAAGTAGGTGCTTGGATTAAAGCACATCCTACACTTCGCCCTGCCATTGGAGAGCGATTCTTGGTGCAAAAGACCGATACAGCTGCCCAGCGATTCACTTTTCAAGCATCGGTATTGCCGCCTGGGAAGGTGGAGTTTAGTAACGATCGCAGCAAAATTCGCAGTGAACGCATTGCTATGTATGATGCCATCAACGGCATGACAATTGAGCGCCTCCAAGAATCCTTGCGGATAATTTATGGCTTGGACATCTATCAAGACTTTAATCGCGCTCAGGTTGTGTACCAGTATCCCAACGAAAGTGCGATTAACTCTGCTAGGATCGCAAACACTCCTGTGAGCGAAGCTTTACGGGGAGAGTTGCGTGTAGGCGATCGCTATGTTTATTGGGTGGAAGTGGCACAACCAAGGGAAGGCAAAGCATTTGTCGGTCAAATGACAGTTTTGCTGAAAACTGACTTAGACAAGCTGGAAGCAGAACTGCGAAATCGATAATGTTTGTTGATAGTTGATAGTTGATAGTTGATAGTTGATAGTTGATAGTTGATAGTTGA
>CAXTSI010000643.1:0-4308 GCA_964246695.1 uncultured bacterium
GGGGGAAAGAGGCACTGGGGAAAGGGGGAAAGAATTAGCGCTTCAAAACCCAAGGTGAAGGATTCTTGATGATGGTGACTAGGATGCCCAAAACCCGGTTGTAAGTCCCATAAAGTTCTCGACCTGTCTCAACATCTAAATAATCGCATTTGACAGCAAATTTGAGCCATGTTTGAGTTTCGGCGGCTTCTGCTTCCGACTCATTGAGTTTAGCGACAAAAGCTGCCTCATAACGACGTTTTCTCCATGCCTCAGCGAGATTAGCACAAACAGAACGTGACGACCGACGAATCTGGTCAGTCAAGGAATATCTTTCCTCCACAGGGAACTGCTTTGATAGTTCAAAGATTTTCATGGCGGCGTTAAATGCCATTTGGTATACTTCCAAATCTTCATGACTTTTTATGGGTTCTTTTTCCATTTTCCCATTTTCCTCTTCTTCGGTGCCCCCTGCCTTGTTTCCTCTGACTCACTCCATTGTCTACGACTTTGATGGCAAAGAGAACAGAGGAGCGCAAAAAATTCCCCGACTAGTAGCTCACTAGTAAGCAAAAAGTGAGCCAAAAGGCTGTAAGCTAGTAAAGTAAAAACTATTGGGGTCAGTTGTATGGCAACGGAAAATCCCCGTGTAGCAGCCTACCCCCCGCAACGAGTCTACGAGCGATTGGTAGAATTTAGGCAACAGAGCGGTTTTAAGTCAGATTCGGCGGCAATTGTGGCAATTCTGGAGGCTTACTTCTTTGGTAGCACAGGTATTGAGCCTTTGAGTGAGCTACCATCAAGGGATCTTCGTCTACTGAACTTAGAGGGAAAGTAGCCAGCCTGCTTGAGGAAGTGGCATTCCTCAAGCAGGCAATGAGTCAGTACAAAACTCTGGTTTTGAGTGAGTCACCTTCGTCAGAGTCAGAAGTAGATTGGTCGCCTACTCCTGAGCCACCAAGTGAGTCACTAGTCCCGACCACTGGCAGGGGTTCGATTGACAAGAGGGAGTCGAGCAACCAAAGTGCAAATGCCTTTCCTTGTGAGCTACTAAGTGAATCACCAGAAACGCTGACTGTTGAATTAGGCTTAATTGTGCCCCGTCTTGGTGAGCTACCAAATGAGTTACGGACAACCCAGCAAGAAAATAATGCTCACTCAGTTTCCCATCAAGATAGTGAAACTGCGTCGGGTCTTGGTGAGCTACCAAGTGAGTCACGGGTAACTTTAGCAGAAGGTGAGCTACCAAGTAGGTCACTCCCAAGCACACTAGAGACAGTGGAATCCGTTGATGTGGCGGCAACGGAAACTCCGGAGACACACTTACCAATGGAATTGCGGCCCCAAATCCCAGACAGCCTCACAGGGTCTGCCTTAGCAAGGAGACTGAGTGTTTCTGCTGGAAGTATTAGTCGTAACAAAACAAAAGATAACTTTGGGCAATGGACTAGTCAACATGATCCAGACGGGATAACTTGGCATTTTGACGCTCACACATTTCGCCGCTCCCTGGAGTAGCTCAACCCGATGATGTTGTCAAACAAGAGGGAGGGGAGCAGGGGGAAGAATTAAAATATTCCCCCTGCCCCCTGTACTCCATGCTCCCTTCCTCTTGGTTCCTGCTCCCTGCCTGGTTCGGTCACGCATTAGTACCCCCTTTGGAGAATTACGACAGATCCAAAGAGGGCAAAGTAGTATTGACGCTTAGGTTTACTGATAGACGCTACAAACAGCGCATCTAATGGTTATTCAGATTTGACAGGCACACGACGAATTTTGGAACGCAGTGTTTCTAAAACCTCGGGTGTGACTCGGTACCACCAAGGACCGCCCTGGATCTCTTGGAATGCTTCAATAATGCCCTTGTCTCGCCAGTAGTAAATCGTGTGAATTCCTACACCCAGTTTTTCTGCTAGAGCACTGGTCGAATAGTGACCATCTGAGCTAATGCCCAAATGAGCCACCTTAGGGTCACTCAAAGGCTTATTAATTTGAAATTTCCATCGAATCCAAGCGACTGAATCAGCTGTAAAAGCGCGACCTTTTCCACTAACCAACCCTCGGCGATTCAGATCATGGGCTATTTCGGCGTCAGTTCGACCAATAGCCAATTCCTTTACCAGTTCAACAACTTCATCGGGTGTGCGCAGTTTATCCGCCGTTGTTTGGCGCGTTGCAACCAACTCTGTAGTGACTCCAGTCTGCCAAAGTATTTGGATGCGCGTAGAGCGTTCAGGATGTTCCACAGGGGTAAGAGATATTTGCTTGACAAGCAGGGAGAGCATTTCTTTACGCTCAATAGCTGTGGTGGTTGGAGCATGCCAAATCGCCGTCAGGTTATTGGCCAGATCTAGAATTTGTTGGCGCTGTGCGACAGTTAACTCCAGTTTGTGTACACAACGTGCCGCTTCATATGCTTGCTCTAAGGAAGCTAATTGCTGTAATTTTTCATTCCAACGTCGTTCCAGTGTTCGCGCTACGAGACGATTTTCTGGATCTACAGCATCATACTGTCGGAAAGCACGTTCCGCCTCATACTGTGTTCTTTCCAGTCGTAGCTGCCAATGGTGTGACAACTCGGTTGCTTGATTTTCCAATTCCTGGAGTACACTTAGAGAAATATCAAGTTGCTCGGTTGTCATAGCTTCTAGAACATGAGCTGCAACTGCTGCGTCGATAACTGCACCTGCCACACTCCAGCAAATGCCTTCGCTTCCATCTTGCTTGCGACGTTGGTTGCACTCATAAGCAGCTCTTGTTCCTCCAGTACCATGGTAACGAGGACTCATACGACGACCGCATTTACCACAAATCACTAACCCTTGTAGAAGAGCAAATCCCTCTCTGGGTGTGCCCGCATATCCACAAGAAATCCCAGAGTGATGATTGCTCCTTAAGTGTTGACAATTGTCCTGATATTGCTCCCAACTGATGTAGGCAGGATGAGCGTTGTGAATGATGATTTTCCATTCTTCTTGGGGCAGAAGTTGGGTTTTTAGGCGAGCAATTTGTCCCGACTCTATCACTGGTTGACTACGGCGTCTACCATAGACATAAGTTCCAGTATAAGTTGGGTTACGTAAGATAGAAGTGATACGACTGTGGTTAACTGCTCCCCAGTGAAGCGTACCCATCTCACCGGGTCGCCAAAGTCTTCTGGGAAAGGGAATTTGGTTCACAGCAAAGTAGCGCATCACCTTAAAGGCTGTACCTAACAAGCGGAACTGTTGGAAAACCATGCGGATAGCACTCACTACGCCCTCATCGGGGTCCAGTACTAAATGTCCGTCTGCGTCGTACACGTAGCCCGTGGGTGGGGTACAGCGTAGTTCTCCTTTTTTGGCTTTATTTAGTTTCGCTCCCTGTAAGCGCAAACGCATCCCATGGAGTTCTGTGTGACTCCATGTCCCCTTAAACCCTAGTAATACCCGGTCGTTAAAATCATTTGGGTCGTAAATTCCATCATGGTCAATTACCAAGGTGTCTGTCAGAGCACAAATATCTAACAGCTTATGCCAATCTGCTTGCGAACGGGAGAACCGTGAGGCTTCGAGCGCAAAAACTGCACCCACTTCCCCTAAACCGACACCAGCCATCAGCTGATGAAAGTCTTCTCGTCCTGTGGTGCTTTGACCGCTTTTACCCAAGTCGCCGTCTAAAACTTCAATTTGGCTATTGTCCCAACCCAAACTTAGAGCACGCTCTGCTAATGCATACTGTCTTTCTGTGCTTTCACGGTTGAATTCCACCTGCGTTGGCGTAGACTGCCGCAAATACACTATTGCACGTCGCGACAAATGAGTTGTTTTGATTTTATTATTGTTCATCACTATGACTCCAAGCCTGTCCGACGGCGGCAACTGTAGTGCTGAGCATCTTGTCCACTAGACGTGCTCGTAGCTGACAGCCGTTTCATCCGTTCTTATAAGGCTTGCGGTAGAACATTTAGTAGATGTTTTTTCATTTGTTTTCTTGTGTTCCATTGTTGAAAGTTCTGGAACACAAGAAATTTTCTCATTCTTAATTTTTAAGTGTGCTGCCACCAGTACACTTAAGCGCAGTAGTTTCTCTGGGTCAAATAATCGTGGCGTTCCTTGAAATTGCACACTCTGTTTTGACTTATCAAAGTTGGTTTCATCTACTGGCAATGATATTAACCCGCCATCTGGATGTTCTACGATAACTTTGGTCAGCGGGCCAACTTTACGAAGGCGTCGCACAACTACCGACTGACCGTATAACGGATGGATGGGATTAGTGATGATGAGTTGATCATCGTTTCCCAAAAGCTTATTGAACTTGTGTGCAGTCTTAGTATATCGTCCCCAC
>CAXTSI010000644.1:0-4307 GCA_964246695.1 uncultured bacterium
CACTAAAATCCTCGCTTATGCTTCCAGACCCTGACAAATTTTGGGTCTGGTTACAGCTAACTCTGTGACTTTTTGTAACTCCTCCCAACTCGCACCAGCGCGTCTAGCAGCCAATGCATGGAATTTGGCTGCTGGAACCCCAGCGTGTAAGAGCATGCCGAACAGGATCAACTGCGTCGTTTTAACATCGAAGACATCCGAGTAAAAAGCGTGGGCGCGTTGTTGTTCCGCAAGGCGTAGAGACTCCGGATCGATTTCGGCAATAGAATCGAACTTTGCTCCTGGCAGTGGTGGCATTGACCCGAACAGCTTGATATAGCTGTCGCGAAAGGCGGCGAGATCTTGGGGTAATTGGTTAGTTGCAGTCATGATTTTTCTTCTGATATTTTAAGGTTTAATGTGCGGCTTTTGCTGCAGCAAGGTTATCAATCAAGTAACCATAGGGTATCAGACGCTCTCCGAAAACCTTGGCTAAGCTACTACCTATCGGCTGGCTCCAGTCACGTAGCAATTCTACAGCCACCGAAACCCAATTAGTCATTTTAACTCCTGCCTGTGTCATCCGGGTGATTGAAGCTAGTTCCGCCTGCGCACCCCAAGTTCCGGAAGCGTCTATAACAGCGTAGACATCGTAGCCAGCCTGTACTGCTGCGATCGCCGGGAACAAAAGACAAACATCAGTCGTAATCGCTGCCATAATTAGCTTTTTACGTCCCGTTTTCTCAACTGCCGCCACGTATTTCGGCTCATCCCAAGCACTGACCATCGAACGGTTAATAATCTCGACATCCGGGTACATCTCCACGATTTCAGGCATCAAGTGACCGTTAGGACCCTCGGAAAAGCTGGTTGTAAGGATGGTTGGTAGATTGAATACCTTGCCCAACTGAGCAAGCGCGAGTGTGTTGTTCTTTAAAATAGTAAATTCGCTACATTAGTCATCGCAAATCTCTGATTAACGTAAGTTGCGCTCTTTTTAAAGTAAGGGCTGGTAATTGGGAAAAAGGAAAAAGTTTTTTCTTCCTATTACCGATTACCAATTACCAATTACCATGCATTGGTTATTAATCCTTGTTTGATTGAAAAGCTAATCCTGACCAAAGAACTGAAGAAGCTGTCGAGTGAGTTCTTCTGGCTGTTCCTCGGCGATCCAGTGACCAGTATTCTCTAGCGCACCACCCTGTACGTTTTCGGCTACTGCCTGCATCTGGCTAACGATGAAGGAACCGCCGCTGTGGTCACCGCCTAGAGCAAGCACCGGCATTGTCAGCTTGGTCTGAGCATATTCCTGATTTTGCGTGGCATCCTGTCCAAAAGCTCGGTAGTACTCAAACCCTGCATGTAGCGACTTTGGATTGGAATAGCTTTTGACATACCGCTCTATCTCCGCTTTGGTGATGGCGTTTGGGTTGTAGGCAAAGTGGCGGTAGAACCAAGACAAATAAATTCGTTCTCGCCCTGTGACAAGCTCTTCTGGAAGCTCGTTATCTTCATGAAACAAAATGTGCCAAATACGCTGTTGACACACAACCTCATCCAAATTTATACCAGGTAGTGGAACATCAAGGATAGTAAATTTACGGACAGCTTCGGGGTAAGCAGCGGCAAATGCGTAAGCGACCATGCCGCCAATATCATGCCCAACCAGATTAATTTGCCCTACGCCCACACTGCGAATCAATCCATAAATGTCTTCTGCCATCGTCCTTTTATCGTATCCAGTACGCGGCTTTGCCGAGAGACCAGCGCCACGTAGATCGGGCACAATCACAGTGTAGTGCTGGGCAAGAGTTGGCATAATGTGATGCCACTCATACCAGGTTTCCGGCCAGCCATGCAGTAAGACGACCGGGTCACCGTGACCGCCAATGACATAGTGCAATTGAGTACCGTTGACGGCGACAGTACGATGAGTGAATGTCCCGCCAAAATTTTCCATCTCATCTGTCGCCTGATAGTTGCGCGTCTCGAAGTTAACAGTTTTCTGTGCGTAAGTCGGTAGTTTCTCTAGGTTTGCTAGCAGAACTAACGAAACACAAAGCAAAGTCGAAGCGCAGATTAGAGACAACCTTTTCATTATCCTTTTCATTATTGCGTTCTCCTTAAATCATTTTCATACATGAACGAGGCAACGCCTCTCCTCAATGAAGGTTCTTGAACAACAGGAATTAACCTTGCTACGCCATGCCGCCAGTGATATGAATGACTTGTCCGGTAATCCATCCAGCTTCGTCAGAAGCAAGGAAAGCAACTACATTGGGATACACAACAAACGTAGCTAAACAGAGTCAAACAACGTCAATTGCTGATGATTCGCTCTCTGATTGACCCTACTCGCACGTTTTCTTTTGGGTTCTAGAGTCTTGGGTTTATCCGTACCCGTTATCGCCTCAAAAACTTGGTTCCAAGTTTCTTGCGTCACTTGAAACGAGTCTTGAAACTTCCGAGTCCTTTCAAGCAATATTTTTTTAACATCCGTATGCTTCATAAATCTGGAGATTTCATCATCTCCAATTCTTGCCTGAATGTTATCGGCAGCGTTAGTATCTGATTGCAAAACGACCCCATCAAAACAGGTGAACTTGTCCCCATCACGCACACCCAAAAGGATGCCATGACGCGAATCAAGTTGTGACGTATATGCCGCCGAGACACCAATAATCGTGCAACCTACACGAGATGAAACTTGTTCGAGCGCACTAACCACGATTCCCCTACACCATGAGTTAAGGTTCCGCTTTGTGCGCTTTGACCGTTTTTTCTTTGAAGCGAACTGTTTGGTCAAATCTTCAAATGCCACAGTCTTGATTGCATCGTGCATTAATTGAACTGTGGCGGTAAATACTAAAGTTTTAATTCTGCCTTTGAAGGACGATTCTCTTTGGTTCCACTTGACTCGTCCTAGATTATTTTTGTTAATCCGGTCGGCTAACGCGAGCTTGCCTTTCTCTATTGCTTTCTTCGCTACTGAACGGATTTTATTGCGTCTAACACCCTTTTGGTTACGGTAGTCACTTTCGGAGGACTGCAGCTTTCCAAACTCCTTGCCAATGAACCTAGCACCATCATTACTAGACGTAGCGTATACTTCACTGTAACCGCGATCTACTCCAATACTAATCCCTGACTGTTTTTTGGGTGCAGTCTGGATATCAGTTGAGTAATGAATATACCACTTACCATTACGCTTGATTAATCGAAGCTGTCCAATAATCTCAGTGGATAGTGTAGTAGGAATTCTTAAAACTTTACCTTTCTTTAGTCCACCAAACTGTATCCATACGATACCATTTGAATCAGTCTGACAATTGTATTCTTTGACAACAATTTGATTGGCAACATGGGTATGACCGCGATTCCAAAACTTTCGGACAAGCGTTCTTAGTCTTGGGTGATTTAACCACTCACGAGACTCTAGAACATGTTGCGCAACTGATTTATTGGCTGCAAAGTTTTCGTACCCTAACCCAAGGCATTCAAGTACTTTCTCAATGCAAGATGCTTGGCAGGTATGAATGTCACTAATGACATCGTAAAGCGTAGTTTCCCACAATTTGGCAGGCAGTTCATACTTGCCATTACTGGGACGCAGTATTTTGTCTATATCATACTCTGATACTCCCCAAGCTTTCAGAGAACCGTATTCGTTCCACAAATCGGAACGTAACAAACCTAGGCGAGAAGCAATAGTATCGAGTTCTTCGGACTTCCACTTATTAAGTTTTAGATTACCAACAATGGAAATCCGAGTTACCGTGGTTACTCCTTTAATTTTTTTCTTCCTCGCCATGAGTTCGACCTCTCAAGTTTGGTTATACTATAGAGTATATACGTAGCCTCTAAAATATGCAAGGCAAAGGACAAAAGAAATTAAGAAATATCCCAGTGCTGTATGACGAGGTTAAAAAGCCCAGAACACTGAACTTTACCCCAACAGCCTGGGACAAGCTTTTAGTGTTGTCAAAAAAAGCAGGGTTAAGTGCTAGTGAATACTTAGAACAAGTTATTAGGGGGACTGACGTTGATTAACTACTTTTGACTACGGTATTTTGCAACTAGATTGTTTGGCGATATCTTCCGGTGTTCCAACTCGACCTAAGGGCGAAAACTTCTTCATTTGTTCATCAAGGGACAGTTTTGAATCTGGATCGCGATAGAGATCCGCGTACTTATCGTACATTTCCGTTTTAGTGGCTCCGGGAGCGATTGCGTTAACTGTAATCCCCCGTGGACCAAGGTCAACTGCTAAATTTCGGGCGTTGCTGAACCAAAATATGAATCAGGCGATCGCCTCAAGCTTGCGGGCG
>CAXTSI010000645.1:0-4297 GCA_964246695.1 uncultured bacterium
ACTTCCCCTACCTCCCCTACTTCCCCTACACAATTTCCCTGGGAGTTCATTGGTGGTACTTTGTTGTTCCTGGGTTGGCTGGTGTCGGTAGGCAAAGCTTTTCCTTGGCAAGCAACAGCTGTTAGCGGCTTGAGTTTGTGGTTTTTCAGGCGTCGGTTGCAGCGGTATAGTGTATGGACGGATGTAGGGGCAATTTTCGCTATTGGGTTACAGACAATTTGGCTAGTTTGGCGATTAATGCCTAACCACTTGCAGGAATGGGCGATCGCTACTGGTACTCAACTGACCAATTCTCAGAATACACCTTGGGCATTACTGAGTGTAGCGTTATTTCCCTATGTGATTTTAATGGTGGTATTGACAAATCAGCTAATCCGTGGTAATAAGGTAGAATCGGCTGATTTTGGGGAAAAGTTAACGCTGGTTTTTGGGACTTTGCTAACTTTGGTGAGTTTGGTAAATCCCACGTTGCGATCGCTCAATTTGCTGTTTTCCACAATTACTCTGGCATTTGTCAGTCATCGGCGTCCTACCAGAATGAGTCTGGTGTATCTGACTCAAATAACTGGAGTGCTGACGCTTTGCTCTATAATTGATTGTCTGATGCCCCATCTCAGTCAAGAAATGTGGGCAAGCATTTTGTTAGCCGTAATGGTTGCAGAGTGGCGATTGAGTCTAGGCAATGGACTATGGCAACGCAGTGCGTGGCATATTGGTTTAGGACTAGCGGCACTGAGTTATTCATTACTATGGAAGAACGCTGAATCATTATGGTTTGGTTCCGGTGATGGTAGTGAGTATTGGGGTCTAATTTGGTTAATTACCCCTGTTGCTCTCACAGGAATTACCAGTCTAGGGTTTAAACCCATAACTAGCACTTGGTTAAGTGTCGCCGCCTTGGGACTTTCTCAATTACTGATACCGCTATCTTACGCCAGATTAATCGGTTTGGCTGTTGCTACCGCTTTGATGTTGGTTAATACGTACTATTTACGACAAAGGCAGTCTGCGGTAATTACTGTAGGTTTTGGGCTGGGTTTCATCGCTGCCTGGTTGTGGGAGGGTGTTCCTGGTTTACCGCAACTATCATTGCCAGGTTGGTTTTTAGTGGGAGCGATCGCCATCATCAGTTTATGGCTTGTTCGGAAATTCCTTAGACAAGGTGAGTGGTTAGTAGCATTTTATGCAGATGCTATTGATAAGTGGGCGATCGCATTGTGTAGTGCTGAGTTGTTACTGCTGAGTGTCCACTCCCTACTTGTTTACGAAGGAATTTCCCGAACTGGGTTTTTGTACTTAATTTCCTCGGCGATAACTTTAGCAGCAATTGTTTATCGCAGTTGGCAACAACCTACAAATTGGGGTTTTTATGGCATCGGTTGGTGTCTGGAATTATTAATTGCTGAACTACTGGGTTTTGGCGATCGTTCTATTATCAAGATGGCAATTGCCAACATCGCTTTGGGTTTGGTAACTCAGCTTTTGGGAGAGTGGTGGCAGCGGCAACATCAACTCGAAAGACTTCCCAATCGTTGGCACATCCTGCCTCTAGTGTATAGCGTATTCGGTACAGTGCTACGCTGGCAGACCTTTGCTAACTGGACAGGCTTATCTTCCTTAGCTGTAGCTTTAATAGTTATTGGGGTAGGGCGACGCCGCCAAGAATTTAAACCTTTAGTTTACTTGGGACTCGTAGGTGTATCAATTGCGGCATCTGAAATTTTGTTATATCAATTACAAGTACAAGGAGGAGTATTTGGCGATCGCTTAATTGCCATGTCTGTGCTTGGTACCGGTATCATGTATGCTTATCGCGTTCTCGCACCTTGGCTTTTAGCCTACTTACGCCTTACCACCGCAGAACTGAAAGCAGTCTCTCATGTTCACTGGGTTGTAAGTAGCTGCTTATTGCTAGCTGCTTGTTTCACTCCCATTAGCTTGAAGACGGTGGGGTTGGGAACAGGAGTGTTTTTGATTCGCTATGCAATCTTTCAAGGACGCCAGCATCCTAAACCCTCGGAGATCCCCCCAACCCCCCTTAAAAAGGGGGGCTATAATCCCTCCTTGTTAAGAGAGGATCAAGGGGGGATATTAACATCAGAAATCTGGGTTTACCTCGGCTTGTTAGAGGTAGTTTGCTTGAGGGCTTATTTGCCAGACATCCCCATAGTACATTTGTTTGGTGAACAGTTGCTTCCTTGGCAAGTTGCGATCGCTTCTATAATTGCTTATTTTCTCTACGTCTTGCCTTGGGAGACTTGGGGGTGGGACAAAAGACCTTGGCGAATCGCTGCATATATTTTACCATTGATATTTTTATGGCAAACCAGAGGTGAAGTTTACCCGATTAGTTTGGCGATCGCAGCCGGCTTTTATATCTTTGTTGCCAAGGCTTCTCACCAATTCCGTTTTACCTATATCAGTGTGGCGTTATGTAATTGGGCGCTGTTTCGTTGGTTTTGGGACTTACATCTCACGGATGCTTTGTGGTATGTGACACCAGTTGGCTTATCGCTATTGTATGTTGCACAATTCGATCCTTATTTGCGGCAGACAGAAATGAAAGCAGGTCGCCACAACCTGCGGCTATTGGGCAGTGGTGTAATTTGTGGGTGGGCAATTATATTTCATCAAGACATCGCACTGATACCGGGAATTTTCAGTCTCATCGCCATTTTTGCGGGATTAGCTTTGCGAGTGCGGGCTTTTCTCTATGTTGGGGTAGCCACCTTTTTTATGACTGGTTTTTATCAACTGGTGGTTTTGAGTTTGCGTTATCCATTTTTCAAATGGGTAATTGGCTTGCTCGTCGGCATTATACTGATTTCACTCGCCGCCAACTTTGAAACCCGTCGCCAAAAGCTCAATTCCCTACTCCGCAACACTAGTGATGAATTGCAAGAGTGGGAATAATGATCCTCTTGGAAGAGAGTCAGGGGGATTCACAATTCCGAATACAGGTGTTGGGGATGTAGACACACATGAATAATAATGGTAACTACTCTGGATCGGGTTTTAGTAAAAAGGCATGCTCTGCATTACTATTTTCATATCTACCGCTACTCACAATCTCACCCACATTATTAATGCCCCATGCCCCATCAAGAACCAGACCAGGGATAGGAGAAATCAGGGTATTGAGATCAAGCAATTCACCGTTACGATAGAGTATGGCAACAGTCTTGCCACTAACAGTCGTTGCTTGGCCCACCACAAGTCCTGCATTGTTGATGCCATAAGCAGCCCCAGTGGGAAAGTTAGGAGTATTGAGGCCTTGCGGTTTTCCTTTACTGTATAAGAAGGCACGATAATCTCCTCCTTCGTTTTGATTAAACATCAGACCTACTATTTGTCCCTTTTTGTTAATGCCACGAGCAAAGCTGTAGCGGTAGCCAAGGGTACTAGCGATACCGAGGTCTTGCACTTCGCCATTGCTGAAAAGTACAGCTTGACCTGCTAGAGTGGAACTATTATTTGAGTTGCCCGCCGCTTGCCCTTTACTGTTAATAGCATATGCCTCACTGATCTTCGCTCCTGGTAGTGCGCCAAGATTTTGCACGTTGCCATTACTATAAAGGAAAGCACCGCCATCGCCAGAACAGCATGTTCCACCTACTACTTGCCCAGCATTGTTGATGGCGTAGGCATAGCTGTTGTAGTTACCTAGGAGTGCGCCTAGGTCTTGCAGTTTACCGTTACTATAGAGAAAGGCGTGAGTTTGGCGAAAGGGTGGTTGACTAGTTGGTCCTGAGTATCCCACTACTTGTCCTGAATCATTAATTCCTTTGGCATAGCTAGCGTCTTGATTTGGTAAGACACCAAGGTCTTGCAGTTGACCGTCACTATATAGTACAGCGTGAGGATGATTGCTATCAAGGTTCGCTGTGCCTACTACTTGTCCAGCTTTATTAATACCACTCGGATTGAAGGCACCAAGGTCAGTAACGGAATACTTAGTAGCCGCATTGACAGCCTCATTCGTGACTTGACCCAGTACGGTGAGGGTAGTCAGCGCTATAACAATATTGTAACTATTTGTTTTTATTGATTTCATACTTCTATCCGCATTGGTTGTATACGTAGACCTACTGCGTCACTTGGCGCAGACATCGCAAATTTTTCCCGTTTAACTGGGAGCAGTAATATGCGCTTATTGGTTGTCGAAGTAACCTATACCTAATTCTGAGTCTTAAGTGTACGCGCTTTATGCAAAGGTCACTATTTATTCACAAAAATTTATCAAAAGGCGCGTAATAATCCTCTTAAGAAACACGGGAGTGGGGAGTGGGGAATAGGG
>CAXTSI010000646.1:0-4287 GCA_964246695.1 uncultured bacterium
CCTAATCCCCACTTCGTGGGGGCCCCGAGTTCCCCACTCCCGTATTTCTTGAGAAGTCCCTAAGAATAAAGTTTTTTTGATAATGATTGCTAATAAGCGACTTTTAAGATAGCTTAATCAAAGCGGATAAATGACAAAGATTTTAATTTACTCATGTGTGACATAGTAGAATGTTGGGTAGCAAACAACCGACGCAGAGTATATTCTAAGCTTGCTTTGTGATACTTTTGATAAAGATTCCTATTTTGAAGATATATTATATAGCATATTTTTGAAACCAATTAGCAATTATTTTAGAGGCGATGGCTGAGAACAACGACGATAACTACCAACAGAACCGAAACCAAAGGCTTAAAGGGTGGGGGTTGAATTTTTTTGGGAATACACCTGCAACTCCACTAACGAAGGAAAACAGTGCTGAAATGGGATTTGAGTTAGATACAGGTAAATCTTTCCCGTTAGCAATGGCAAGCGTGGGAGAGCGCCTGCGGATCGTTAAACTTAAAGGCGCAGAAGGTACGGTACGTCGCCTAATTGGGATGGGATTTGTTCCGGGAATTGAACTTCAAATCATTAGCACTACCAACGGTTCTGTCATTGTGGCACTCGGTGACAACCGCATTGGGTTAGGCGTGGGTATGGCACAGAAAATCATGTGTACGACCGAAGCTTGGGAATAGCACCTCTGTGGCAAGGCAAAATTTTCGCTTTGCTCCCGCGCAATTTTACACAGAAGCAATATAGAAAGATGAACAGTAGTAACAAACATCTACGCGATTTAGCTGTCGGCTGCATAGGAAAGGTAGTTGGCTATGAGACGAAATCCCGCAGCTACAAAGCAAAATTATTGGCAATGGGACTGACACCAGGAACTGAGTTTACCGTCATCCGTCGTGCGCCCCTTGGCGATCCCATAGAAATTCATGTACGGGGGTTCAAACTCAGTTTGCGTAAGGACGAAGCTGATGCGCTTTTTGTAGTTTCCATTTAGTTTGACATT
Organism: uncultured bacterium; assembly: GCA_964246695.1. Classification (GTDB taxonomy): domain Bacteria; phylum Cyanobacteriota; class Cyanobacteriia; order Cyanobacteriales; family Nostocaceae; genus Stigonema. The sequence goes on from CAXTSI010000646.1 coordinate 1,001, forward strand.
TTACACAAATTTACGGATAAATTTAATGACTAAGCAGATTATTGGGCTGGTAGGAAACCCCAACTGTGGCAAAACTACCCTGTTTAATGCCTTGACAGGTGCTAATCAGCGGGTTGGTAACTGGCCAGGGGTAACAGTTGAGCGTAAAGAAGGAAAATATATCTATAACGGGACTCAGATCACTGTCGTTGACCTACCAGGAGTTTATTCTCTCGATGGCGAAGACGGCGATAGTGGACTCGATGAACTAGTAGCGCGAGATTACCTGCTTTCTGGGGAGGCTGATGTCATCGTTAATATTATTGATGCCTCCAACTTAGAGCGGAATCTGTATCTGTCCACGCAAATCATGGAGATGCGCTTACCGATGATAGTGGCGCTGAACATGATGGATATTGCCAAACAGCGGGATATCAAGATTGATCCCGCCGTCCTTTCAGAACGCCTGGGCTGTTTAGTGGTTCCCATGAGCGCCGCGTCAGGTTGGGGAGTTGACGAGTTGCGCTCAAGCATTAACCAGGCTCTGGCTAACCGATTAGTACCACCCACCTACGTTGCTTACCCCGCCGTCATTGAAGACGCGATCGCCCAATTAATACCCTTTATCCAAGAACACAGCCCTAACAGAGCCGTCGATCCCCGTTGGACAGCACTCAAACTCTTGGAATACGAGGATCGAATTGCTCCAGAACTGCGGAGCAAAGAATTAGAGCGGATCGTTGTTGACAACCGTCGCAAAATCCATTCCTCGCTTGATGAGGATATTGACATCATCGTTGCGGATAGTCGCTACAGTTTTATCCGCCAATTGATGCAAGGAGCAGCAGAACGCACTAGGGAAGTTAAGACCAACATTTCTGACAAAATCGACAAAGTGGTACTCAACCGCTTTTTAGGCATCCCGGTTTTCCTGTTGGTCATGTACCTGATGTTCACCATCTCGATTAACATCGGTGGCGCATTTATTGATTTCTTTGACATCACCTTTTCGACGGTTTTTATTGATGGTTTGAGTCATCTACTGGAAAAAATTCATACACCGGGATGGTTGATTGGACTGTTGGCAGAAGGCGCAGGCGGTGGTATTAGAACGACAGCCACTTTCATACCCCAAATTGGGATGATGTTTTTGTGTCTCTCAGTCTTGGAAGACTCCGGCTATATGGCACGTGCCGCCTTTGTTATGGATCGCCTGATGCGCTTTGTCGGGCTTCCTGGTAAATCCTTTGTACCGATGATGGTGGGTTTTGGCTGCAACATCCCTGGAATTATGGCGACGCGGACACTAGAAAATAAGCGCGATCGCTTGATGACAGTCATGATGAACCCTTTCATGTCCTGTAGCGCCCGGTTATCTGTTTATGCCCTGTTTTGTGGTGCATTCTTCACGGTAGGCGGTCAGAATATGGTATTAGGTCTTTACCTTCTAGGCATCTTAGCAGCAGTCTTCACGGGGTTAGTCTTGAAAAATACCCTTTTGCAAGGGGAAGCCGCACCTTTTATTATGGAACTACCCCCCTATCACGTCCCGAAGCCGAGAGGTGTGCTGTTGCGTGCTGGCGATCGCCTCAAAGCTTTCATCAAAAAAGCTGGGATCGTCATCGTGCTCATGGTCATCGTGCTAGGGTTCTTAAACTCCGTAGGCACTGATGGTTCTTTTGGCAAGAAAGGAAGCCAAGATTCCATTCTCAGTGCTGTGGGTCGCACCATGACGCCAACTTTTGCACCGATGGGTATTACACAGGATAACTGGCCCGCAACTGTTGGTATATTTACTGGTGTTTTTGCCAAAGAAGTAGTGGTTGGCACACTAAACTCGCTTTACGGTGAACTGGCGAAGGACACAGCAGCGAGTAAACCGCCTGAAGAATTCAGCTTTCAGGGTGGTATAAGTAAAGCATTTAAGAGCATTCCAGAAAATTTGGCAAAACTTCCTGGTAAACTGTTTGATCCCCTAGGTCTGAGTAAAACCAATATTTCAGATCAAAAGCAAGCAGCAGAGGAACAAGAAGTTTCTGTAAGCACTTATGGACAAATGTCCCAACGGTTTCACAATAAAACAGCCGCCTTTGCCTATCTGCTGTTTGTGTTGTTGTACTTCCCCTGCGTCTCTGCTACCGCCGCACTTTACCGCGAGACAAATTTGGGATGGACAGTGTTCGCCTGCTGCTGGACTACTGGTTTAGCTTACTGGGTAGCAGTGTTTTATTACCAAACAGCGACATTCGCACAGCATCCAGCATCTTCCATTGCATGGATCGTGGGACTAGCAGCTGCTTTGGCTGTCACCCTATTAGGACTGAAGATGGCACAACAAACCAATCGCAATAGACGTGAAGTCATAAGTAATTAGTTAGTGGTTAGTGGTTAGTTGTTAGTTGTTAGTGGCTAATGGCTTTTAACAATTAGCAATGAACAATTAACAATTAGCAATTAGCAATTAGCAATTAGCAATTAGCAATCAACAACCAACAACCAACAAAAATATGATTTTAAGTGAACTACAACAATTTCTTGCCCAACATAAAAAAGCTTCCCTTGCCGATCTGGAACTCCACTTCCGCATTGATGCAGATGCTTTACGCGGAATGCTTAACCGCTTGATTCGCAAAGGTCGAGTCCGAAAGATGGCGGATGGGAAAAAGTGTGGCGGATGTCATAGTTGTGCGCCAGAGGCGATTGAATTTTATGAGTGGGTCAATTCAGCAGAATTACCATCTACAGCACCACAAGTTTCTAATTGCCATAATTAAGGGACTTCCAAATAAAAAAATATTATGCCAAAGCATACTTGTATTTACTAAAAATTTCTTCTTTAATTTCAATTTCAAAGTCGTCAAATAGTGAAGCTCTTATAAATGACTTTAAACACAGCATAAACAGAGCAGGCTTACGTATACCCATTAGCCTCATAATACCAAGAACAAAGTGCCAGATATGTCAGGATTAATACCGTCCTCACTATGAAGGTTGGAGGCGATAATTGTGTTGCGCACCTTGGATGAGCCAGGACGAGAAGTAGAAGAATACGGAACATCGTCTTGATACACGCCTCCACCGTTGGCTGCTTGATTTTGGGTCATTGTACTGAACAACAGCGTTGCTGTGCCAGTGTAATCGTTATATATGCCGCCGCCTTTACTTTGAGCTGTGTTATATCATGTCCGGTTAATGACTTATTATATGAACCCTCACCCCGCCAAGAGGGCACCCCTCTCCCATGCTTGGGAGTGGGGACGGGGGTGAGGGCTGGATATCGTAACTGTTTATACGGACATGATATTACT
>CAXTSI010000647.1:0-4284 GCA_964246695.1 uncultured bacterium
CCCCTGCTCTTACAAACGCTGCTACCGTACCAGGCGATCGCCTTCCCACTGGTGGTGTAGAACCTATTTGTAACCCTGCTGCTAGAAGAGCTGTGCGTACAGCAGCAGCACAGGAATAAGTAGCAAGAATGCCATCTTCATGTAACGAGAGTGAAAGTTGTTTAATAAATTCAACAGTCCATAAATGAGGACACTGAGGTGGTGAAAAGGGATCGAGAAAAATTGCGTCACTCCGAAAATTAGACTCGTAAACTAGTTGAATCGAGCTTCTTGCATCGCCAATTAATAACTTCGCCGCACATCTTTCTGTTTGCACTTGATGCTCCTTAGCAAGCTGGGTCAAAATTTGGGTAGACTCACACCCCCAACTGTCGAATAGGTTATGAGCGATCGCCGCTTGTGGTACAGTTGTATTCAGTTCTAAACCAATGACTTCTACATAACAAGTTGGATTCACCGCCCAAATTGTCTGCAAAGCCGCTGCTGTGTTATATCCTAGCCCATAACAAACATCTAACAGCCGCAATACTGGTTTGTTTTTGCTCATTGCTAGTTGAGTAGGAACCACAAATTTGAGAAAACTCTCCTGACGTGCTCCATAATGGCTGTGAAATAATTCACTAAACTCTTTGGAAAAAAAGGTAAAAGAGCCATCTGCTGTTGCTTGCGGTACAAAATTATCAAAGTCTGACATAGTGTTCTATAAAGGAATAATGGGTAATAGGTAATGGGTAATAGGTAATGGGTAATGGGTAATATAGGAATCCTAAATCATTTGTGAAAAATATATAGTGTAGGGTGGGCATTGCCCACCAAAACCTGGATATGGTGGGCATTGCCCTGCCTACTGCGTGTATTTCAAAAATCAAATAGGAATCCTATAGGAATATAACCAATTGCCAATTACCTATTACCAGTTACCAATTAGTACATAAACGTGATGACTAAAACCTCTTCTTTCGTTTCTTGTAAGTGGCTGTTTGAACATCTTGACGATCCCCGAGTAGTCATAGTGGATTGTCGCTTTTCTCTCGCAGATCCACAACTGGGAAAACAGCAGTACCAAGTAAGTCACATAAGTGGAGCTTACCATCTGGATTTAAAGGAGGATCTTTCCAGTCCCGTGGAAGAACATGGGGGGAGACATCCTTTACCCAAAACCACTGAGTTAGCTGAAAAGTTATCAGCAATTGGAGTGAATTCCCAAAAAACTTTGGTTGTGGCTTACGATGATTCCCACCTTGCTTTTGCAGCTCGTTTATGGTGGTTATTACGCTATCTAGGACATGAGCAAGTGGCGGTACTGGATGGAGGCTTTACCGGATGGCAAAAAGCTGGGTATCCCGTCACAAATGTCATTCCTTCAAGTCGAATCGCTACCTTTGTTCCCCAAGAACAAATGCATATGGTAGTGGATATTACGGCTGTAAAAAGTCGCAAAGATATCCCAAACGTAGTTTTGGTAGATTCCCGAGAAAGAGATCGCTACCTAGGCGATCGAGAACCAATTGATAAAATTGCTGGTCATATTCCAGGCGCGGTTAACTATCCCTGGCAAGAAGTTATAGACACAGCAGGTTATCTACTTCCCCTACAAGAGCAAAACCGCCGCTGGTCCGATCTGGAAAATGCAGAGGAAATTCTTGTTTACTGTGGTTCTGGTGTTACTGCTTGTGTCAACTTACTCTCTTTAGATCTGGCTGGTATTCATACAGCTAAACTTTATCCTGGTAGCTGGAGCGATTGGATTAGTTATTAGTTAGTTGTTGGTTGTTAGTTGTTAGTTGTTGGTTGTTGGTTGTTAATTGCTAATTGCTAATTGCTAATTGCTAATTGCTAATTGCTAATTGTTAAAAGCCAGTCTGACATTAGCCATTAACTACTAACCACTAACCACTAACCACTAACCACTAACCACTAACCACTAACAAATTTCAAAATCGACCTAATTCCAAATTGTAATTGAGCGTGAAGAACCAGCCATTAAAATCAACGTTGCGGTCGGTAGATGTGCCCAAAGTTACGCCACCTTCCAAACTAAGATTGCTGTAGTTGGATATTCCGTAAGTTAAGTGACCAAATAGCCGATGATTTTGGTCTTCTCTTTGACGCTCGGTAAAATTTAATAAGCCAAATTGGTAGTCAACACCAATTTGGAATAATTTTTGCCAGTAGTAGTCCAAAGAAACCCACAAGGAATTGATTACCCGATTGCGGTTATCTTGTCCACTGGGGGGGTCAGTAAAACTCATACGCAATTCATAGAAGCTATCTAGCATTAACTTGGAAGTGAGCGGATCTCGCCGTCCTAAAGACAGGCGCAGAGAATTCTCGTTTAAAAAGCGATCGCCAGGGCTAAAATTGGAGATCTTTCCAGCGTAGAACAACTGTTGATTGCTCCAACCGATGTCTCCATACATTCGCGGCGTTAGCTGCTGGTAAATATCGAGGTTAAATCTTATTTGGCTGTAATTATATTTTGATTGATTTATGTAACGAATCAGGTTGCCATCAATTGAGCCATTCAAATAAGTCTTGGTTCCCAAGGGCAAAGGTGCAGAGGCTAGCGTCAGTCCATAAAAAATTAAGCCGTCCTTTATTGGATCGGATGAGGAAAAAATGTTACTTGTCTGAAAGTAGCCAACATGGGCTAGCAGGTAGCCAACAGGTTTAGACTGCGCTTCGGGTGGTGCTAGTGCTGGGTTGGGTATTTGTTCTAGCTGTCGTTGGCGCAAAAATAATTTGCCTAGTTCCTCAGTGCTATTTGTCTGTTGCTGCTGTTGTTTTTTCTCTTGCAGCCGTCGTAGTAGCCTCTCACGTCTTTCTGTGAAATCTATTATAGGAGGTACTTTCAAGCGCCGCTCTATTGGTGTTGGAGTTCCCGGAAAATCATTGATAGGCTGTCCTTCTAGCAGTGGTGGTTCTACATGTTGACTACCTCCAAGACTGTTGGCGATCGCCCGATTGGTTTGGGGAGGTGCAGTTCGTGTCTGTGAGTATATTGACGTTTCACTGAACTTTTCTTCAATTCGACTGGGGACTAGGGATTTCCCAGAGGAATGAAAGTTTACAATTTCTTCAATTTCTATGCTTCCTTGCTCCTGACCCATGACAGCCGAAGATGTTATCCTTGACACAAGGTTATCTTGGCGACCCCTGAAGTTTGGATTTTTAGCCGACGCTGCATCTACCCTAGTGTTATACCAGTTAGCACTTATAGAGGTTAACAAAAAAATCCAAAACGACAAATTTTTCCCGCTTTTGGGTGGCATCTTTAATAATAAGTTTCTCTAACCGTAAATCCCACAAACTGCGTTAATTTTTCTCCTCAGGAATGTTAAATTTAACTGCAATTTTTGTTATAAAAAGTATTTACCATAAATTAAAACAACAAGAAAATTGGAAGTTTCACATGCTTGTATCCATACATTTAATAACTCCTAATATAAACTTAAAATAAATAATTTGTTGATAATACAGTTTAAGGTGAAAGCGTACGCTCATTTCACCCCCCGTTTACGTTATTGACTACATCGAGGTCAGTTAAAGTGCAACATTGTAGAGAATTGGTATAGTATTTTGGCTTATTTAATCTCTTTAATTTTTCAAAAACTCTAAGCAAATTTACCTAAATGAACTTGCTACAACAATTAACAGAATTAAAGGTGGTAAAAACTATGGAACGCAAGTTTTTACCACTCGTGGTGATAGGTCTATGGGGAGTGGTTGTGCTACCTCTACAAAATTGGGCAGATGCTAGTACACCTCTAACCAAGGGCGAGATTCAAGACCTCCGCAACTTAGTGCAACTCATGCCCCAAAATCAGCCGAGGCGTCAGGCACGCAAACGCGATGCAATAATTCCTGGGGATGGGTTAACCACAGGGCGTGCTTCCCTAGCTGACTTGCGCTTCAACGATGGCTCTTTGGCACGGGTAGGAGAGCGGGCATTGTTTAGATTTTTACCGAAGACGCGAAACTTTAACCTCTCAAACGGGACTGTACTAATGCTTATCCCACCAGGAAAGGGGCAAACACGCGTGAACACGCCGAATGCAGCAGCAGCGATTCGCGGTTCGGCACTATTTGTGCGCTATGACCAGAAAACAGATACCACGATTGTCGGTGCATTGACAAATAGTGGCATTCAAGTCTTTAACAAGGATGCTTCTCAAAGTCAGAAGCTTCAGGCAGGGCAATTGATGGTTGTAGTTAAAGGTAAATTTCAGGGTAACCGTTCAGGGGGGAGTGCCCTGGAACATACCCATTGCCTAATTAATCGCT
>CAXTSI010000648.1:0-4274 GCA_964246695.1 uncultured bacterium
CACTAACCACTAACCACTAACCACTAACCACTAACCACTAACCACTAACTATTTGTGAATTTGATGTAGTATTTCTGGTTGAATTCCCATCGCGCCCGTGTAATGAGAGAGAAATTCAGCTGGTGATTGAACGTCAGGATTAACAGCGACTGCTTGCTTTAATTCTTCAGTGCTGGCAACTAGCTGTTCAGCGATCCATTTGTCAAATGATTCCTGTGTCTCTATAACAACTTGTGTTCTCATAGCACCATGATAGGGACCACACAGTTCGGCACAGATAAGCGTATAATCACCGATTTTTGAGGGCGTAAAGCGAACCTCGGTTTGCCGACCGGGGATAACATCTTGCTTGAGGCGAAACTCTGGCACCCAAAAAGCGTGGATGACATCATTCGCTGTCATATTCATTTCTACCTCGCGCCCGACGGGAACGTGCAGTTCACCGGAAGTTACACCAGTTTCAGGGTAGGTAAAAATCCAGGCGTATTGCAAGCCTGTGACGTTTACCATCATATGCGGTATTTTGCCTTCATTCTGGGGAGTTGCTCCCAAGCCAGGAGCAACAATGCCTAAGCCAGGAGCATTTCGCAGTTGAGGAATTTGATCGGCATTGCGGACTGCTGCTGTGGCTGGGTCTTGCATTGCCTCATCAGATTTTTCCTGATTGAGGTTGGGTTCTGTACTTGGAGGGGTATCGCTTAAAGTGGCGGCGATCGCTGCCCCAGGCATTTTCATTGCTTGTGGTGTCGCTGGGGAGTTATGGATGGCATGGGGATCGAAGCCACCTATATCGTTGTACACGTCAAAGCTGTAAACAGAAATGCCGAAGACGATAATAGCTGGGATCGCCGTCCAGAGAATTTCTAACGGTACGTTACCATAAACTGGCGGACCGTCTGCATTGTCACCTGCACGTTGCCGATATCTAAAGGCAGAGTAAATTAAAATACCTTCCACGAGGAGAAAGATACCAGCGGAGACGGTCATCATTGTGTTGAACAGACCATCCACTAAAGTGGCTTCATCTGAGGCTGCTATTGGCAAAAGACCATGGTTTTGACCGTACCAAAGGCTGACTAGGGTCAGCAGGATGCCAATTAGTAATGTCCAGATCGAGTTTGGAATTTTCACTGTTGATAAAGTTAACGACTTTACTACGTTGGACAGATCTGCTTACTCACTTACTACAGTAGTGCAGTCAAAATGACATGTGGTGTAAAGACGCGAAATTTTTATGAATTTTTTGACTGATTTTCTCATGAACAGCAGCAGTGATTAGTCAGATGTGCCCAAAGATGGATGTCTCTAGTGATTAAGTAGGTCTGGAATATAAATGATGGAAGACTGGCAATGAACAATTAGCAATTCCCCATAAATTAAAAAATCTCTAAAGCTTCAACCTAAAAGTAGCCAAGTTGATTCACAGTATAGTGAGAGTCAGTCTACAACCTAGTCTTTACGCTAGGGTGGAGATGAGTCGGACAACAAATTTTGGAACTTTGATAGCTCACTTAGAGCGTGCAAAAGGTATCGTTCATGAGCGAATTTGTCCTAGAACAACAAGATGTAGAGGCTGCACAGCAGCAAAAGCCAAAGGAACGAATTCGTCGCTTGGTGTGGAGAATGTGTTTAGCCACTTTGATTTTAATGGCAATCGGCAGTGCCACCCGCGTGATGAATGCTGGACTTGCTTGTCCAGACTGGCCTTTGTGCTATGGAGAACTGGTGCCAACTAAGCAAATGAATTTTCAGGTGTTCCTTGAGTGGTTTCACAGGTTGGATGCGGCATTGATTGGTGTCAGCGCGATCGCACTCGTGGGATTGTCTTGGTGGCATCGTCAAGTGTTACCCAAATGGCTTCCTTGGGCATCCTCATTTGCTCTGTTTTTAATTGTCTTCCAAGGCGTTTTAGGTGGACTCACTGTTACCGAACTTTTGCGGTTTGATATCGTTACCGCCCACCTAGGAACAGCGCTGTTATTTTTCACCACTTTACTGATTATTGGCACAGCACTCATTTCTTATCAGGGAACAGGAACTGTTGGTAAGTTGCCGATTCTGGGTCTAACGGCATCTGTTTTGGTTTATTTACAAAGTCTGTTGGGTGCTTTAGTCGGGTCTCGCTGGGCGCTACACCAATGCTTTGGCATCTCCCAGCTTTGTAATGTTATGTACAGCCATATCGGTGGCGTAGTACCGCCAACAGTGATGACCTTGGCAGTAGTCATTGTCTCCTGGCGCACAAGTGTACTCCATCCAGCTTTGCGGCGACTGGCAAATATGGCTGGTGGACTGTTGATTTTACAAATCCTGTTAGGAGTTGCCACTTTCCGGTTACACCTTCAAGTTGAGCCACTCACTGTTTCTCATCAAGCTGTAGGAGCTGCTTTACTTGGTACTTTGGTAGTATTTACAGTTTTAGCATTGCGCGACCAAACCACTAATCGGTTAATTGTTGATTGTTAGTTGTTAGTTGTTGGTTGTTAGTTGTTAGTTGTTGGTTGTTAGTTGTTAGTTGTTGGTTGTTAGTTGTTGGTTGTTCTACTAACCACTAACTACTAACTACTAACCACTAACCACTAACTACTAACCACTAACCACTAACTACTAACCACTAACCACTAACCACTAACAATTGCTTGAGCAGGGGCAGCATATAAGTTGTTGAAAAATAAGGAATTAGTGCCAAAATGATTGAGACTAATGTCTCTCGTCACCACGAAACATTTCTACAAGTTATTCAAAGCTACTTCCAGCTCACAAAACCTCGGATTATCCCATTGTTATTGATTACTACTGCTGGGAGTATGTGGATTGCAGCCAAGGGACAAGTAGACCCATTGCTGTTACTAGTAACTCTTACTGGTGGCACTTTGGCAGCTGCTAGCGCCCAGACGATCAATTGTGTCTATGACCGGGATATTGATTATGACATGGAGCGCACACGCCATCGTCCTTTGCCTTCGGGTAGGGTACAGTCGCGTGATGCACTGATTTTTGCCAGCGTTCTCGCTGTGGTTTCCTTCACCCTACTGACTGTATTCGCCAATTTGCTAGCCGCCCTGTTAGCAATGTCTGGTATCGGGTTTTATGTGTTAGTCTATACCCATTGGCTGAAACGCCACAGCACCCAAAATATTGTCATTGGTGGGGCAGCAGGTGCTATTCCGGCGTTGGTAGGCTGGGCTGCTGTCACTGGGACGTTAAGCTGGGCAGCATGGTTAATTTTTGCCATTGTCTTTTTGTGGACACCACCCCATTTCTGGGCGCTAGCTTTAATGATTCAGGATGATTACGCAAAGGTGGGGATACCAATGCTACCAGTGGTTGCGGGGAGTAGGGCAACAGTACAGCAAATTTGGCTCTACACCCTGGTAACAGCAGCAGCAACTCTGTTACTGGTTTATCCCTTACAGGTAAGTGGAATTGTCTACGGGGCGATCGCGCTGTCGTTAGGAAGTGTATTTATTTACAAAGCTTGGCAGTTGTTGCACAATCCAGACGATCGCAGTGTAGCTAAAGGGTTATTTCTGTACTCCATCTCTTACATGATGTTGTTGTGTCTTGGCATGGTGATTGATAGCCTGCCCATTACTCATCATGTGATTGCTCTTGTAGCAAATAAGCTGCATTTACTTATCGGTTAACACTTAGGAAGGAGGAAACCGGGTTTTTCAAAAAACCCAGCATATAGTCCCAGGGATGAGTACCACTTCCCTACTCATCCTCCCCGTTCAGGGGTAGCACTTAAAAGATATCTGGACGGCGATTAAAATCCCTCGTTCGTTTTTGATCTCTGTGTCTTTAGACCAGAGTAGGACTTACGCATTGACACAAATAGTAAAGGTCTGTGTCCGGATTTTCCGGCAATTCGTAGACCACAGTATGACCGTAGGGGCGGGGTTACCCCGCCCTTACAATGTGGTCAATTCTCTTTGAGAGCAATGCCCCAAAGAAAGCTCTGCATCTTCGTGGCTCACGCTTCTCTATCCAAAAAACTTTGCAATTGCCTTAAAGCAGCAGCACCAATATTGAAAGCCGCCCAGCCAGCAGCAATCAAGACTGGAGCTAAAACGACCGCTACACGCATATCAATGTCCATATTTAGAACTCCTCGGTTAAGTACAACTTAAAGTTTTATCAACTGTTCTCATTTTTATTTTTAGCTGAAGTGGGCAATTTTTCCCAAATTCTATGTAAAGAATATTTACGGCAGGGATGGTTAGTTGTTAGTTGTTAGTTGTTAGTTGTTAGTTGTTAGTTGTTAGTTGTTA
>CAXTSI010000649.1:0-4269 GCA_964246695.1 uncultured bacterium
GCCGAAGCGTGACATATGGAAGAAACACAATTCATTCCTTCCTCCCCCACTCCCCACTACGCCCAACGGGAGCGCCGGCGTTGCTGAATTAAGGCATGAATCCGGATGTAGAACTTTCGCTGCTACGTCTCTACAAGGATTTTGGGATTACGTAAAATCATTTTTATACATAGAATCAGCAACGCCCGTAAGTGCGCAGTAGATTTTCTGACAGTGCTGTCGAGTACTGATTTTGAAGCTGTGATGAATCGTGTCCTGAAGTTTCTAAGTTTTTCGTGAAGATTTTATCTTCTGGTAAAAGTTAACACGTGCACGCTGCACTATTTTCATAATATGAATACTAGCAATTATATGCTGCTTTCAACCCTTGTACGGTATACCTGTAGGGATGTTCTTTACGTGCACCCTTACAATGGGACTTACCATTACCAAACGCAAATAGCTGTATCACTTAGAAATACTGTAAAAAATAATGCATGCATACACTCAGAAGCAGGTATGTGGTATTCCTGTAATAAAAAATACCAATTCCGCAAATTTTGCTCGTCAGACTTCAGAGCCAACTGGCAAAACAAAACGCTCAATTTCTCAGGCGATCAGGGGATTAGCAGTGAGTCTGTGCTGGAGTATGCTGGCAGCAACTCAGGCATTAGCAGGCAACTACCGCATCACCGAAATCGCCGATTCTCAAAGTGACTTCAGCAGTATTTCCAACAATGGAGCGGCGATTAATGATAACGGCACAATAGCGTTTATTGCGTCTCCAAGAGTAGGAGAACAGGCAATATATACCAGTAGTGACAGCAAGATCACAGAGATTATCAATAAGAGTCTTCTGGCGTCTTTGTATGGTTTAACATTAAATCCCAGTCTCACGTTCTCTTTTGAGTCAGTAGAAAATATTAACAACAAAGGCTCTATTGCATTCATAGCAAGGCAGTTACCAACTGGAGGACCATTCGTTGATAAACGTCTTTTTAGCAATCAAGACGGCTCCTTTAAGAGTCGTGCGCAAATTTCTTACAACGGTCGTTATGGTCCAATCTCCTTCATTGCTGCTCTCAATAATCAGGATGAACTAGCTTATTTGGATATAAATAGTAATGTTAGTTACCGTTCGCTTAGTCCTACTAGTATCGTCCTGACCAAAAAAAATCTACCAGATGTCACTATTGCTTCAGGAAACCCATCTTCAGCAAATACGCCTTTTTCTAGTATTGACGCTTTTGCCTTCAATAATCTTGGTAAAGTGATTTTTGCCGCCACTGAACACGACGGCAGAACCGCAATTTTCACTAGTAATGGCGATCAATTTACTAGCATCGTAGAAACGAATGCATCTGCTTTGGCTATGAACGAAAAGGGCGATATAGTCCTCTCTAGTGGAGATGCCATCCGCTCCTTCGACCGCGCTAGTGGTACCTTGCGCACGATTGCCGATCCCACTAACAGTTCGTTGAAGGCATTTAGCAATCCGGCAATTAATAACAATAATAACGTAGCGTTTACAGCCACTTTAAATTCAGGTGAAAAAGGTATTTTCACAGGCGCCGATCCGGTAGCAGACAAAGTGATTGCCGTAGGCGATTCCCTCGCAGGTTCGACAGTCACAAATGTGAATTTTTTGCGTTCTGGGTTGAACAATAATGGTCAGATTGCCTTTTCTGCTCAGTTAGCAGATGGCACCCAGGGCATCTTCCGCGCTGATTTAATCACTGATAAATCGCCCAACTCAAATCTTGGCAAGCACATACTCCATCACCGAAATCCCAGATTCGAGAAGTGACCGAATAATTACTAATATCATGTCCGGTCAATCGCCCATAATAAAACTTATTTTCGGGCAACTACCGGACGTGATATAGTTGGTAATTGAGCGCTACTAGCAACTAGACTGCCCCGCAAGGCGAGGCAGCTACGCGATTCATTTATGAAGAAAGATTAATACGTAGGATCTTTTTTCTGGCGAACGCATTTATCCTTGGGGTAATAATTACGAATTACGTAAGCGTTGCGTTATGTTCTATTCAAGGGTTTTAGGTGAATCAGGAGCGCAAGCAATACTGCTCGGTTAAGAATAGTTGAGTTGCCAGAAACCCGGTTTCTTAAAGAAACCGGGTTTCTAATTTTTGCTTATCCGAGCAGTATTGGGAGCGCAAGTTGTCGGTGAGGCACAAGTGGAATAGAGCATAAGGATGCGTGACAAATTAAGGATTTTTGCAGTCTGTCAATAGTCCAACTGGCGATCGTCAAGCAACGTTGTCAGGGCGGGGTAACCCCGCCCCTACGGTTATATTATGGTCTACCCAATAATGGTGCTGTATCTCAGATCTTGCACCATTCTCAATAAGACCTAAAAAACCGGGTTTCTTAACGACAAATAAAGGGGATCAGCCTTCAATATTTGCACTCGTTCCCGGTTTTTGATGCTGGTGCAAGATATCAGCCTCCGACTTGCGGCGTAGTCCGCAAGTGATATATGGAAGAAACATATTGTAATGTTCCCTGTTCCCTGTTCCCTGTTAAGAGTTCCCTGTTCCCTGTGTTTCTTAGGAGCAACCGACGGGCGGCACGCCACCCTCTATGAATGAAAGAAACAGTCCCGAAGTGACCCATTAACAGATAAATTTATAAGTGTCCTGACAGTTAAAACCGAACGCACAATAGTGTTGTTTTACCTGATTAGGAGCATGGTTCTGGGACGAATGGCTATGACATTGGTGAAGGAAAAAATTTCCTATCCCGTTTGAAAGATTATCTATCAGTACATCCCCAGGTCAGGACACCTTTAAATTGATTATATCAAGGTTGCAGAACATGAAATTGCCACCAGAACAAAATCACAATCAGTCTGTTTTGAGCGCAAAAGCACTGACAAAGCAGTGGGAGCAAATTAATCAGAACGCAGCTGGCATCGACTTGGGTGGTGGAGAACATTGGGTATGTGTTCCCCCTGATAGAACCGAAAAAAATGTGCGAAAATTTGGATGTTTTACCCCGGATTTGATGGCAATGGCAGATTGGTTGATTGAGTGCGGCGTGACCACCGTAGCAATGGAAGCAACTGGAGTCTATTGGATTCCAGTATTTCAAATTTTGGAAGGGCGGGGCTTGTTCGTGAGATTGGTAAATGCTCACCATGTCAAAACAGTGCCAGGACGTAAAACGGATGTCAACGACTGTCAGTGGTTGCAGCAGTTACACACTTATGGCTTACTATCCGGTTCATTCCGCCCAGAAGACCAAGTTTGTATTCTACGCAGTTACATCCGCGCCTCGTGACAACCTCATTAAAAGTGCCAGCACTCACGTACAACGAATGCAAAAAGCACTTATCCAGATGAATTTACATCTACACAAAGTGATAATAGCGCGATATTACTGGTTTGACGGGAATGGCTATCATTAGGGCGATAGTTGCTGGGAGAAAAAGACCCACAAGTCTTAGCAGCCTTAAAAGACCCACGAATTAAAAGCAGTACAACAGAAATTGCGCTCATCGTTAACCGGAGACTATCGCGGTGAACATTTGTTTGTCCTCAAACAAGAATTAACCCAATACGTCGGTTTATCAAAAAGAGATTGCTGCCATCGACTCGGAAATTGAGAAATGTCTTGCTGAGTTTCAACCCAAAACTTTAGATGAACCTCCGACCACATCTAAAAAAAAACGCAGAAAAAAACCAACATCAAATCACCCGGATTTTGATTTGCGTAAATATCTATACCGGATGGCAGGCGTAGATTTTACGGCTATTGATGGTCTTGATGCTCTGAGTGTGCAGACTATCTTGTCAGAAGTTGGATTAGACCGAGAACGTTTTCCAACAGTCAAGCACTTTTGCTCTTGGTTAGGCTTATGTCCCGGTCAAAAAATTACTGGTGGTAAAATCAAAAGCTCGCTTGTCTCGCCCTGTGGAAAATCGTGCTGCGAACGCTTTTAGAATGGCAGCCTTTTCTCTTACTCAGAGTCGTTCTGCTCTGGGTGCTTTTTACAGGCGCTTACGTTCTCGTTTGGGGGCACCCAAAGCGATTACCGCCACTGCCCACAAAATAGCACGTATGTTCTACCGGATGTGGACTGATGCTGGACAGTATTCTGACCCAGGCATGGACTACTACGAGCAGCAGTCCGAGCAAGTCCTCAACAATCTCAAAAAAAAGGCTCAATCTCTTGGCTTTGAGCTTGTTCCTCAATCTACTGCCACAGACTGTGTTTCTTGAAAGCACCCCACGGGCGGCGCACCACCCGTTATGAATGGAAGAAAC
>CAXTSI010000650.1:0-4268 GCA_964246695.1 uncultured bacterium
ACTAACAACTAACAACTATCCACTAACAACTATCCACTAACAACTATCCACTAACTCCTCTCCTATACGCAAGAGCAAAGCGCTGAATACCAGCTAAATCAGCATGAATTTGAATGTTGCAATAGCTACCTTGATGAAGCAACATTTTTTCCACTGCATCTGCCTGTCCTGCCATCATCTCAATTAGCCACACGCCGCCCGGTCGCAAGTAAGAGGGAGAGATTTCGATTAAATGGCGGATGCAATTCAAGCCGTCTATACCACCATCCAAAGCTAGAGAGGGTTCATGGTTAACTACTTCCGGTTGCAGGGTTTGTAAGGTGCTGGTGGGGATATAAGGTGGGTTCGATACCATGCCACTAAACTGACCGATCGGGAACTCCAAAGGCTCCCACCAGGAACCTTGATAAAAGCGAATGCGCTCTGCAAAACCAGAATTACGGGCGTTTGCCGCAGCAATCAACAGCGCTTGGTGACTGCAATCAACAGCGTGAATTGTTGCCTTAGTGAAGGCATCTGCTAGTCCCACTGCGATCGCTCCACTACCAGTTCCCAAGTCAGCCCAGTGTCCTTGCTGCAAGGGTAAGGATGCTGCACCTCGCGCCAAATCAATTAAGCACTCTGTTTCTGGTCTGGGAATTAAAACAGCTGGAGAGACTGCGATTTGAAACTGTCGCCAGGGTGTAACTCCTGTAATGTACTGCACTGGCAAGCGGTCATTTAATCGCCTCTGCCATAGAGCCTCTAATTCTTTTAAAGGTAGCTGAAGCTGAATTTGATCCCAGTCTTTAAAAGACTCCAAACGCAGTGCCAAACGGTCTAACCCAGCGATCTCTTGTAGTAACCAATCTACTTCAGAAGGTGGGACATCAGTGGCGATCGCCGCGAGAATTGCCGCCTTCCGCCACTGCCAAAGTTGTAAACCAGAAATTACTTCTGGCTGTTTATCCGCCATACCTCAATTTTGGGAGAATGGTCCACTATTTCTTCGGAGTGGGAGTAGCAGAATTGGACGTATTATTTTTAGGCAGCTTAGTGATATATTCTCTAGCTGCTTTGTCGGGATATAAAATAACTTGGTTAAGCCAAGGGTCGTTTTTGTCCTTCAATGTCTTAATGACGCCGTCTACGTCTATTACCTGAATATCCGCTTTGGGAAATTTTGACTTCACCTGACCCAACAAACCCTGTGCATCGTCTTTACTTAAAAACAAAGGAATAATTTCTTGCTTTTCAGATGCCACTTTAATTGGTACATATCCTTTATCCGGCGCAAATCTGACAGCAAAAACAGGTACGCTCTTAAACTGCTGTACCTGTTGCCCACTAGCACGTAGCAATTCCATAGCTCCTTTAACCTCCTGATCTACAGGTTTAAAGGCAAATAACAGATGGTTTGGCTGGTTTTTAGTTTGTTGCAATTGTTGATAAATCACTCCTAAAGGTACGGCTGTCACTTGTAGGCTTTTCACTATTTCTGTCATTTTCGGGTCTTTGTCTTTCACATTCCGCAGATCGTTGATAAAAGCCTGAGCCTCCTGTTGACTCATATAAACACCTGTTACCGAACCGCCTTTTTGACCCGATTGATTCGTGGGCAGGGAACGACTAAGCGGTAAACCTTGAGGATTGGTGATTAAGAAAACAGGTACTGAATCCAGTTTCTCTTTAATTTGTTGGTCTGATAATGCTAGCACTGGGGCGTTTGGGCTAAATACCGTTGCCAGCAGAGTACTCCCTACTAAAGTTAATGTTGTACCCCTGCGAATTAATGATTTCATGACTTCTCCTAGCATCAATATTTCAATCAAATTGGGACTTGAGTTGGATGTGTACAGAACCAACTTGTTTTAGTTATAGTATCCTCTTCGCCGATTGTATATTGCTCTGGTGGCGACGAAAAATTTCCGAGATTCGAGAAGCGCGACAAAGGCATTTTATTGTCTTTACATAAGCGTTTCGACGCCATTACATAGTAAATCGTTCCACCTACCGCCACTGAATAATGTCTGAATATTTACACAATTTGTGAATTTCTCTGGACTTGCTGCCAGCCAATTAAATTGGCTTTCGGAGTGCGGCAATTGGCTGCACGATCGCCGAACAGCTTTCATTGCAGTTATCCGGTAAAATATGCAATTTACATGTAGCTTACGTTACAAATACAATTCTTAGAGAAACCCGGTTTCTTCAAGAAACCGGGTTTCTGGGCTGATGCTGATTTTAAAATTTTTTAAATTAACGATACAAAAAAACCCTAGAGCTTTTTATAGCTCTAGGGTTGAATCATTCACAACATAGAGTCGGGATGACAGGATTCGAACCTGCGGCATCCTGCTCCCAAAGCAGGCGCGCTACCAAGCTGCGCTACATCCCGTTATCTTAGTTCGCTAGTTTTTGGGTTTTTATTTCATCTACATTCCAGTATATCATCTTTTTGCGGCTTTTTACCAATCTTCTCATTAAATATTTTATGAATAAGACTAATCGTCGGTCGCCTGAAATAAAAAGGTCTTCGACTAGCAAACTTTGACAATGATAGCTTTCTTTTTAAAGGAAAGCTACTTTTTTGGATTTGGGATTAGTGAGGATACCAGAACATCCCTTTGATGCCTTCTGGATCCGGCATGAAACCCAAGGTTCTATAAAAGTCTATAACTTGGGGATCTGCAAAAAGAGTGACATTACTTATTTCTTCACTCCTAAGTTTTTTGAGTACATATTTCATCAATGTCTTGCCCAGTCCTTGACCTTGAAAGTCTGGATGAACTACCACATCCCAAATAGTGGCATTAAAAGCATGATCTGAAGTAGCACGGGCAAAACCAATGAGCCGCCTTTTGTTTCCTCGCACTTGCCACATAGAGGCTACGAGAAAACTATGCTCAATGGCTTTTTTCACTTTTCGTAGAGGACGACGGGACCAACCGACTGCATCACAGAGTTCTTCTAGTTCATACAGGTCGATATCTCGATCCGTGCTAAAGAGGATGCGTTCTGGGCCCTGCGCAGTGCCGGAGGCATCGCTGCTAGGACTGGAATTGCCCGTGGCTTCCACGTTCATCTCTTCAAAGGGTGTCGTTTTAGTTGTCGCGACAGCTTCAGAAGTACTAAACCAAGTTTTCCAAAAACCCATGCCACCGTGGTTCGGGTAGTATAACTGAATTGGTTTCTACTGAAATAGTGTTGATTCACGTTTAACTGATCTAAATATCTTTTATCCCAAAGATACAAATGCCTGAATTTTCGGGATTTTTCAATATAACTTAGCCAGTAAGCGCTATTTTTACACCAATCATCTCCAACTTTAGCATTTTGTTGTAGAGCCAAGGAGAAATTAAATAAAACGGAGGAGTGGGGAGTGGGGAGTGGGGAGGAGCCACTGCGTTGCGGGGGTTCCCCCCGTTGAAGCAAGTGGCGTTGGGGAGTGAGGAGTGGGAGTGGTACTTTTTGACAAATAACAATCCTTATTCCCTACTCCCTATTCCCTATTCCCTACTCCCTATTCCCTATTCCTGATTATGGCTTCTGGTTTAAAATCTTCGACACTGGAACTCCTAAAGCGCTTTAACCGAGCGTTTCCCCAGTTTTATGAGCAATTTGTCAGCAGTGAAATTCAACTGCAAAACTTGCGGCTTGCCTATCGCCTTTATAAAACCAGACGTGCCGTTATTGAGCTGAAACCGGAAGGTAGCAAAACTGCCCTGCATTTTGCTTACCGCAACCAGTCTTTTCTCCTCAGCGATATTTTTGGTGTCTTGGCGGCTTATGGGCTGACAATTCACGGTTTAAGTCTATACGGTCAGATCCGACCGCCGATGTTGGTTTTTATCAAATTACTGATCTCTCGTGGCAGCAAAGCCTTGACAGAGAAAACTGCAGAAAATGTTTCCCGTGCCATTCGTGAAGCTTTAGCAGGGCGATTTGAGGTAGAAGAGATGCTAGCGGTAGAATTTAACCTTGATGCTGGTTTAGAGCAAGTACAAACCGAGTTCTATGTCGATCCGGTCTTTCACCTTCCTGCTTTAGTGGTTGAAGTCGATAACCAACCAGGATTGTTTTACAAAGTCATGTACGCTATTTGGCAGGAAGACCTTTTAGTAGTAAATGCCAATTTGCTAGTTTGGCGCGGACGTACACGCCTTATTCTCTACTTGCTCGGACCGAATGAAAGCCTAATTCCTGAATATTTGGGTCATAAAATTGCTGAAGGGATGCGGCAGAGGTTGCTGGGTAAATGAGGGGGAGTGGGGAGTGGGGAGTAGGGA
>CAXTSI010000651.1:0-4243 GCA_964246695.1 uncultured bacterium
ATTGTTCAGGAAAGGACTTTATAGTTTACTTAAGGACTTTATTATGAGGGAACAATAATGGTTCAAAAAATTGCCTTGTTTAATCACAAGGGCGGAGTTAGCAAAACAACAACCACATTTAATTTAGGATGGATGCTTGCCTCAAAAGGTAAGAAAGTAATCCTTGTGGATACTGACCCGCAATGTAATCTCACAGGAATGGCTCTGGGAGAAGAAACAGAGGATGATGAGGCAAGAATAGAAAATATATATAACACAACGTCAAACATTAAGACGGGTTTAGCTCCCGCTTTTGAGTCTCAACCGAGGGCTATTGAGGCTGTAGACTGTATTTCAGTACAAGGTCGAGATGGGTTATTTTTATTGCCTGGTCATGTTGGATTTGCTGAATACGAGGTGACATTAGGTATTGCTCAAGAATTAAGTGGTTCAATTCAAGCCCTGAAAAACTTACCAGGTTCCATCACTGATTTACTTGAGAAAACAGCTACTAAGTTTAATGCGGACTATATTTTAATTGATATGAGTCCAAGTTTAGGCTCGATCAATCAGAATTTATTAATGACGAGCGACTTTTTTCTTGTTCCAACCACTGCTGATTTCTTCTCGGTAATGGCAATAGACTCTTTAGCTAAAGTTTTACCAAGATGGTGCGCTTGGGCTAAAACAGCAAGTTCTCTCCCTATTCTGAAAGATGCTGCCTACCCATTTCCTAACGTGACGTTGCGTTTTTTAGGAACTATTGTTCAAAATTATCGAATTATACGTGGAAAAGAGACTGCTGCCTTTCAAACATGGATTCGGAAAGTTGAAGGAGCTGTTTCTAATAAGTTAGTCCCTATTTTACGCCAGAATAATATGATGCTACCTGCAACAGTCTACACTGAGCAGGGAATTAACGGAAGCTTCTCTCTTACGAAAATCTCAAATTTTAATAGTCTAATTGCCCTGTCTCAGGAACACCGAACCCCAGTTTATGACCTCACACCTGAGCAATTGAGGCAAACAGGAATAGTATTAGAGAATAACCAAAAGAAACAAGAAGAATTTAGGGAAACTTTTTCAGACTTAGCAGAGAAGATTATTGCACTAACTTCTACCTCTACCTATGCAGTCTGCGCTTGACCAATTTCGTATTAGCATTGGTCGCGTTCGAGACCTCATTGCTCTTCACAACTCTGTAAAAGCTCAAGCTACCAGTGCCTTGGATGTGTCGGATATTTTAAGAGCATCTTTGGTTCTAGTTGTGAGTGCTTTAGACTATTACATTCACGAAGTTGTTACACTGGGGATGCTAGAAATTCATTGCCATCAACGTCCTGAACCCAGCCCTCCAGCCAACACCAGTCAATCAGCCTTTTCCCGTTTTGAAATTTCGTTAAGTGCTGCTCGTCAAGAGCGGATAATGGCGATAGATGTTGCATCTTGGTTGGAAACCGAGATTCAACAGAGTTACGGCTCCACATTTATACAGCAGTCTCATACAATCTCGTCTTTAATTCCAGCAATATCAAGTAGTATAGCGAATAAGCTTAATAATAATGTTTCTTGGCTAGAAAATGAAATCCGAGAAAATCTTAGTTATAAAAGCTTTCAACAACCAGATAAGATCGCTGACGCAATTAGGCTGATATCAGATAAGAAATTATGGGAAGAGGTTGCTGTTAAAATAGGTAAGCCAACAAAAGATATCAAACAACAACTGAGTTCAATTGTTGATCGGAGAAATAAAATTGCTCATCAGGCTGATATAGATCCTACCTTTAATATAGGAAATCGATGGAATATCGATGAATTATTGGTTAATGATGCAGTTGACTTTATTGAGCAAGTTGTTGAAAGTATTCATCAAATGTTGTAGCTAAATATAATGCCGTAGCGGATTAAATATTATAAGATTATTATTATAAATATTAAGAAATATATTGTATAAATCAATGCCAAATTATCGTGTTGGCACTCGTAAATCCCGTGCGATCGTCATCGGTGCCGGAATTGGTGGACTCACAGCCGGGGCATTATTGGCACATAAAGGTTACAGTGTCTTAATCCTGGATCAAGCGATCGTTCCGGGGGGATGTGCTTCTACGTTTAAACGCCAGGGCTTCACCTTTGATGTGGGAGCGACTCAGGTAGCTGGGTTGGAACCGGGAGGTATTCACCACCGTATTTTCTCAGAATTAGAAATTGACCTACCGGAAGCAACACCTTGCGATCCAGCTTGTGCGGTGTACCTTCCTGGTGAGGTAACACCAATCAATGTTTGGCGAGATCCAGAGAAATGGCTTGAGGAACGCTCTCAACAGTTTCCTGGTAGCGAACCTTTCTGGCGGTTGATAGCATCTTTGTTTCATGCTAGCTGGGAATTTCAGGGGCGCAATCCAGTATTACCGCCGCGTAACGTTTGGGACTTGTGGCAGCTAACTCAGGCAGTGCGTAGCAGTACATTGATTACTGTACCGTACACTTTGTTCACAGTGGGAGATGCTTTGCGTACCTGTGGAGTAGCGAACGATCGCCGCCTGAGGACGTTTTTGGATTTACAATTGAAGTTGTATTCTCAGGTTGATGTAGAGGAAACAGCGCTACTTTATGCTGCAACAGCATTGAGCGTATCGCAACTGCCGCAAGGATTGTTTCATCTCCAAGGTAGTATGCAGAAATTGAGCGATCGCCTAGTTTCTGCTTTTAAAAGAGATGGTGGCAAGTTGTTAATGGGTCATACGGTTGAATGTATCAAGGTAGATAAAGGTTTTGCTACTGCTGTAGTCATTCGTAATCAGAATAACGAAGTGTGGACTGAACCAGCTGACCATGTAATTGCTAATGTCACTGTGCAGAACTTGGTACACTTATTAGGTGACTCGGCACCTGGTGGGTACAAGAAGCGAGTGGAAAAATTACCACCCGCATCGGGGGCGTTTGTAGTGTATTTAGGTGTAGACGAAAGCGCTATTCCTCCTGGGTGTCCGCCTCATCTGCAGTTTCTGTACGATGCTAACGGTCCTATCGGTGAAAATAATTCCCTGTTTGTTTCTGTTAGTCATCCTGGCGATGGTCGCGCCCCATCTGGGAAAGCAACGATTATTGCTTCTTCGTTTGTAGACCCAGAAAAATGGTGGCGTACTGAGGATTATGAACAGCTAAAAGAACAGTATACAGAAGAGGCGATCGCCCATCTTGCTAAATTCTTTTACTTGAAACCGGAAACCATTATTCATCGGTCAGCAGCAACACCCCGCACTTTTGCGCGATATACGGCACGCGATCGCGGTATTGTTGGTGGTATTGGGCAACGAGTACCTACTTTCGGTCCCTTTGGTTTTGCCAATCGTACACCCATCAAGCATCTTTGGTTAGTTGGAGATTCGACCCATCCCGGTGAAGGTACTGCTGGCGTGAGTTACTCAGCGCTGACGGTAGTTAGGCAAATTGAGGCGCAAAAACTTTAGAATGCAGGCAAAGCCAATGCCTAGGATATTCAGACTATAGCGATCCTAGAATTATTTTTTCAACGAACCGCCAAGACGAGGCAGTGCGTTGGTGAGGCAGCGCGGTCTTGGGGGTTTCCCCCATGAGCGACTGCCGAAAGGGTTCCCCGGCTTGAAGCAACTGCCGTGCCTAGGTCGCCAAGAAAAGAAAGAGAGAGTATCTCACGAATCATTTAGGACTGCTATATAAATCAATACGGTTCAGTTAAGGGTAGCTGAGGTCTTAGAAACCCGGTTTCTTGAAGAAACCGGGTTTCTGGGCTGATGCTTAACTGAACTGTATTGCTATATAAATATAAATAATGGCGATCGCTGTTATAGGATTACTATTTGATTTAAGAAATACACGTAGGGTGGGCACTGCCCACCAAAGCCCAGATATGGTGGGCAGTGCCCACCCTACAAATACTGAGATTTTTTCAATAATCAAACCGGATTCCTATAGTAGAATAGGCGATTACCGACCTGGCTCAATTCTTTGCAATGAGTTTTTCAATAACTGTGGAGAGACAATATGAACACTCTACTTTTAGATTATCCCATACAAGAGAAACTAGTTACTGTGCCTAACGTTTCTTGGGAGGAATTCAAAGCTATTGAAGCACAACTAAAGGACAACCGCAATGTCCGGTTGTCTTATTTGTCGGGAATGTTAGAAATTATGTCCCCTATTGGTGAACAACACGAGTTCGTTAAAAGGTAACCGTTCAGGGGGGAGTGCCCTGGAACATACCCATTGCCTAATTAATCGC
>CAXTSI010000652.1:0-4227 GCA_964246695.1 uncultured bacterium
AGCAGTTTTCTTTCATTGATTTCTTAGTACATTTGTTCGCGTTGAAAGGGCTGGCGATGCCCACCCTACAAAAATAGCGTTATTGCAATGAGTGCAAGATGTGATTTGAACTAACATAAGACTGTAGAGACCCTACTCTCGTAAGGCTTTTGGAAATGTTTCAAACTGATCTGGGTAAGCTGTTTCAGTCTTTTGTCAACTTTTTCCAGCAACTACTCGTTGCCCGTTGGCGTTCTCTGCTGTTGCTATTGATCGGCGTTTATTTACCTCTGCAAATCTTTGGATTGCTGGCATTAGAGGTGCGGCAATATGAAGGTGGTTTCCCGTGGGATCTGTCAATCCTAGCGACAGTTCACTCCACAGCACAGGCGCAACTGGATGTTTTTGCACGGACACTGACTAAGTTTGGGTCATTTCGGGTTGTGTTTCCCATTGTCTGTGTCATCGGGCTGGTATTTTTGCTCCGAAGACGGTGGCGATCGCTAACCTATTTACTCACCACAGTGCTGGGAAGCAATATTATCAACCGTACAGCCAAAGAATTAATGCATCGAGTACGTCCCCACCTGTGGGATTCACCAGCACCTGAATTGGATTATGCATTTCCTAGCGGTCATTCAATGACAAGTATGGCGCTAGTAGCAGCTTTGGTAATTTTGACTTGGGGTAGCGCTTGGCGCTGGTTGGTTCTGATTGTTGGCAGCTTGTTCGTAGTAGCTATTGGCTGGACACGACTGTACTTGGGAGTTCACTTTCCCAGTGACATTCTGGCAGGTTGGATGGTAACAGTAGCTTGGGCAATTGGCGTTAGTTTAATCCTCAAACCGCATTTGACTAACGCCAGCACTGGAAATGTTGCTCAGATTGTGAATGAAACTACATTAACTCCTGAAGAAACACAGTCTTGAAAGTAGGGAGTGGGGAGTGGGGAGTGGGGGAAGATGAGGAGGATGAGGAGGATGAGGAGGATGAGGATGTTACTTTCCCATCTCCCTCATTATGGGTTTAACCACCGTGCTACACCACTGACGTGCGATCGCTTAATTGGGATCACCGGGGGGAGATACCCAATCTGGAGTAAAGGAACGGGTTGTCTCAATCATGGTAATCAAATTGGTAAACAAATTTGTTATGTCCAGAGAATTTTTTTCGTAAATGTTTAAGATTGTTTAATGGTTGAGAACGAACAAAAATCTCATCATTCTCCGGTTAAAAGCCGTTGGATAGAGGGATGGTAAAGTCAAATATATGTGGAGGTGATAACTTATGACCCAAACACAAACCGAACCAAAAATATACACCTTTGATGAGTTTATTGAATGGTATCCAGAAAACTCAGTAGTACGGTACGAATTGCACAAAGGAGTGATAATCGAAGTGCCCCCACCAACAGGCAAACATGAAGGCGTTGTCGGATTTTTAACGATCCAAATAGCATTTCAACTTTTACAGATAGGACTACCCTACCGCATCCCCAAAACTGCGTTTGTCAAGACACCCGGTAATGACTCTGCCTATTCCCCTGATATCTTGGTGCAAAACTACGAGAATGTTGTAAATGAACCAAAGTGGGAGAAACAGTCAACTCTATCCTTACCTGCGTCCGTTCCCTTAGTGGTCGAAGTTGTTAGCACCAACTGGCGCGATGATTACCACGATAAATTCGGGGATTATGAAGAGATGGGCATCCCTGAATACTGGATTGTGGACTATGCCGGGTTGGGCGGACGCAAATTTATTGGCAATCCCAAGCAACCTACGATTTTCGTGTGCGAACTTGTTGATGGGGAATACCAAATGACTGCATTCCGGGGCAATGACTTGATAGTGTCCCCCACCTTCAAGCAGTTAAAGTTGACCGCGTCTTTAGTTTTTGATTCGGTTGCTTGAGTCAAATAGTTTCCATTCTAGGTCACTCAATCCTTCAAAACGCCCAGCCATAAACAGAGGTAATGTCATTTGACTATATTAGAATTTTCTTTGCTAGTTTGGATTGGCTCATTTACTGCTGGCTTTTTAGGGGCGCTAACTGGTTTAGGAGGTGGAGTAGTAATTGTCCCCTTGTTAACTTCAGTATTTGAAGTTGATATTCGGTATGCCGTTGGTGCTTCCTTGGTGTCTGTCATCGCTACTTCCTTGGGTGCGGCATCTATATATATTAAACAAGGCTTTACTAATTTGCGCTTGGGAATGTTTTTAGAAGTAGCGACAACAATAGGAGCGCTAATTGGAGCAATAATAGCCACTTTGATTTCTGTCCAAGCCCTGACTATCGTCCTTGCCATTGTCCTACTTTATTCAGCTTACCTTTCACAACAACCCAAACTCGAAAATCCTGAAAATGACTCACCCGATCCACTGGGTATCTATCTGAAACTTAATGGCACTTACCCAACCTGTGACGGATTCATGTCCTACCAAGTTCATTCTGTCCCCATTGGGTTTGGTGTCATGTTAGTAGCTGGAGTGATTTCCGGATTACTTGGCATTGGTTCGGGAGCGTTTAAGGTATTGGCGATGGATCAAGTCATGCGTATCCCATTCAAAGTTTCTACAACCACCAGCAATTTTATGATTGGCGTCACAGCAGCAGCATCAGCAGGAGTTTACCTAGCTCGGGGTTATATCGATCCCGGACTATCAATGCCGGTGATGTTAGGAGTACTGCCTGGTGCTTTTTTGGGGGCAAAAGTTCTGATGGGAGCTAAGACACAGATTTTAAGAATAGTCTTCAGTCTTGTGCTGGTGGCAATGGCTTTTAAGATGGTTTATAGCAGTCTATCAGGGGTGTTTTAGAATGGATAACTTTGGTTTTCCGGTGGTTTCATCAGCATCACCCGAGGGTGTAGAGACGCGACAGATCGCGTCTTTAGATAACTGGTTGCAGCATGAAGAACCAGACTGTAACATTGAACAATTAGCACAGGGGCGCGTTAGTAGTGAGTGTGAGGTTGACACCAACAGTAACGGCACGAAAACATTGAATGAGCAGCAACTTGAACTGTTGCTCAGCAACATCCTAAAATACGGCGTGGCGATCGCTAGCACTGTAGTTTTGGTTGGTGGCATCCTGTACTTGATTCGCCACGGTGCTGAACCTGTTGATTATCAGTTTTTTAAAGGAGAACCATCTGAGTTCTGTTCTCCAACAGGTGTCGTTAAAGCAGCTCTCTCAGGTAGCCGCCGTGGTATTATCCAACTTGGACTGCTGCTACTAATTGCTACTCCCATCGTTCGCGTGGTTGTTTCCCTATTAACTTTCCTCTGGCAGCGAGAATTTACCTACGTTATTATCACTTTGTCAGTGCTGAGTGCTCTGATTTATAGCCTGGTGGGAGCTTATTATTAAGATTCTCTGATTAAGTAGGGTGCGCAACGCTTATTTTCTCGTTCCCTGGCAGAGCCAGGGAATGCTATCCCTGAGGGCTGCTGCCTCAAATTTTAGCTAATTCTTTAATTATGCAGGCATCTGCCGTAATGCATTCTGTGACTGAGTCTGGGAATGAGTATGAAGAATTAAGAACCGCTATAAATCTTGGTAATAAAGCCTTGGTTTTGTTGCAGCTGCTGTGCCAAGTAATTTTTCACAAAATCAAGTATTTCCGGAGGAAATGTTACTAATAAAACAGCACATATTAAGCTAAAAATTCCAATAATTACAGCCAAAAATCTGCCAAAACAACCAGGTTTTATTTCAGCAAAGCCTAAACGTGATTGTCCAACAACAGCTATCATCAGGAAAACCATTCCCGATATCAAAAAGAAAGTTGTTAAAGATGAAGTCGTCATATTATTAAAAACATTCAATATTTTTATTATAACTATTACTAGCTCGGCTCTCTCAATTAGCTCTACATATAGCAATCCTATTTTATTTGTGAAAATTTACAGTGCAAGAAACCCGGTTTCTTAAAGAAACCGGGTTTCTCGGCTTTCACGAATGGTTTGGGATCGCTATAGCAAGTTCTGTTATCTGATATCTTGCACCATTCTCAACAAGACCAAAAAAACCGGGTTTCTCAACCAAAAATATAGGGTTTGACCATTAGTCATTCTCAAGAAACCCGGTTTTTCACCCAGGTGCAAGATGTGAGTTATCATAATTTTCCATCTAAAAATTTTGCTACTAAGTATACATTCCAAGACGGTTCGGTTAAAACTAGGTGGCGTCACAATACTGCTCGGTTAAGGAAAAATAGGTGGTGGAGTCAATCAAGATTTCTTCGC
>CAXTSI010000653.1:0-4181 GCA_964246695.1 uncultured bacterium
CACCTTGGACATTTCATAGCGATCGCCCTAATTCATATTTCTATTCTGCAACGCCTATTTTAGTCTGGTTCAAGTGCAAAGATGTTGATGAAGAAAATATTGATGCAGTTTCTCAACGATTGTTATATTTATTTTCCTACCACCATAAAATTCTCTACGTATATCACCAATCTCGTTGGTGCGATCGCCAAGCAAAACAGATCTACAGTACTTTAGAAAAGTATGTCAACAACTTCGAGCAAATCTGCAAAACACCTAATCGACTCCAGCAATTTAAAGACTTACTCAATGAACTACCACAGTTAGCCTTCAAATATGCTCGCTACTTACGTGATTTGCAAGACCATGAAACAACTATTACTATCAATATTGAAAATTACAGATCTCAGATCCGAAAATTGGCAGCACTGCCAGATAATGATTTAAGGTTTTTACAACAATTTTTAGAGCGAGTTCATAATAAATTTAAACGACAAATTCAAGCAGATATCAGTTACCTAGAGCCGGGACGAGAGTTCTCAGAACGTCTGATTAATACAATTCGGGGCTTTGCAGCGATTGAACAAATTGAGAGCGATCGCCAGTGGCAAGAAAGTTTGTTTAACCAGCAGCAACAGTTTCAAACCGCTTTGGTGCAGCAAGAACATCAATGGCAAGATGGTTTACGTAAGCAGGATGAAGCAAGTCAAGATCGTGAGCGGAACCTACAATTAGCTGTTGCATTTTTTGGTGTTGGTTTTGCAGTTAGTGGTATTTCCTCCCAGGTTAACTCTAAACCTTTAGAAACTCTCTTTGAGAAATCTTCTTCAGAACAATCAAAACCAGAACCAACATCACCAATTTTATTAAATATAGCTGATATTGCAATTCACATAAGTATTGGCGTGCTTGCTGGTTTAATTGCCGTGTTCCTAGTTCTTATGTGGCAATACATATGGAAATTTTGGAAGAAAAGCTCTAATCCTAATTCCTAACCTTTGCTCAAGCCCTTATAAGGAAGATGCCGAAAACCCTTGAGGTTAAATACTGGACGCCAATACTCCCCAGTACAATCTCTTGCTTGCAGCCAATCCGAAAGCTGAAGTAAGTCCCTAGTGATTGTCCCAAAGCTTTGAACTTCTTTGTGCCAGCCACCGGATGAAAGCTACAGCTACCACAGTCTTCTGATGAACATCGCTTTACACCTTACACCCGTCTTCGCAACAGCTAGTAGTCCACCACATGAAATTTGACGGGTGAAGGCGGGGAGTGGGGAGTAGGGAATAGGGGAGCCAGCGCGATCGTGTCGGGTTTCCCGACCTAGGCGACTGGCGTAGTGGGGAAAGATTTTGAGCATTTTAAAAATCTGTCTCACCCAGCAAAGTTGTTGTGGTGGACTACTAGGGGCGAACAGCCGTTCGCTCCTACAAATCAGGAAGGGGTGGATCAGTTCAAAAGCTGATCCGGTTTACTTGCAGCACCCTTTGTGGCAAGTGGTGGCGTCCGACACTACGAGCCGTGGGACTAGGCGTGGTAATATTTGTAGTATTATGAGTTGCCTTTGGGGCGATCGCTCAGGTGGTGTGGCGACAGTGGTGGCTAATAGGAACACGTTTGAAGCTGTTTCCCCTGCTATCACTAGCTTGTTTTCCTTGGTTTTTAGCATCGGCAGTAGTGCATTGTTTTCTGCCTAAAGGAAGTACCGCAAAAAAAAATACTGCGTCAGGATAGATATAAGACATTAGTGTCGATAAATTTCTATTAGTTAAATCCCCATAGGAGAAAAAGATGGCTAATAATATCAAAGAACAAATTAAAGCAGACATTCAACAAGCAAAACAAACCGGACAGCTAAGAGCCGAACGAGTTCGAGAAATTGTGAAAGCGGCAGTTTCTCAGGTAGTTTCTGAGTTTAAAGAAGGCTCTGCTGAACTTCGTGGTCTTGTGAAAGATGCTGTTTCTACCGCCATTGAAAACTTACAAGAAAAAGGTGGCGAAATTAAAGAAGAAGTGACGGCATCGATTGAGGGAGCACTGGAAGCAGTTAACACTAAAAGACATGAAGCTCTTGCTAAGACTCAGACAGAGGTTAAGCAGCTACAGGCTAAACTAGACGAACAAGAAGAGCAAATCCAGCAAGAAGTTGACGGCATTTTAGCAGGACTTCAAGAAACGACCAAAGAGACATCTGCTCATACCCAAACTGCTATTGACTCTGCTATCGATGCTATCAAAAACAGTGAGGAAGTTTCACTGTTAAAGAAACGCTATGCTCAACTACAGGCACAACTTGCCATTGTCAGAGCTAATTTAGCAGCACGTTACGGCGGACGTTCTCTAGAGGTGAAAGACTATTTAGACGAAGCAAAGAACTGGGTTAATCAAGCACGTCCACAAGCAGAAGTTGTGGTAACACAAGTACAACAAAAAAGTTCGCAGCTAGACGACAAACTTGGTGAAGCAGGTACAGCGCTTGCGAGAAAAGAAATTCAGCTCAAACAAATCTTGAGGGATTTGTTGTTATCTGCTGCTGACTTGTTAAAAGACAAAGAACATACTGATAAAAAATGATTAAAATTTGTCGGTAATTGTAGGGTGGGCATTGCCCACCTTATTGGTTAAATAACCTTAATAAGTTTGTAGTGAGGACTTCAGTCCTCTTGCGATCTTAAGCAAGGACTGAAGTCCTTACTACAAAAAAGTTTTATTATGGGCGATTGACCGGACATGATATTAAAACATAACGAACATACAAAGAAATAGAAATTGGGTAATTGGTAATTGGTAATTTAAAGGGTGGATCGTATCCACCCTAATTTTTGCAAAAATAAATATCAATTTGTTTATTTCGGCAATAGGTAATGGTAATAAAATTAAGTATGCCATTACCTATTACCACTTACCAACTTACTCAGTTAATTTCTCCCTCTCTGCTTATTAATTCTTCATGCTTAGCAATAACCCAAATAGCATGAATACTGCCAGGAAGCCAACCTAAAAGGGTCAGCAAAACGTTAATCAATAAAGTAGGACCGACTCCAACTGACAGGAAAACGCCTAGAGGAGGTAAGACAAGACCAAGAATAAAACGAAGTAATTTCATTGGATTGCTGCTACTAATTTTTAAACTCTTTTCACTTCCATTGTCTGGAATTAAGTTGAACTAAGAACTCCACCTAAGGGATTATCTTAATTTGGAATTAAGTAGAGACGCGATTCATCACGTCTCTATTGATAAATTCTGATACCTAGCTTGAAGGTAATTCAGCATTTGTTTTGGCGCGATCGCTGCTTTTTAAAGCCAAATTCTTTTCAACAAAGTAATTGTTGATGAAAGTATTAGCAAAAGATAAAACTACAGGAGCAACAATAAAAGCGATAAGTCCGTGGACGCTAAATCCTGGAACCAAAAATGCTGCTAATGAAAAACAGATACCGTTAACAACGAGTGAAAATGCTCCGAAAGTTAAGAAGTTAAGCGGTAACGATAGCGTTGACAGAACTGGTTTAACTGAACTATTGACTGCGCCAATAACTGCACCAGCAATTAAAGCTGCAGGAAAATTAGCAATATCAACACCTTTTGGAAAAATTATATCAACAATCAGCAAGCTCAAAGCTGTAGCTAACGCATTTAGAAATGTTGCCATCATAGCCTAAGACCTCTAAACTTCTATCTCTATCCTCGATCATGGGCTATCGGTCAACCTCTCTACCAAGGTATATTTCTCTTCTACCATTTGGCTGGTAATTAGGCTGGTGGTTGCGTCTGTGCTACTCTAAACCTATTCTGATGGCGTTGCATTTTGTTGAAAGTAAAGTGACGATTTATACAATCCTTGTTCTTGATGAGTTTCTAAGGTGCAATCAGACACAGGATAAGCTACACAGGTAATAGTGTAGCCAGCTTGGATTTCATTTGAACGCAGAAACTTTTGCTCACTTTGATCGACTTCTCCACTGATTAGTTTAGCAACACAGGCGGAACATTCTCCTTGTTTGCATCCGAATGGAAGGCGGATACCTGCTTCTTCTGCTATGTCGAGGATGTACTGATCGTCTGGGACTTGAATGGTGCGGTCTAACCCAGTTGCAGGATTGATGAGTCGAACTTGATAAACTGCCATTTTTTATCTTTGGTATATGCTGGATGGGCGGGGGTAACCGAGGATGGGCGGGGATACCCCGCCCCTACGGCGATG
>CAXTSI010000654.1:0-4127 GCA_964246695.1 uncultured bacterium
AGTTGCGCTGTCTTCGCATCCATATAAGGATGCGAAGACAGCGCAACTACGAACCATTATCATAAAAATTGTTAAAATAAGGTTAAGATTAATTAATAATAAGATTAAAAATTAATAAAAAATTAAGAGCAGCTTAAAATCAAGCTAATCTATCATGGAAATTTGATGAATTTTCGCACTTATTAAGAGTTATCATCTGTACAAAAGATTAATTGAAAAAACTTGCAAAAACCAAATAAGGTTGAGTGAAATATCCAACAGTTTACACGAATCCTGCAGGCTGTCTCATTCATTTGGTTGGCAAAACGGGACAAGCAGTTCAAATTTCAATTCATTCTCCCAGTCAGTATATCTGTACCAACCTCCCACGGATATTACCAGATTGGAAAAATCAACCTTCTTTATGGGTGGTGATTGTTTTACAGCAATCACGATTTGAACTGGTGGAAATTACACCAGAAATAGAGACGGAAAAAGAACGGTTGCGGGAAAAGTTTATGAGGTTTGGCTGTGATGTGGCATTTAATCTGCGCGATCGCGGCTATTTAACAGACCTCATAGACCCCCGCACAGGCTATCCGTTACTTTCCCGTCCGGGAAAAACTCCCCACGACGACACAGCAGTTGTGAAAGCTTTACTCAACTACCCAGTGATGCAAAACAAATGCCGTGTATTAGTCCACCCTGATTGGGGAATGGCAGTTTATCCCAGCATCTTGATATCCGTAGCTTACCCGATTGTGATTGAATGGGTGACAACAAGCATAGCGCCCTTGCACGGCTGGAAACTGCGAATCAGTGGTAGCTAATAGCTAATCGCTCTTTAACTGCTCATTTTTAGCCAACCAAACACCTGAGCAACAGTTAACTCCAAGTTAATCCCGGCTAACACTGGCAAACGCTCATCACCCTGTAAAATTTCTGGTTGTTGATTTGGACGGAAGACCAAAATGGAACGATCTTCTGGGTCTATCAACCAACCTAATTGGCATCCACGATCTAAGCAATAGAGAATATTGCCTGTGACTCGATTTGAACTTTGTTCAGGGGAAAGGATTTCAATTGTCCAGTCTGGAGAAAGCAGAAAATCATTGGGTGCTTCCTCATCAGCAGCAAAGGGAATACGCGACCAGTTGAAAACCGCTACATCAGGTACTATTGAACGGATACCAAAACTACAGCGCAGTTCTGGAAAGGCATAAGCAACATGAAGGCTTTCGGCAACATCGTTGATACTGTTGCATAGCCTTAACTGTAATCGGCTATGCTTCCCTTTTGGCATTGGTTTTTGAATAATCTCACCATTAATGTATTCACTGGCAGGCTTTGTTTCTGGTAGCTTGAGAAACTCCTCCAGGGTCAGGGATTGAGTAATTACCGTAGACATGGCTCCTGAAGAAAAGCAAACGGGATATATTTTAGTCTAACAGTACCTACTCTCAAAAACAGTTTCTACTTCTGGCTACCGCCACAACCGCTTGCACACCATTGCCATAGTCCCCCCACTCCCCACTACGCCAGTCGCCTAGGTCGGGCTGACACTCATAATGCGCGCTGGCTCCCCCACTCCCCACTCCCCAATAAACAAGGGCAGCTTAACTATGCTTAGGTCGCCGCAATTGCTTGGAACCTAGGGGTCCTAAAAGTTGGTTGAGGTCACGTAGCTGTTCAGCTGTACCCATAGCGATGAGCAGATCTCCAGACATGAAAAGTGTATCAGCAGTAGGACCACCGATGAGTTCTCCATGAGCGCGACGGATGGCAAGCAGCAGTGCCCCAGTTTGCGCACGTAACCTTGCCTGCCCTAAAGTTTGACCTACAAAAGGACTAGTTGCAGGGTCGAGCAAAAATTCTTCCATGTACAACTGTCTGTCTGTACCTGAGATAATACCGTCTACAAAGTCCATTACTTGAGGTCTGAGGGCAGCTGCTGCCATACGCTTACCACCAGTAATGTAGGGAGAAACCACAGCATCGGCACCGCCACGTTGCAACTTTTGCACAGCTTCTTCTGTACTTGCCCGGGCGATCGCTCGAATACTTGGATTCAGTGTTTTTGCTGAAAGTACTGTATACAGATTCTCTGCATCTGAAGGAAGTGCCGCGACAATACAAATTGCCCGTTCTATACCAACCCTTAAGAGAGTTTCATCCAGCGTAGCATCACCTTGGTATACGGTATAACCCTCTGCCTGCGCCCTTTGCACAGATTCCATATCAGAATCAACGATCGCAAAAGAAACGTCTTCTGCCCGAAATTCTTTGGCAATTTGACGACCAGTTCGACTAAATCCACAGATAATATAATGTCCTGATAATGAGTCCATTATGCGTCGTTGTTGTCGTAGTCGAATTCCTTCTTGAAAATAGCCTTGAATTACGGCTTCTGTAAACCTATTGACAATGTAACCAATAGTCATCACACCCATCAAAATCAGGGCGATGGTAAATAACCTTCCTCGTGTTCCCAGTGGTTCTATCTCTCCATAGCCAACGGTAGATAAGGTAATTACAGTCATATAAGCTGCATCCGCTAAGGACCAGCCTTCCACTAGGCGATACCATAAAGTACCAATGAGGAAGACACAGCCGAGGGCGATCGCCCCTGCTGTTAGCTCTTTTTGGATGCGACGATATTTTTGCTCAAGTGTTGAGTACACAGTTATTTCACCACTGCAACTCGTTCGAGGATATCCGAGTGGAGCCTTAAAGGGAAATTTTAGCTGAGGTAAATAAGAAGATTGTTTTCAAAATTCTCATAATAATCGGAAATAACTATAATATAAGGGATTTTGAGGGTTTAGGTAGTGAGCATCCAAACTCTGTTTGAACAATCGACCATAGATTCACAGTCAAATGTGTCATCTAGCACCTTTGATCCAGATAGTTTTGATCGATCTGTCATGTCCACCTATGCGCGATTTCCTCTAGCCTTAGAGCGGGGTAAAGGTTGTCGCGTTTGGGATACACAGGGGCGAGAATATCTCGACTTTGTGGCTGGGATCGCTACTTGTACACTGGGACACGCCCACCCTGCCTTGGTAGAAACGGTAACACGGCAAATTCAAAAATTGCACCACGTTTCTAATTTGTACTACATTCCAGAGCAGGGAGAGTTGGCTCATTGGATAGTTCAACATTCCTGCGCCGATCGCGCATTTTTCTGCAACTCCGGGGCGGAAGCAAACGAAGCTGCAATTAAATTGGCGCGGAAATACGCCCACACAGTCCTAGAAATTGACAAACCGATCATTTTGACAGCAAACGCCAGTTTCCACGGACGGACTTTGGCGACGATTACTGCGACAGGGCAACCGAAGTATCAAAAAAACTTCGATCCCTTAGTGCCTGGGTTCCACCATGTACCTTATAATGATATAGGCGCGTTGGAAGCAGCGATTGGTGAACTGGATGAAGGCGATTACCGCGTAGCAGCAATTCTTTTAGAGCCATTACAAGGAGAAGGCGGCGTTCGTCCGGGTGAAATAGCTTACTTCCAAAAGGTGCGGCAGATTTGCAATGAAATTGGTATTCTGCTAATTTTTGATGAAGTGCAAGTTGGTATGGGGCGCAGTGGTAAATTATGGGGTTACGAACATCTCGGTGTTGAGCCAGATATCTTCACTAGTGCTAAAGGCTTAGGCGGTGGTATCCCCATCGGAGCAATGATGTCCAAATCATTCTGCGATGTATTCCAACCTGGTGAGCATGCTAGTACCTTTGGCGGGAATCCTTTTGCTTGTGCAGTTGCTCTCACTGTCTGCCAAACTTTGGACTCGGATAATCTTTTGCAGAATGTAGAGGCTAGGGGTGAGCAATTGCGAACAGGGTTGCAGGCGATCGCCTCGAAATATCCCCATCAAATTGCCGAAGTACGCGGCTGGGGTTTAATCAACGGTATGGAACTGGCAGCAGATACTCAGCTAACCGCAGCTGATGTCGTCAAAGGTGGGATGGACCAAGGCTTATTACTCGTCCCCGCAGGTCCAAAGGTCGTCCGATTTGTGCCACCGCTGATTGTTACAGAGGCAGAAGTAGATGTAGCCTTGCAAGCTGTTGACAAAGCAATTGGTAGTTGTTAGTTGTTAGTTGTTAGTTGTTAGTTGTTAGTTGTTAGTTGTTGGTTG
>CAXTSI010000655.1:0-4119 GCA_964246695.1 uncultured bacterium
CTTCCCCCACTTCCCCATCATTTGTTAGCCGCACCAGTATAATTGGGGTTTTTGGCTGCGACTTTTTCATTTATGTAGTCATAGATTTCGCGAAACTTAGGAATAGCCCGCAGTTCCAGACGAGTACCATTCCTTAGGGTTAGCACCATATCTCCCCATAAACCAATGCCACGGGGAACTTTGACTATTTTGACAATTTCTGAGTAAATTACGTCGGTGCGATCGCGTCCCATCCAACCGCCAGTTACTGAAATCCGGCGATCGGTGATGCGAAAGCGTAACCATAATGCCCTGACAATAGCGCCAATAGTCAACGGTAGACCAATTATGGTTAACCCAATCAGTATGTTTATGATTAAATCCCCAATATGGGGACTGCCTTCAAAATAAACTTCTTCACGAATGCCCATTTAACACCTCGATGTGTGCCAACAACTGCTCTAATTCTTGCAGAAATTCTTGGCTTACGCACTTTATATCTCCTGCTGTTGGTTTTACAACAATCACTAATCGCCATCCAGGTGATAATTTGGGCAACAACTGATGCAAAGTTGCTGTGATTTGCCGCTTGATGCGGTTGCGAACTACTGCTCGTTTACTGACTTTTGTGCTAATGGAAATGCCAATTTTTACTGGAGTCAGATGTGAGTCGTCTATTTTTTCTACAGTACTGGCGGCAGTACCCTTAGAAGGCACTGTTGCAGATGACGGTCGTAAGGCTCTTAATGTTAAATAGGAACCATTACGACGAATTCCTTCCCGGAAAACTGCCTGGAAATCTTTTCTAGATTTTAACCGATTTGCTTTGGGCAAAGCCACAGCCGCAATTATTGCCCTAAACGCTTAGACGATGACGTCCCTTTTTTCTCCTAGCCCTAATGACATTTCTCCCGGTTGGTGTGTGCATCCTAGCACGAAAACCAGAAGTTCTTTTTCTCTTTCGGCAAGTGCCGCCTAGGGTTCTTTGCATACGTTTT
The DNA here is from genome assembly GCA_964246695.1 of uncultured bacterium. Lineage (GTDB taxonomy): Bacteria > Cyanobacteriota > Cyanobacteriia > Cyanobacteriales > Nostocaceae > Stigonema. The sequence continues at coordinate 978 of CAXTSI010000655.1, forward strand.
GTTTTCCTCCAAGACGATTTTCTCTAAAAAAAATCACAACTTGCAATTATATCACATGAAACGCCACACCGCAAGATTCAGTGTCTTGAGAGTGAGGAGCGAGGAATAAAGTTTCACAACTGGGCGCCTCCCGTACAGACCTTCCAGCGGAACGTCTCTTCCTCACTCCTCACTTGTAACTGAATCCTTAACCTAAGTAGGTAGGCATAATAAAACATCACTATATTAACGAATGTTAAGAGGCGGTTAGCTGATATCTTGCACCATTCTCAACAAGACTAAAAAAACCGGGTTTCTCAACCAAAGCTTAAGGGTTTGACCATTAGTCATTCTCAAGAAACCCGGTTTTTCACCCAGGTGCAAGATGTAAGTTAGCCAACTAACAACTAACTACTAACTACTAACAGCCCGCTCCAGATAGTTGTGTTTATTTACGCCTACCTACCCTTGATGACTGATGCTGATAATCCAAGTCCCAATGTAACGCGATAGCGGCACATCGCCTGGAGACTGAACAGAACAATTGAAATAGAATACTCCACCGAAATTCGGGTTTTTCACGTTAGAGAGAACCAGCTCAACGTTGCTACCTGCTGGCACCGCTTCTTGGGGATAAATTTCAATCACGTGATTTTCTTTGTCCCACTTCACCGCAGACAGGGGAACTTTTTTGTTTTTAACATGTACTTCAATATTTTTGTCGTCAAAGCTTCCTTTGTAGTATTCGGGATAACTGATCACAAAATGAGCAACCGCTATTTTCAGCTTTTTGTTAGAAATTCTTAGTCGGTAACGATCCCAGCCATCGGGTTGACCACCAAAATCTAAGCGGTAGGACAGTTGATTGTCGCCTTTGACACCGCTAAACAATGTAAACCCTGGTAAACCCTGCGCCTGGGTGATAGCAGGGTTACCAGCCAGCAAACAGCTAGTTACGGCTAAAGCAGAGAGAAGTCTAAGCGGCGGAAGCCGCCAAGCAGAATTTCGTCCAAGTAAACGTCGCATGGTTAAGCTCCTTTAACAGAAATTGAGATATAATAACTCTAAGTAAATGTTTGTAAACTAAACTTTACTACTGACTTTATAATAATGGACGTAGAATCCCGACAAAAAGTGTCCTTCCATGCAGATTTTTAAGTAATAATAGTTATATAGCAGTCAGATCTGATTTGTGAAATTCTTCGTAGGGTGGGCATTGCCCACCAAAGCTGGTAATGGTGGGCAATGCTCACCCTACAACATCATTTATTATTCACCAATGATTTATGATTGCTATAGTTTGGTAAATTATATTACTGATTCTTACATAAATATGACTACCAGCTTTGTTAATTTGAACCAGCAGTAAAACACTGCTGGGATTTAATTGTGTTTCTAAATATGTATAAATGTATCTAAACTCATATCTTGCACCAGCATCAAAAACCGGGTTTCTTGCAAATATTGAAGGCTGAAGCCCTTTATTAATCGTTGAGAAACCCGGTTTTTTAGGTCTTATTGAGAATGGTGCAAGATCTGAGTAAACTTAAGTTCTTTGTGATAAAAATTTAGTAATGGGCTAGAGTCATTGCTAGCTAACTTAGGCTGAATTGATCAAAATTAGGTTGAATTAAAGCAAAAATCATTGATTTTTTTTTCGGGATATTTTGTAGAAAAATGAATATATATTACAAAATGTAAAAAAGTAATAACAAAAATTTTAAATTTATTAAAAGAAGTTAAAAACAAACATGCAAGATTTGGGGATCAACATAGGATGTGCAATGAATGAATCTTTTTGCAAGTAAGCTAATTGGCTTTCCCAATGTGCATGTTGAAACTAAATTTTAGGAGTCAGGAGTATAACTATATTCTGACTCCTAGCTTCTGGCTCCCCTAACTAAGAAAGACTGCAAACTAAATGCATGCAAGAATAAATATTTATCTCTAAGGAGATTTCATGAGAATAGCAGTTCCCAAAGAAATTGAAGTTTGTGAGCGTCGTGTAGCATTAATTCCTGACACCGTTGCCCGATTGGTAAAACAGGGTGTGGAAGTGTGGATAGAGGCAGGTGCAGGCGATCGGGCTTTCTTTACTGATGCTGCTTATGAGGCAGCAGGAGCCAAAATAATCGCTGATACCGCTACTTTATGGGGTGAAGCAGATGTTTTACTTAAGGTTAGCCCACCTCAAGAGCGAGAAGATGGACGTTTAGAAACTGACTTACTAAGGGAAGAGGCTGTGCTGATTGGGTTTCTCAATCCCTTAGGAAATCCGTCTGTGGTGCAGCAACTGACAGAACGTAAAGTAACTGCTATCAGTATGGAGATGATTCCTCGTACCACTAGGGCGCAGAGTATGGATGCTTTGTCGTCGCAAGCGTCAATAGCAGGATACAAAGCGGTACTGATTGGCGCAGCCGCATTACCGAAATACTTCCCCATGTTAACAACAGCCGCAGGCACGATCGCCCCCGCCAAAGTGTTTATTATGGGTGCTGGTGTTGCAGGCTTGCAAGCGATCGCCACCGCCAGACGCTTGGGAGCAGTGGTAGAAGCCTTTGATATCCGCCCCGCCGTTAAAGAAGAAGTACAAAGCTTGGGAGCGAAATTTGTTGAAGTCAAACTAGAGGAAGAAACAACCGCTGCTGGAGGCTATGCCAAAGAAATTTCTGAGGCTAGTAAACAGCGCACTCAGGAAGTTGTCGCTGAACACGTCAAGAATGCTGATGTAGTAATTACTACCGCCCAAGTTCCTGGGAGAAAAGCACCGATTTTAGTCACCGAAGAGATGGTGGCACAGATGAAAATAGGTTCGGTCATTGTGGATATTGCTGCCGAACAAGGTGGGAACTGCGCCTGCACCGATCCCGGCAAAGACATTGTGTGGAACGGCGTCACCATCATCGGTCCGATCAATCTACCATCATCAATGCCAGTTCACGCCAGCCAATTGTATTCCAAGAACGTGACATCGTTGCTGCAACTTCTCATTAAAGACAAAGCTTTACATTTGAACTTTGCCGATGACATCATCAATGGTGCTTGCGTTACCCACGCAGGTGAAATTCGCAACTCACGAGTACGCGATGCACTACAAGCTTTGGCAGTTAGCTAATGAAGAGGGAGTGGGGAATAGGGAGTAGGGAGTAGGGGGTAGATG
>CAXTSI010000656.1:0-4098 GCA_964246695.1 uncultured bacterium
TCAGATTAGTCCGCGCAGGCGGACTTTGTTTGTGTAGCCGCGACTTCCAGTCGTCAGGGTTTCATGAGATTATTCTCAGCCCAGAGTTATAGAAGAGCGTTAATTAACCTTGAACTACTTGGGATTCTTGATAAGTGGGAAAATCGATGTAGCCTTCTCGATCAAACGAATACCATGTACTTTGGTCTGCTGGCGGATTTAGAGGCCAGCCATTAGCAAAACGCTCAACTAAATCCGGATTGCTAATTAATGGTCGCCCAAAGGCAATCAAATCAGCATTGCCATCTTTGATTGCAGCTGCGGCGGTTTCTTGTGTATAGCCACAGTTAGCTATGAGTGGACCTGTAAACACGTCGCGAAATTCAGCTAACACCATCGGCTTTCCCAGCTCGTGAAAGCCCAATCCCAGTCCATCTAATATATGCAAGTAAGCCAGTCTGTAAGCATTCAACTGCTGTGCGACATAAAGAAAGGTTTCCCGGAAATCCTTAGAACCCATGTCATTATAATTACCATTTGGAGACAGCCGAACTCCGACTCGGTGAGTGGGGAATACAGTCAGAATAGCCTCCACAATTTCTTTGAGGAAACGATAGCGATTCTCAAGGCTACCACCGTACTGGTCTGTCCGATGGTTGGTCTTAGATTGCAGAAACTGATCGATTAAATAGCCGTTAGCTGCATGAATTTCTACCCCATCAAAACCAGCATCTTTTGCTCGCATAGCAGCCCGACGATAATCCTCGACCACTAGCGGGATCTCGTTCGTCTCTAAGGATCGGGGTGTTTCGTAAGGCTGTTTGCCAATGGGAGTGTGAATGTATTCTGCCTGAATCTTAAGAGCAGAAGCGGAAACTGGCAGTTGACCATTTTCTTGAAAACTACTGTGACTTGCTCTCCCCATATGCCAAAGCTGGAGAAAAAATGGCGTCATCCGAGCATGCACTGCATCCACAACCTGCTTCCAGGCTTGCGCTTGTTCGTCTGAATAAATACCAGGGCTATTTAGCCAACCATTAGCCTGTTTCGAGATGACGGTAGCCTCCGTAATCATCAAACCAACTGAAGCTCGTTGAGCGTAATACTCCGCCATGAGGGCGTTGGGCATGCGCTCCTTGCCTGCCCTCGCTCGAGTCATGGGAGCCATTACCACTCTGTTTTTGAGGGTCAAACCTCCCAAATCAAAAGAGCTAAACAGGGTTGTAGACAGTGTTTGACTAGTCATTCGTTTTTCACCTCAAAAAGTGGATTTGGACAAATAGGCGGTGATCCCATGCATCACCTGATCTTGAAAAAATACTTGGTCGATAATCCACATATCTGCGAAAACCTCAATAGTTCGTGCCTGAATCACCAAATCTTTAGACTTGCGATCTGCACTTTATAGCTCAGAAAACTCTGTTCCTTTTTCTGCCCTTAGTTTATGGATTTTGTAAAGCAAGTGCTTCTGTCTATTGGAGTAACAAGAATGATATTTATTAAAAAATATGATATTTCTAAAGGCATAACTAAATTTCCTGCCGCTCTCATAATTTTATAATTTTGATTTTATGGGAAACTATGAAACTCTATAATCTTTAAATTTTATATATTACCTTGTTATTATAGGTTCATTCGAGCGGGTTTTTTAGAAAAAAATTGTATAAATATGTGGAACATTTATATGCTATTATCACTGTGAAATAATTTGTAAAAACTTTAAGAGGGAACTCTTAACAGGGAACTCTTAACAGGGAAATCCCCATACTTAAAAGCAGGGGATTTAAAGCGGACGTATTTTTTCAGGCATCTACTCGACGAAAAAAATATTTTATTTCTTTCATAAATAAATCGCGTTAGCGTAAGCGTTGCGTTAGCCGGTACTCCGGCGTCAGCGGTAGCGACGTTCGTAGCGTCAGCGCTGCGAGCGAAGCGCGGCAGTCTAGGGGCTTGTACCCTTAATCTTCTCCCAATTCCTCACCGCTGCGCGAACGGGGCTAATTTCTTTTCTGTTCCCTGTTAAGAGTTCCCGCTCCCGTTGCGGGCTTGGTCAATACTACTCGGTTAAGGATTTGTGCTGGGAATTTAAGGTGTAGAGACGCGACATGTCGCGTCTCTAAAGAGGTTATAGGTAAGCACACAACTACTGAACCGTATTGTGCTATAAGGTCGGTGTTATTAAGCTGATGTATGTAAAGTTTTGTTAAGATTAAGGTAAGAAGCTGCCCTTTACCCTGAAAATTACCAAAATAATATAGTTATGTTGATTTGCGCCCACCTACTTATGTTAAGATAGATTTTTATTCACTCCTCTTGCCGTGGCGATCGCCAATGCTATCAGATGATCGAGGCAAGTCATAAGTATGACGACTGCGTTGCGTTAGCTTTTATGAGAATATTTTGATAGAAGCTTGGGGATTGGGAATTTTTGATGAACATCACTGAACACTACGACCTGATCGTTATTGGTACGGGAGCGGGTGGAGGAACTTTAGCTTATCGACTTGCACCTACCGGGAAGAAAATTTTGGTGCTGGAAAGAGGCGACTTTCTACCCAGAGAAAAAGAAAATTGGGGCGCCTTGGAGGTTTATCAAAAGGAACGCTATCACGCAGACGAACACTGGTATGACAAAGACGGTAAAGCGTTTCGTCCCCAGACGGGCTACTGGGTGGGCGGGAATACCAAACTGTATGGAGCAGCATTGCTGCGGCTGCGAGAGCGAGATTTTGAGCAAGTGATCCACAAAGGCGGCATTTCTCCCGCCTGGGAACTGAAGTATCAGGACTTTGAGCCTTATTACAATCAGGCAGAAAAGCTATACGACGTACACGGAGAGCGAGGTACAGACCCAACAGAACCACCTTGCAGCCAGCCATATCCCTATCCTCCAGTAAGTCATGAGCCAGACATGCAGGTACTTGCTGACGGCATCCGCAAGCTGGGTTACTACCCGTTCAATCTGCCGTTGGGACTGAAGCTGAACGAGGTCGATCGCACCCTGAGTCCCTGCATTCGCTGCGATACCTTTGACGGCTACCCTTGTCTTGTACATGCAAAAGCCGATGCTGAGGTCAATGCCATTCGTCCCAGCCGCGAGGCTTACTCTAACCTGACACTGCTGACGAAAGCCAAAGTCCTCAAGCTGCACACCAGTGAGTCTGGGCGAGAAGTGACCGCAGTCGAAACCGATGTCAACGGCAAGTTGCATCACTTTAGTGCCGATATTGTCGTGGTTGCTTGTGGGGCGATCAACTCCTCTGCCTTGCTGCTAAGATCTGCCAACGATAAACATCCTCATGGACTGGCGAACAGTTCCGATCGGGTGGGGCGCAATTATATGAAGCATCAGGCGATCGCGCTGGTGTCAATCCACGCCGAACCCAATCGCGCCTCATTTCAAAAGACGATCGCCGTTAACGATTTTTACTGGGGCGAACCGGATTTTCCCTACCCCATGGGCATGGTGCAAAACACCGGAAATGTTCTGGCAGATATGATCCCAGCCGAAGCACCCCCACTGTTAGCGCCATTCGCAAAACTGATTCCGGAGTTTGGACTGCACCAGATTGCTGAGCGATCGGTGGGATGGTGGTTGCAGATAGAGGACTTACCCGACCCTAACAATCGCGTTCGTGTTATGGGCGATCGGCTGCATCTAGACTACACCCTCAATAACACCGAAGCTGCTGAGCGCCTAGTTCATCGCTGGACATCTGTACTGAAATCAATCGAAGCAAATGCAATGTCCGTCATCCCCTTTAGCATCTATCCGCGCAGTCACGTCCCCATACAAGCTGTGGCGCATCAATGTGGTACCTGCCGCTTTGGGAGTGATGCCAAAACCTCAGTGCTGGATCTCAACTGCCGCACCCACGATGTCGATAACCTTTATGTCGTCGATGGTAGTTTCTTCCCCTCAAATTCAGGAGTCAACCCAACACTGACGCTGATGGCAAATGCTTTGCGCGTTGGCGATCATCTAGCTGAAAGATTGAAATGAGAATGGGAAAAAGCTAATTGCTAATTGCTAATTGCTAATTGCTAATTGCTAATTGGTAAATACAACTAACAACTAACAACTAACAACCAACAACTAACAACTAACAACTAACAACT
>CAXTSI010000657.1:0-4086 GCA_964246695.1 uncultured bacterium
TTTTCTCCTTAATTATTTGTTACATACTTAGAAAATTTCCCCACGACTTACTTATGGAGGGATTGTTTACCATTTGGTAGAAAGTTGTCAGTTAGAAGATAAATTTGATTTTGATTGGCAGACATGGTGGCAAAAAAACCAAGAGATACTAGATCCAGTCATGTGTTTGAGATTGTTTATCGAACAAGTATTACTGGAAAAAATTCAGCAACCGATAGTCATTTTTGTGGATGAAATTGACAGGGTACTAAGTCAGGATTTTTCTCTGGATGATTTTTTTGCTCTGATTCGGTTTTTCCAAAATCAACGAGTTGATAATCCGATTTTTGAACGGTTGACGTTTGCTTTGTTGGGGGTGGCGACTCCCAGCGATTTGATTACTGACAAAACCCAAACTCCTTTTAATATTGGAGAAGGAATTGAACTGCATGGTTTTCGGATTTCAGAAGTCCAACCGCTGCTCAACGGATTGCAAGGTAAGGTATCAAATCCTCAACAAGTGATGGAGGAAATCTTAGATTGGACAGGTGGACAACCGTTTCTTACTCAAAAGTTGTGTAAGTTTATGGTTGAAGAGTCCGAGAAGCATAATCCTCGTTCTGTTGGGGAAGTAGTAGAATCAAGGATTATTGAAAATTGGGAATCTCAGGATGACCCTGAGCATTTACGAACGATACGCGATCGCATTCTTTCAAACGAGCAACGAGCTAGTTATTTGCTGGAATTGTATCAGCTTCTTCGACAATCAGGAGAAATAGCTAGTAATAATAGTATTGAAGTTAGTGAATTGCAGTTATCGGGATTAGTTGTCAAAAGACAGGAAAAGTTAAGAGTTTATAATCGCATTTATCAACAAATATTTGACTCCTATTGGATTGAAACTCAGTTAAAGAACCTGCGTCCATATTCTGAGAATTTCCACTTTTGGGTGGCTTCTGGAGAAAATGATGAATCCCGGCTGTTGCGCGGAAAGGCGTTGCAGGATGCTTTGTCATGGGCTAGTGATAAAAATTTAAGTTACCAAGATAAACAGTTTTTAGCAGCTAGTCAAACTCAGGAACGAGAAGAAGAAATAGCTGTTAAAGAAAAAGAAGCGCAATTGGAACGAGAGCGGAAGGATAGGGAAGCAGCACAACAAAGGAATCAAGTATTGGCTAATGCTAATCAGACATTGACTCAAGCAAATAAGAAAGCTAAACAACAGATTCGTGTTGGGAGTATTTTCTTAGTTGTCACTTTGTCGCTCACAGGAATTTTCGGGATACTATTAGTGTCTTTAGGGAAGAAAGTTGCAGAAAAAAATAATTACCTTAAAACAGTCCAAGAGCTAACTCAACTAGCGGCACAAGTTCAAGATGAGGGTTCCTACTCAGAAGCGGAAGAACTTTTCTCACAAGCAGGTCAATCTGTCAATATTAATGACCAAAATCTGAAAATGGATATTCTCAATACTGGAATATCTTATGCTTATCAGAAACTTAAAAGTAAAGAATTGCAAAAAGCTCAGAAGTATCTTAAAGAAGTAAAAGTTAGTTCTAACGATAATTCTCCAGAAGAATTGCAAATCCATGTCCTCTACCTCAAAACTCAAGGGAGTTTATTTGAAAAACAAAACAACCAAAAATTGGCAGTTGATAGTTATACAAAAGCTTTTCATATTTGGTCTTTAGAAAAAAATAAAATTAGTCCATTTAATAAAGAATTAAAAAACAGAATTCTTTCTTCAAAAAACGTAGAAGCGCTACATCGAGAACTGATAAGTATACTTGAAAAAAGCAATAGGGATAAATCTTATCAGCAAAAAGTTGAGAAATCTTTAAAAGAGCATTATTACGCTGAACTAGATAATCTACTGAAAAACAAAAAGTGGGAAGCGGCTGACAGGCTAACATCTAAACTCATGCTTTATATTGCCAATAGAGAAAAAGAACAATATTTAGATTATGACAACATTAATCGTTTTTCTTGTGGAGAGTTGCAGAAAATAGACCAGCGTTGGGTTGACAATTCAAACAAACGTTTTGGCTTTAGTGTGCAAAAGAAAATATGGAAACAGACTGGAAATAGACTGGGTATAAAACGAGAAGACTGGACTACCAAAGATGAGGAAAATTATTATAAATTTGCAGCGGCAGTTGGATGGTATAATTTCGGGGACAATGAAACGGGTACGGTGGGCAGCCAGGGACAACGAAGGGGCGATGTGGTAACTTACGAAGAACTGTTAAAAGGTATAGAAAGTAACCCAGAGATGGTGGGAAGCCTACCTTGGTGGGAAGCCTACCTTTTACCTTATTACGGCGGAGGTGGAAGGGGTTGGGGGGACTCTTTTCTCGCGTTGCGACTTGTAAACTGTAACATATAAGCGTTTCCGAATTTTGTATAGATTTATAACAGCACTCCTTTCCACGATACAATCAGCATTTCAGAAATCCGATACCTGGCACTGCCGGGTTATAGCAATTTGCCAGAATAAACTTTTCCGCAACCTCATGCGCTTCCGTACACTCAGTAACTCTTTGCTTGTCCCAAGGTAAACTCATCTGTCCCGGAGATTTCTTTGCTTTGTTCTTACTTTTCAGTAGTGACGGCAAAAAACTACTACCCCAGTAGCTTCGCTTCTCCGGTTTCCCAAGTGGTCGATATTTTTGGCAAAACCTGCGATATTTTGCCGCACACTCTTCCAAAGTTCTCCCCAGTTGTAAAAATGCTGGATGCCATTGAGTAATACCATCATTGCTCAAGCGATCGTGAGTGCCATAATTACTAAAGTCATAGAAAAACCCCTGCTGCATATTGGCAGCCTTCGGGTTAGCGTGAATGTACCGCAGCGTGTTTAATGCCCTTTTATAATCGCTTTTCTCAAAGCCACTACTGTGATAACGCTTCTCCCAAAAGTGACCAGTACGGTTTAGCATTCGATTAAAGCACATGGCTGTGTACCAATTTAGCCAGTGCATGATTTTAGGAAGGTCTTCTGGTTGTTCTGGTTCAAGCAGGTAATGAAAAATACATTGCTGCGCTTGAATGCGATCGCCAAAATTATTTCTAAATTTTTAATTTTTAATTTTTAATTCAAAAAATGGTCAACCACTAACAAGGGTAAGTTCTCCAGTCCGGGTTTATCCTTTGCTCCCAACGCCACATTAACAGCAATAACACGAGAATTCGCAGTAACACTACTGCCAAGACGGTTCGGATAAGATAATTTACCTACCTAGGACTTACGCACGCTCACAAATAGAGCATCATGTGTATAACGGAATTCGGTCGTTTTAGATCGTAGAATTGACCTACATTGACCTACATGAAATTTTCAGCTACGAGTGCGTGAGACAGCAACTAGAACATAATTTACTCGGGATATATCTGAGCACACCCTTTCCATTATCTATATATTATCCTGTCAACTAGGCAAAAGTCAACCAAAAAACTCAAATTTTTCGATGGCGACCAGATTCGTCGAGATACACTGAATAATAAAGTCCTGTCCATGAGCCTGGATAATTATAAAATTTCCTACAACTGGCGAGCGATCGGCTGATTTTTTTCAGCAATATGGTTGTCAGGTTGCCGAATGTAAGTCTGCGTGGACTTAGTTATGCTGACTTACAGCAGTTTTCAATTGAACCAGCGCCACAATGTAAGGGCGCGGAGACCGCGCCCCTACAATGTGGTCAACCCGAATGAAACCCGCGCTCCAGCAAGGGGTAAAATTTGCTTGGCTGTTGAAACTTATAGCGTTGCTGATTCCATACTGTGAGGTGAAGCCTTACAGCACCATTAAACCGTAGGGGCGCGGTTTCCGTGCCCTGACAATGTGGCACCGATTCAATAGACCTCTCCGAAAAACAATGTATGAACGCGCGACGTTCTACTTGGATGCTCGGTAACGCATAATTAATTTCCACTTTATGTCTAATTGAAAACCGCTGTATATCATAACAACTACCGGACATGATATCATTCAGATATTGAGGCGATTTGACATTAACTATTTTTTAAAAATCCTGTAGCGATCGCACCCAAAATGGCGTTGCAGAATAGAAATATGAATTAGGGCGATCGCTATGAAATGTCCAAGGT
>CAXTSI010000658.1:0-4077 GCA_964246695.1 uncultured bacterium
ATTGCAAATAGCTGTGGGTACTTGCATTTCCTGGGATGGAGAATCTTGGGAGATAGTAAATACAGGAACTGCAACTACTGGATTATTACGTGCAGATGGCCAACTTATAGAGCTACCAAATGCAGCATTTACAGCATTAATTGATAATTGTAAAATAACTGGAATCGGTACAACAAAAAGCGAAAATATTAAAGCAGCATCAACCGCAATTCTACAACATGCAACTTGTCTTGACATTATAGAAGCCAACCGTCGCTACAGTTTAATACAACCATACTTAGTGGATAATTCTCCAATATACCCAAGCAGTACAATCCGTCGTTGGCGCAGTCAGTACCAAAAAGCTTTATACATCTACGGAAATGGATATATAGGATTACTGCCTAATCACAACAGTAAAGGCAACCGTACAGCAAAAATTGACGATCAAACCAAAGAATTTATGCTCGAATTTATACTAGAGCATTATGAAACACCCAAACAACGAAGAAAACTACGGGTTTATGAGTCATTTGTTTTAGCTTGTCAAAACCACTCTCCGCCATTAAAACCTCCATCCCGAATTACATTTTGCGCTTATATCAAAACTAGAAGCGGACATCATCAAACTAGAAAGCGTCTTGGTAATCGGGCAGCTATTCCAGAAGAGCCATTTTACTGGGAATTAGAGCAAACTACGGAAAGACATGGCAGTCGTCCCTTTGAGATTGTCCACATTGACCATACTCAACTTGATATTGAATTAGTCAGTTCCCTCGAATCTCTAACTAGTTGTCATATTGCCACAAACAAAGATTTTCATCAAAATTTAGGTCGTCCTTGGGCAACCTTTATGGTTGATGCATATAGCCGGAAAATTTTAGCCGTTTACATCACTTTTGATGAGCCTAGCTATCGAGCTTGTATGATGGTAATCCGCATAGTAGTGCAACGATTTGGTCGATTTCCTCAAAATATAGTTGTAGATAACGGTGCAGAGTTTCACAGTCACTATTTTGAACAATTATTAGCATATTACACTTGCACTCTCAAATATCGACCACCAGCACATGCCAGGTTTGGTTCAATTGTTGAAAGATTATTTGGGACAGCCAATACGCAGTTTATTCATGAGTTGCAAGGTAATACCCAAATTAAACGTCTTAACCGCCAAGTTACCTTATCAGTTAGTCCAGAAAGATTAGCAATTTGGACATTAGGAGAACTATATTTAGCTATATGCGAATGGGCATATTCAGTTTATGACGAAAGATTGCATCCCACATTAGGTAAAAACCCTCACGATGCTTTTATCTACGGACTTGCCATTGGCGGAAGTCGTTTACATCGACGAGTCGAATATGACGAATTATTTAACATCTTGACTCTACCTGCGCCCGATGGGGGACAGCGGAAAGTTCAACCCGGAAAAGGAGTAAAAATCCATAATATTTATTACTGGGCAGACATATTCCGCGACCCAGAAATTGAGAAATCAATGGTGTGGGTTCGGTATGACCCTTGGGATGCAGGAGTTGCCTATGCTTTAGCTGGAAAACAATGGGTAAAATGCATTTCTTCTTACTATCAATATTTTCAAGGACGTTCAGAAAAAGAAATTCGACTCATTAGCGCAGAACTTAATCAGCACAAACGTAATTATGAGAGAAACCGGACAATAACGGATAAAGAATTAGTTAATTTTTTAAATTCTCAACAAGCATCTGAAGGGCAAGTTCTTAAACAACGCTTGCGTGATGCCGAACATTACAAAATTCACAAAATCATTCAAAATAGTTCTGACGAACCACACAAACTATATCCTACTTGTTCGGAAAGCGAAAATGATCTAGAGTCACAAGAATCTAATGATCCTGAGACAAATTGCAATTTCAACAGTAATTTCAACTCCAACACAGAAACCTTTGAATATTATGGAGAGTTTTAATGTCAACCGAAAAAAGCTTTCCTCGTGATTTACTCCAGCGACCCCAACACGATAGAGTTGCTTATTTCCAGCAATATACAATGGCACATCCGAAATTACTACTAGCTTTTGAGAAACTAACACATGCAATTGATGACCCAGCAACTGTAGCTTTAATCTTTTTATTTGGTCCAACTGGTGTTGGTAAAACAACTTTACTGCGTCGCATGACGACTAAGTTGCTGACTTCAAATATTGAAAAAATGTCACAGGATCTTGGCTTTATTCCTATTGCTGGGATTGAGGCTGCTACCCCTGAATTTAGTAACTTTAATTGGAAGGATTTTTACTCACGTGCTTTAACTGTTCTCCAAGACCCATGCCTGGAATTACCAGGTTACGGTCAAGTTACTAATTCAAAGTTAAAAACTTCGCTCTTTAGCTGCACTTAAATATCGTCAACTTCAAGTTTTTTGCATTGATGAAGCACAAAATCTAAGTAAAGTTGCTAGCGGACGTAAATTACGCGACCAAACTGATTGTATCAAATCGCTGGCTAACTTTACAGCTGTTAAGTTTTTACTGGCGGGTACTTATGATTTATTAATACTCCGAAATTTGAGTGCCCAACTGTGCCGACGTAGCCTGGATATCCATCTGGAACGCTACAAAGCCGAAAATCCGGAGGATTTAAAAGCTTTCAGAGGTATTGTCCAAACCTTTCAACGCCATTTACCTCTTGAAGTTGAGCCGGATTTACTTAAACACTGGGATTTTTGCTACGAGCGCAGTTTTGGTTGTGTGGGTATTCTAAAAGATTGGCTTAGCCGTGCGTTTTTTTGTGCATCTTCGCATATGAGCTAAAACTCTGACGATTAAGCACTTGCAGTCGTCTGCTTACTCTACTGAACAATGCATGATTATAGTCACCGAAACTAAACATGGAGAAAAGCAGCTTGAGTTAATAGAGGATAGTTCTGCTTTAAGAATTGCTTTAAGCTTAGAACATAATAATGATGCTTATGCTTCAGGCACCCACACTGCTACAACTCCAAAAAAATCCCGTCGTGACAAAGTAGGCGATACTAAACCTCAACGTCGTCCAGTTGGAGGAGGTCAAAATGCCAGTTGAATATTTGACTAACTATGAGTCTTGGGATTTTGACTCTAATGAACTTCCTCTTCGTAGTCCTCTTTACTCTCTTCTTCCTATCGGTATTGGTACACCCGCAGTTGAAAGTTTTACCAGTTACCTGACTCGCTTGGCGGCGGCTCATGGTGTTTCTGTTACTACTTTGATTCGCTATAAAATTGCACCATTATTTATCGAGAGCAGTCAAGCAACAGATTTACTGTCCGCCGATATTATTAGAATACTTATGGATGCTTCCCCCAAAAAGCCGAAAACGCTCTTGATTCAAACTGCTGGATTTTGGTTGGACCTAACTCAAAATGCTTCTCAGCTTGTCTGTGCTGTTAAAACATTGACTGGTAGGCAAGATATTCATTATACGTCGCTACTGTCGATGCAAGGGTGGCGGCTAAAGTTTAACAATATTTTCCATTTCTCACAACGCTGGTGTCCTGGCTGCTATTCTGACTGGCGCCACAGCGGAAAGCCTATCTATCAACCTTTGTTATGGGCTTTGGAACCTGTAACTGTTTGCCCCCATCACCAACGTTACCTACAGTTGCGATGCCACTATTGCAATGGTTTACAGCCATTTCTCATTTTGGACAAAATTCAAGTTGGTTGTTGTTGTATGTGTGGTGCATGGCTAGGACAAATTTTAGACTCGGAGGCTAATTTCAAGTTGCCCGACCTTGTTTGGGACTTGTGGGTTGCTCAAGTTCTGGGAAAACTCCTGGCTAAGACCGACGTACTTGTTACAAATCCGGCTCGAAAGGAAACTCGGTCTAGGGAGTGCCCAATATTTAATAGTCTAAATTGGTTTTTAAGGCAGTGTTATCAGATCGGAATCAATCCTGTTGAATGTTTGAGTAATTTTTAAATTAAACTTGGGTGTATTTGAGTTCAACTCGCGATGCTTGAAGTCAGAGCGCAACATCCGTAGCGCTATACTTTTCTTATTTTCTTTGTAAGTATAAGGCTAGTTTATTCAAGCAGAAAGCATAAAGTAAGCAACTTGCTCCCGGCTTATGCTTACAGT
>CAXTSI010000659.1:0-4076 GCA_964246695.1 uncultured bacterium
CCATACATCCCTAGTTTCTAGGGGTTCCTGCTCAGAACGAGCCGCACTCTTTTTGAAATTGTACTTCACAGAAATATACAGTTTTGTCAGGACTGTTTTCAGGTGGCAGAAATACCCCATCTATACGGAAAGCGGTTTGTTTGATTTCTATTGACCGGAACTGATAACCTTGAGTACCGCTAGGAGATCGCCCAATCAACTCAAAGAAAATACTGGGAAATTCTGCAAATAATTGATAAAAAATACTGTCAGTCTTCACTCTTGTTGTGCTTGCTGTAAAAATTATGCCAAATTGATTTTAGCTGCAGCGTACCAGTCCATTCTGACTTTCAGCAAGCTTTTCTCCTTTCTGCTATAGCGCAGTGGCGATCGCCTATTCCCCAAACTTTTTCAGCACACAGCCTCAACGATGCTGGAGTATGGTGTAGAAATGATGGACAAACAAAAATGCACAAACTGATATTTGGACAGATTATGTCCCCAATAATTTGCTTTTAATTAGTCGTTGTGAGTTAGGTCACCGAAACCCTTATAATTGGGCATCTCCCATGCTAATATTAGGGAGACTCAAAGTCAGAAGAAGAAAGCCTTTGTTGGGCGGTATGCCGAATGTGAATGACTCGGACAAGCGATTCATTCTCGGCGATGACAAACAGGATTCGGTACATGTTGCCCCGTTTCCCGTAGAGAAGCTGTCGGATCTCTTGCTTTATATCCGCGCTTTCTGGCGCTTTCGGGCAACGGGCGGGGAGATCCTTTAACGATGAGATCGCATCAACTATCTCGTTGTACCAAACATTGGCTGCTTCAGGGTTCCGCTCACTAATCCAAAGATAAGCACGTTCCAGGTCGGTACGGGCGGAAGGAGTAAAGCTAATTCGGAATCCCATGCTTTCGCCGTAATTCTTCAAAAACCTCTTCTGCCGGAATTTCCTCTCCTCGGCTTACCTCATCAAGCCCTTTCTTAAGTGCCGCGACAGTTTCGGCGTACTCGAGACGGTCGAGAAGTTTCTGGTATGCCGAGGCGTCCTGAACAACAAACTGAGCTTTCCCATTGACAGTAAGCACTACAGGCGTTTGGGTTTCCTTCATCCGCTTTGCGTAGTCTTTGGCGTTCCGCTGGAAGTCTGTTAGTGGATGGATCTCTCGAAGGTCAATCATCAACTTTGAGCGTATAATTAACTGTAAATTCCATGTTAAAGCAATCTTAGAAGGAAAGCAACTTCATTTTCAAACTCAGAATGGAGTTAGAGTCGCTTGTGATGCAATCGAGACATGACTTGCGCCATTCAACAGCACTCCTCCAAACGCAAGCCGTCAGGATTCCGGCTGCGGTAAACTGTTGTAACTAGCTCGTTTATGACTTGTGCATATGTCTAACTTTTTATTAGAAGTCGGTACAGAAGAACTACCTGCAAGCTTTTTGAGTGACGCCATAGCACAATGGCGATCGCGCATTCCCCAAACTTTGTCAGTACATAGCATTCATAGCGAAACTGTGGAAATTTATGGTACTCCTCGCCGCCTAGCCGTACTCATCCAGGGGTTACCCTCCCAACAAGCAGACCGCGAAGAAGAAATTAAAGGTCCCCCCGCCCAAGCGGCGTTTAAAGATTGCAAACCAACACCAGCAGCAGCAGGCTTTGCTAAAAAGCAAGGTGTGGAACTCGACGCTTTAGAAGTTCGCGCTACTGACAAAGGAGATTTTGTCTTTGTACGGAAAATCATCCCTGGTCGTCCTGTAGCAGAAATTTTGACAGAACTTATTCCCCAGTGGATCTGGGGTTTAGAAGGTAAGCGGTTAATGCGCTGGGGTGATGGAGATGCAAAGTTTTCTCGTCCTATTCGCTGGTTAGTAGCTTTGTTGGATCGGACAGTGCTACCGATGGAATTAGTTAATGGTTCCGAGACGATTAAAAGCGATCGCATCTCCCACGGTCATCGCGTTTTGCATCCAGAACCAGTGACAATTCCCCAAGCTACTGATTATATCACTGCGTTACGCTCTGCATACGTCGCCGTTGATGCTGATGAACGGGCAGCTACAATTAAACAGCAAGTTCAGGAGTCGGTGCAAAAGTTAGATGGGTATGCAGAAATCTACCCAGATTTGTTAGCGGAAGTGACTAACCTTGTAGAATGGCCAACAGCTGTTGTCGGCAAATTTGAATCAGAATTTTTGAACTTGCCAACAGAGGTGATTACTACCGTGATGGTAAGTCACCAGCGTTATTTCCCAGTTTTCCAAGCTGCTTCTCCCACCGAATTACTTCCTTATTTTGTCACCATTGCCAACGGCGATCCAACCAAATCTGACATCATTGCTGTGGGAAATGCAAGAGTCATCCGTGCGCGGTTAGCTGATGGACAGTTTTTCTACAAAACCGATTTAGCCAAGCCGTTGGATAGTTTTTTACCCCAATTGGCAAAAGTTACCTTCCAAGAAGATTTAGGTTCGCTGCTGGACAAGGTGGGGCGAGTATCCAAAATTGCTGAGCAAATTACCACACAACTGCAATTAGGAGAAGATGACCGCCACAATATTCACCGCGCAGCTTTGCTATGTAAAGCTGACCTTGTGACTCAAATGGTCTACGAATTTCCGGAATTACAAGGAGTTATGGGGCAAAAATATGCAGCAGCAAGTGGAGAATTAGCAAGCGTCGCCACAGCAATTTTTGAACATTATTTGCCCAAGGGAGCAGATGACATTTTACCTCAAACCCTAGGGGGTCAAATTGTTGGCTTAGCAGACAGACTCGACACATTGGTGAGTATCTTTGGACTGGGGATGATACCTACGGGTTCTTCTGACCCCTTTGCCTTACGACGTGCGGCGAATGCGATCGTTAATATGACTTGGGCGGCTAATTTGCATTACAATTTGCAAGAGTTACTGGAGCAAATTGCCAGAGATTTTGTAGCAGTACATAACAAAGAACGGGCGCAATTAATCGCGGCGTTACAAGACTTTTTCTTACAACGTATCCGCACCCTACTGCAAGAAGAAAAGCAGATTGATTATGATTTGGTGAATGCAGTTTTGGGAGAAAATGACCCAGAATATGCAGAACGGGCATTAAAGGATTTATTGGATGTGCGCGATCGCGCCTTATTCCTCCAACAAATCCGCAACGATGGTACTTTAGAAAAAATCTACGAAACCGTCAACCGTTCCACTCGTTTAGCAGCGCAAGGAGATTTGGATACAAAACAGCTAGAACCAAATTCTCTCATCCGCCCAGAACTCTTCCAAAAGCCCACAGAAGCAGCTTTTTACAACGTCTTAGTAGATTTAGTGCCACAAACTGTCGCCGCACAGCGATCGCGAAACTACAAGCAGTTAGTAACAGCTCTATTGCAAAGTACTCCCACCGTCAGCAACTTTTTTGATGGTCCCGAAAGCGTTTTAGTTATGGACCCAGACCCAGAAATTAAGCGCAATCGGCTAAATTTGCTGGGATTACTGCGCAATCATGCACGTATTTTGGCTGATTTTGGTGCGATCGTCAAAAATCTGTAGCATAAATCAACAAAAAGTTGTGTAAAACGTACCTGCTTGCGCTACGATAATGATTGCTTGACCAGGGACCGCTGCCACAGTCTATGCCTAAAGCTCATGTGATTGGATTAGGAAAGTCAGGTATTGCTGCGGCGAGATTGTTGAAACAGGAAGGTTGGGAGGTGCTTGTGTCCGATCGCAACACCTCCGAAAACCTCCTTCAACAACAGCAAGAACTTGCCACAGAAAACATAACCGTGAAACTGGAGTATGGTTTAGAATTAGTTGTTGCTGATTGCCCCCAGTTGATTGTGATCAGTCCAGGAGTGCCTTGGGATCTACCTGCACTAGTAAAGGCACGGGAATCGGGAATTGAAACCATTGGGGAAATGGAACTCGCTTGGCGAAATTTGCAATCTATCCCTTGGGTAGCAATCACCGGCACTAACGGTAAAACTACCACCACCTCCTTAATTGAGGCAATTTTTAAAACCGCCGGAATTAACGCTCCAGCTTGCGGTAACATCGGCTATGCCGCTTGTGAACTGTGCTTGGGGAGGGGAGTGGGGAATGG
>CAXTSI010000660.1:0-4043 GCA_964246695.1 uncultured bacterium
GGAGTGGGGAATGGGGAGACTAAAAATTGTTGGCGCTAGTTACGATATTGAGCAGATGATAGTATTTATTGTTACTTAATTTCAATAGCACTTGTTTAACAAATGTTCAATTCAGGTACTTAAATTACTAGAGATTAAATAAGACGCACTCTAGTTCATCCAAGTGTAATTACTTAGAGACATTGTAAAAATAAATGGCATATTAGTAGGGTGGGTGTCGCTCACCCTACAAATTGTCCTGGATAGACAGTGAAAATGACAGAATTCAGAGAAATTAAAGAGTGGGAACTCGCCCATGAGCTAACAGTTGCCATATATCAAACTACGAAAGCTTTTCCTGAAGACGAATTACTGGGGTTAACGCAACAAATTCGTTTAGCCTGTGCTGCTATCCCGATTAAAATTGCTCAGGGATGTGTTCGCGAGGATAGGAAAGAACAAGTTAATTTTCTTGAGTCGGCGCGGGATGCAGCTATTGAGGTGGAATATTACCTGTTACTCTGTTATGAGTTGGATCTGCTTGAAATCTCTGACTACGACACTCTTGTCACCAATGTAGTGTTCGTGAAACAACTGCTGGAATCTTTCATTGACAAGCTGAGTCCTAACTTTTAATGAATTGTTAGTTGTTAGTGGTTAGTGGTTAGTTGTTGGTTGTTGGTTGTTAGTGGTTAGTTGTTGGTTGTGAGAAATAATTTTTATAATCAATAATCAACAATCAACAATCAACAATCAACAATCAACACTTATGATTAAACTCCAGCCAGAACACTTGCAAACAATCCGCACTCACGCGGAAAGTACTTACCCTCAGGAGTGCTGTGGTATAATAGTTGGTTATGTGGCAGTTTTGGGCAAAACTGTGGTAGAAGTAATGCCAACAGATAATGCCTGGAGTACAGAAGCGGCAGGCAATAAATTAAAAATTAAAAATTAAAAATTAAAAATTTTGCATTTTTAATTTTTAATTTTTAATTATTTACTCCCTCACTTTTTTCGGTAGGATAAAAATTCTGCGCTTCCACATCAAACTGCCATGCTCAATCCTAATCTGGATGAAATCCAGCTCACAAAAGAAGAATACGAACGTTACTCCCGCCATCTAATTTTGCCGGAAGTTGGACTGGAGGGACAAAAACGCCTAAAAGCTGCAAGCGTACTGTGTATCGGTACCGGTGGACTGGGTTCGCCCCTCCTTTTGTATCTTGCGGCGGCGGGTGTCGGACGCATCGGGATTGTTGATTTCGATTTTGTCGATAGTTCCAACCTGCAACGCCAAGTGATTCACGGTACGTCTTGGGTAGGTAAACCTAAGATTGAATCTGCAAAAACCCGCATTCTAGAGATTAATCCTCTTTGTCAAGTTGACTTGTACGAAACGCGGTTCAGTTCAGAAAACGCCCTTGACATTATTAAGCCTTACGATATCGTGGTGGATGGTACTGATAACTTTCCCACACGGTATCTAGTAAACGATGCCTGCGTGTTGCTGAACAAGCCTAACGTCTACGGTTCCATCTTCCGTTTTGAAGGGCAAGCTACTGTATTTAACTACGAAGGTGGACCAAATTATCGTGACCTTTACCCCGAACCACCACCACCAGGAATGGTTCCCTCCTGTGCTGAAGGTGGTGTACTGGGTGTTTTGTGTGGTATTATAGGTACGATACAGGCAACGGAAACTGTCAAAATTATTATTGGACAGGGTAGAACCCTGAGTGGACGACTGCTGCTGTATAATGCCCTAGAAATGACATTCCGCGAATTGAAGTTGCGTCCCAACCCGGTGCGTCCGGTGATTGAGAAGTTAATTGATTACGAACAATTCTGCGGTATCCCACAAGCGAAAGCCGAGGAGGCGAAACAGCAGATGGCAATTACAGAAATGACTGTGCAAGAGTTGAAGCAATTGCTGGATAGCGGTGCAGATGATTTTGTGCTGGTAGATGTCCGCAATCCTCATGAATATGAAATTGCCAAGATTCCTGGTGCAATCTTGGTGCCTTTACCGGATATTGAACAAGGGAAAGGCGTTACCAAGGTGAAGGAACTGCTGAATGGACATCGTTTGATTGCTCATTGTAAGGCAGGTGGGCGTTCCGCAAAAGCCCTTGGAATTCTCCAGGAAGCGGGAATTGAAGGTACGAATGTGAAGGGGGGAATTACTGCTTGGAGTAAGGAAATAGATCCGTCGGTTCCGGAATATTAAAACTTGGCAACGGATGTTGTAACGGATGTAACGGATGTGCGATCTGTGGGACTGAAAGATAACTTATCCGCTACATCCGTTAGTCATCCGTTGCCAAAAGTTTATTGGGCAAACCATCGCCGAATTAACTCTACTTGGAAGCGATAACCCTCTTCTGCTTGTTCAATTAATTCGCGTTGGAATAGTAATTTGAGAGTGCGATCGCACTCATCGGGAAACTGTCGCGAGATGGTTTGACGGCTAACTATAGTCCCTTCTCCTTGTTCTGCAATGAAGCGCAGGATAGCTAGCCCAGCCGCGTTGACTTGGTTGTTTTGAATGTCAGCGAAGAAAAAGCTACCAGTTTTTAAAGTCTGTGCGATCGCCTCCTCCACATCCGCTAAGCTTGCAAGTCGCCGAACAGATGGATCTTGCTCGTTCTTGAGGGCGATAATTTCAGCACACAGCAGTTGTACTAGGAAAGGGTGACATCGGGTAAGTTGCAGCACTCGCTCAACGGCATCAGGTTCATAGCGTAGGGTAAAATCTTTGACAGGGCGCTCAATTAATTGACGAGCTTCCGCTTCCTGCAAGTAGCTGATATGCACTACTTGGACATTGATCAGGTAGCTAGCCCAGCGCTGATACTCCTCTATAGTATGAGAACCTGACAGCAGTACTTTGAAGCGGGGACGATGTTGTATGAGGTTACGTAGCATTCCCAGTAAGTCTTGCTCATCAAAGCGTCCTTTGGCTATGGCGCTATCTAGCACCTCGAACTCGTCTAAAGCTAGCAATGCCGTATTTTGTTCGAGGGTTTGTTCTACTTTATCTAGCCATTCGTCAAAACAGGTGAAGGGATCAATCGCTAGCGCTTCGCGTGTCAGGGGTGATAGGGTTAAGCCTCCTTGTCGTTTGGCTGAGTTCACCATACCTCTAGCAATGTTGTAGAGAAAACCTGCATGATCACTAGCTGATGAGGGTGCGCCTTGTAAGTCCACAAACATAGGGATAATGCTATTGGGTAGCAGGCGTCCCAGATTGTTGAGCAAAGAAGTTTTGCCCATGCGTCGTTGACCATAGAGTAGCAAGGGTGGACGGCGGCGGTCTAGGAGTAATTGCTCAATGCGTGTGCCAATGTCAGTGCGTCCAGTGAAGATTTTTTGCTGTTCTGTAAGGGGTACGCCAATGATGTACGGAGAGTCAATCTCTTGCTGGAGTTCGACAGCTTCAGCCAACTCGCGCACATAGTTATTTACTATCTGATGCCAACTTTGAACAATGGGATAGAAGCGAGGGGCGTATTTGTCGTTACTGCGGGTCAAATCTTGCAATTGTGAATTTAAACGGTCTACAACTACCGTAAGTGCTAAGCGCTGGTTGTAATTACTCCCCTGATTGAGAGCAGCGTCTACATCCTCACTGATGCGACTAAAAATGCGTAGCAGAGTGCTAACTGGGCTTTGTAGTTCGCTAATTACCAGTGTGCGGTGAGCATTGTGGATAGCTTCCACTTCCGTACACCGTTCTAAACTTCTTGCATCTAGTTCAATTTGTGCTGCTTGAGCCGCCCAGCGCTGGCGACTGGTACTCAGGTAATCAATGGCAGCTTGTCCCTCAATTGAGTTACGCTCCATTACCAATAGCAGGTGCTTGTCCAAGTCACGTAGTGGTAGATACTGCCACTCATCCCAAAAAGCAGAATTCCAGCGTAACAAACTTTGCTGCTTGCTTATGTGTCTTTTGTCAAGTTCATGAAGCAGCATATTCCATAATTTCTGGAATGGGTAGGACACCACAGGTCGCCAAGAGTTGATGGTGACTCCCACGCCACTCGCCACGCCAAACGCCACGC
>CAXTSI010000661.1:0-4042 GCA_964246695.1 uncultured bacterium
CCATTAGCCATTAGCCATTAGCCATTAGCCATTAGCCATTAGCCATTAGCCACTATCTCTGATGCAATATTATCCGATTATTATCGGGATCGTAGGCGTAGATTTCCCTACCGTGAGCAGCGGTGATGATTTCTCCTGGTGGGGGATAGCCTAAAGCTGTAAGGTGGGCGATCGCACTTTCTAAGTCATTTACTTCTAAACATAAACTCATTTGACTTTTAGTTGAAGTTTCAAATTCTGAAAATTGTTTTTTTTTGGGTTGAAAAATACCTAGTTTTATATGAGAAATTTGAAATTCAGCATAAACATTTGGGATCGATTTAACTGGTTTTTTTGCAAAAACATTGGTATAGAAACATACCAGCTTTTCCATGTTAAGGGTTGCTATGGTAACGAGTGCATCAGTACATTGGAAAACCATATTTGCACTTATGTAGCTGATTGATATTGAAGATCCCTTAGAGGATCGCCCAAGGAGCGCACATTCGCGGCAAACTCTAGCAAAATTCCATTAGGGTCGAAGAAATAAAATGAGGAAATGAATGTACTTTCGTCGGGTTGGGGAACATAACCAGCAGGAACATCTGCGTGGTGTAACATAGGCGTCACTTGCACACCTTTTGCCACCAATTTTTCTCTATATTCCTCCAGCTTTTCCAGTGGGACATTAAAAGCCAGATGGTTTAATGAAGCATGAGCAGTGGCTATATTACCAGTTTGGAAAGCATCAGGTCTTACAGACGCAATCCCAGGTGCTGCTTCAGGTGCTGAGGGAAACCAAAAAAAAGCCAAAGCATCCCCGTTGCCAATATCAAAAAAGAAGTGTTGTCCACCATCAGGTAGTGCAATAGTTTTAATCAAATTAAGGTCAAGCGTGTTAGTGTAAAATTCCACAGTACTTGCCATGTCCTTGCATACCAATGCAATATGGTTTATTCCCTGGAGTTGAAAGTCTTTCATATTAGTCACGTGTTTATGAAATTTACTTATCTAATTATATAATTTCAGCATGACAGACCTAGACATTAACCTATTCCATCACCCGCTAGCCCAGCCGCCGAAACCATGCACGATCAACGGCGAACCTGATACTTTTGTTGATATGTACACCGCCTGCGGGTTTTTGCTCTACGCTGCTTGTATAGATCGCACTAATGAAACCGCTCTTAACAACGTTATCACAATGCTCAAGGCTGGTGGCAATGGCAGCGATTTGAATGTGGATCAACTATTTCGGCGCTGTTGCCGAGGCGATGGATCTGCCATCCGACAAGCTATCGAGTTAATGGTTCGCTCTACGTCAATTTCCATTGACAAAAGTAAAGCAGATGGCTTGCCGTTGCCTCATGTTGACGTTCAGTTTCAGGATTAAAAGGTTAATATGGCAAAATGATTTCTCTAGATGATTGGGTGGGTTTTCAGCGGGAAAGTAAAGATGAACCAGAGAATTTTGCTCACAGTCAAAATTTTAGTTGCTATAACCTATCTCATATCCTTAGGTAGTGCAGGATACCTGGTAGCGAATAATGTGACTCAGAAAGCAATGGGTAGAACTATTGCCTCTCTTGTGCTATCAGACTCTCCAAAAGAAATTAGTTCTGAACTACAGACACTGTTAGATGAGGCTGTGGCACAAAAGAAAATACCCGGAGCAGTCATATATATCTCTACTCCTAAAGGTAAGTGGCTGCGAGCATCTGGTGTGAGTAACTTGGAAGAAAAAACACCCATGAACCCTACAGATGGATTTTCCATTGCTAGCATGAGCAAGACTTTTGTGTCGGTGGTTGTGCTACAGTTAGTGTCCGAGGGCAAACTAGACTTGAATCGAGCGATCGCCACCTACCTGCCAACAAATATCAGTCCTCATATTATCAATAGCAGCAAGATTACAGTTCGCCAACTCCTGAACCATACGAGTGGTGTTGCCGAGTACGACGTAACTGACGAGTTCAAACAGGCTACTTCACGCAGAAGCATCTCACAGCCTTGGACAGCAAGTGAGGCAATTAAGTATATCTACGACGCTAAACCCCAAGCATCGCCAGGAGAGAAATTTCTCTATACCGATACCAACTACATCCTTTTAGAACTGATTGTTGAGAAGACAATCGGGGGGAGTCTTGCCAAAGCAGTTCGCAGTCGCATCTTGCAACCGTTAGGGTTGAAACACACATTCACCGAATTGCGCGAACCTACTGTGGGACACCCAGCCACAGGCTATGGCGATCGCAATAAGAATGGCAAGCTGGTTAGTTTTGCTGAAGTGAACGATGGGAATGGTTTAGGAGATGGGGCATTGGTTTCTAACGCAGAGGATTTAGCCAATTTTGCCAAAGCTCTGTTTGCCAAAAAAACCTTATTGTCTCCTAAGATGATGAAGGAAATGCTGACGTTTAAGAACCATAGCGTCAGCTATGGCTATGGTCTGGGTGTAGAACGTTTCCCAACCCCTTACGGCAATTCCTTTGGGCATACTGGTACAGCCTACGGATTTGTAACTTTCATGGCATATTTACCAAGTAAAGATACTACTATAATCGTGCTGCTAAATAACCAGGATAGTGACGTCAACTCCTTAGCAATAAAAGGTTTAGAAGTAGTTAATAGTCAGTAGTTAATTGTTAGTTGTTAGTTGTTAGTGGTTAGTGGTTAGTGGTTAGTGGTTAGTGGCTAATAGCTAATAGCTAATGGCTAATAGCTAATGGCAACGAACAATTAGCCCAACGGGAGCGCCAGTTCCCTGGGCGCGGGAAACCCGCCTTCTCCCAAGGGGAGACGCTGACGCTCCTTCGTCGCTAACGCAACGCTTACGCGAACAGGACTGGACTCACAATTAGCAATTAGCAATTAGCAATTCCCCAATAAACAACTAACAACTAACAACTAACAACTAACAACTAACAATCAACAATTCCCCAATCCTTCTTTGTGTGCCATTGCCAACATTAGGTCAACCACGCGATGCGAGTAACCCCACTCGTTGTCGTACCATGCCACAACCTTGAAAAAGTTAGAGTTTAGTTCAATGCCAGCACCAGCGTCGAAGATGCTAGAGTGGGAATCACCCATAAAATCAGTTGAAACTACCTCGTCTTCAGTGTAGCCCAAAATACCTAATAATGCCCCAACAGATGCCTCCTTCATAGCAGCGCAAATTTCTTTGTAACTAGTGGCGAGGGCAGTCTTAAAAGTTAAGTCAACCACTGAGACATCAGGAGTAGGAACCCGGAATGCCATGCCAGTTAGTTTGCCTTTCAACTCTGGCAAGACCAATGCTACAGCTTTTGCTGCCCCAGTGGAGGAGGGAATAATATTCTGGGTGGCACCGCGACCACCCCGCCAATCCTTCTTGCTTGGTCCATCTACGGTTGGCTGAGTAGCAGTCAGGGAGTGAATTGTGGTCATTAATCCTTCGGTTAACCCAAAGTTGTCGTTGATAACCTTGGCTAAGGGAGCCAAACAGTTTGTGGTACAGCTGGCATTGGAGACAATGGTATCTTTCGCTGGGTCAAACAGTTGATGGTTGACACCCACTAGCAAGGTAGGAACTTTATCTGGATCTTTGGTAGGTGCGGTTAGGACAACTCGCTTTGCTCCTGCTTGGAGGTGGTTTGCTGCTCCTTCATAGTTGGTGAACAGTCCTGTCGATTCAACTACATAATCTGCACCCAATTTGCCCCAAGGCAATTCGGCTGGATTTTTAATTGACACGCAAGAAATGAAGTGTCCATCTATCAAAATGCCATCATCCTTTGCCTCAACTTTGCCCTTAAAGGTGCCGTGGGTTGAGTCGTACTTTAATAAGTAAGCGAGGTTATCTGGTGGTACCAGGTCATTAATGCCCACAAACTCGATTTTGGGGTTGTTGATACCAGCGCGAAACACTAGTCGTCCGATCCGACCAAATCCATTAATGCCAACTTTCAGCTTTGTCAAGAGGTTTCCTCCTATTGTTGAAAATCACAACATAGGGATAAGGTGTTAGTTGTTAGTTGTTAGTTGTTAGTTGTTAGTTGTTGGTTGTTAGTTGTTAGTTGTT
>CAXTSI010000662.1:0-4035 GCA_964246695.1 uncultured bacterium
GTTACAGCTTGATTGCCGGGTGGTGCGCCGCAGGCGCACCCCCTGAACGGTTACGTCTCATTCCACATTTTGATGAATTCGTCTTCGTTGCCTTTGGGAACGGAAAAGACGTTTATCAGTACCACAGGTGATTGCATATATACTCCTTTTATAGGAAAAAGTTCATGTTTTACTTTCGCTTTTTGTCTGGATTATTTGTTTATAAATGTCAGCGCTCTTTGTTCCTTTTTCTAAGTTGTGTAAAGTCTATTGATGCTTAGTGTTGCACCGATTGCCGCTAACCACACCATCGCCAATAATTCTGTTTGACTTTTGACTTTTGACTTTTGACTTCCCCGAAGGGGCTGACCGCTTGTATAGTTGCTGAGTCATGTATAGCGATATGCATTGTGTGTTGAGAATGTCAAATATATCTAGTAACTTATATCACTAAAGTTTGTTACAAAAAAATCACCCTAAAGGTATATAAATAGAGCTTAATAGTATTCAGTCAAGAAATATTTATTTTTGAATAATACTTTAATGACAATATATACAAATAGAAAATATAAAACTGATTACAGCAATTAGGGTAAATAGACCACATTGTAGGGGCACGGCACTGCCGTGCCCCTACGACAATCTACTGGGTAATAAACAGAAAATAGCTTTAAGCAGAACGAGACAAACGGGAGTGAATACTATTTTGTAAAGATGAAACTCATTTTAACCGATACCTTTGCTTGTATCTTTTAGTGAATTTGCCGTAGCAAGATACACAGTTTGGCTGTAGGTGAGAATTTCAGGAGTGGACAGCATTTAGGCAATTTGCTGTGCGATCGCCGTCAGGCACACGTATTTCATAATATTACCCAAGATAGATATATTTGTGTTCATCTTCTCCTTCTTCCATCGTTCATAGAGATGCTATATACCAATACAGTTCAGATAAGCATCAACCAAGAAACCCGGTTTCTTTGAGAAACCGGGTTTCTCCGCCCCACGCTACCCTTAACTGAACCGTATTGTGCTATATACGTCTTTTGGTAGCAAGTTCCGGACTGAGAAATCAAACAACGCTTTCCTGATCTTGCTACCTTTCCTCCTCTTCAAAATCTATAAACTCAAGCTTAGAACTTATTCTGCAACAGGTCTGTTTCTAATTGTGAGCAGGACAAAAAATACAAGTATTGTCGCCAGAACCAAAGACGAGCCGATAGTGCCAAATCCAAGACCGCCTTTTTCATGCGTTTTTGTCAGAAAGTCACCCACTGTTGCACCAAGGGGACGGGTGAGGACAAACGCAACCCAGAACAATAGGACTTGAGAAATTCGGGTATAAAATGTGGCGATGATTACAAGTCCCAACAAAGCAGAAATGAGAAGCGCTCCTCCTGCAAAACCAAGACCGGAACTATCGGCTAAGAAATCACCGAGAGCGGTACCTAATGTGTTTGAAACCAGAATTGCAGTCCAATAAATCAGTTCAACTTTAAATGTTTTGACATTGTCAACAGATAGGGAGCCGATACTAAAACGCCAAAATGCTAAAATAGCTAGCAAAATGGTAAGTAGAATCAAAGAACCTTTGGCGTAGCCCAGTCCTAAAGTGCGATCCATATAGTCTGACATCGTTGTGCCGGCGGTGCTGGTTGAAAGGATGACAGTCCAATAAAGTAACGGGTTATATTTTTTCGCCACAAGTTGAGACACCAGAGAAATCAAAAATAGCCCAATCAAAATAATAGAACTGGCAGCATAGCCTATATTCAGGGTCATGGATAAAAGATCGCCTGCCGTTTCCCCCAAAGTGGTGGCACAAATCTTCATGATCCAAAAATAAAGGGTGATTTTGGGAAGTTTACTCAAGGAATGAAACTCCTCTAATTTAAGTTCGCAGCGCAATCATAGAAAACAAATGTCAAGAACTCGGAAAGATTATGCCCAAGCTAGATATTCTGAGCGTTATAGCAACCGCCGTATGTCATTCGTGACAGGTTAAGCAAATTGCACCCTCGTGTTGGGAGGGTGTCATCTTATCCTTTACAGCAGTTTTCAATTGCATTGACCACATTTTAAGGGCGCGGAAACCGCGCCCCTACGGTTATATTGTGGTCTACCCGACTATAAGGAGAAATAGAGCGATCGCTCTTGGTGAGAAAACCTGGAAAATCTTTCCGACTTCTTGACATTTGCTACTTAGGATGAAAGCGCAAACCTAAAAGGGACTTAAAACAATGAGGAATGCAATGAAAATCTTTCTAACTCTTAGTTTAATGAGTCTTTTAGGTTTGGATGGAACATCATAAAATGTCTCTAATCAAACTAAAATACCCTACTCAAGCCGCTAAAAATAAGGAAGTGAATCATGGCAATAAACAGCATAATTGCAGGTGTGAATAAGTTTCATGATAACTATTACATGACACACCGAAACTTGTTCGAGCAGTTGTCTCATCGTCAAACTCCTGAAGCGTTATTTATCACTTGTTCGGACTCTCGCATTGACCCAAATTTAATCACTCAAACTCAGCCGGGTGACTTATTCGTTCTTCGTAATGTTGGTAACATTGTCCCAGCATATGGAACAGTCAATAGCGGTGAAGGAGCAGGGATAGAATATGCTGTTGAAACTTTAGGTATCAAGGATATTATTGTCTGCGGTCATTCCCACTGCGGAGCTATGAAAGGACTGCTAGAAATAGGTAATCTTGCTCAACAGATGCCTTTAGTTTACGACTGGTTGAAGCATCATGCCGAGTCTACCCGCCGTCATGTTTTGGACAACTACCAGGGTTATCCAACCGATAAACTTTTAAAGATTGCAAT
This sequence comes from uncultured bacterium, assembly GCA_964246695.1. Lineage (GTDB taxonomy): Bacteria > Cyanobacteriota > Cyanobacteriia > Cyanobacteriales > Nostocaceae > Stigonema. Next base: position 2,809 of record CAXTSI010000662.1, read on the forward strand.
TGAGCAGAACCTATTGACGCAGATAGAACACTTGGAGACTTATCCAGTAATTCGCTCTCGACTTCACAGCAATCAACTTACTCTTCACGCCTGGATTTATGAAATTGAGAGTGGAGAAGTCTTCGCTTACGATGCTAGCACAGGTCAATTTAAACTTTTAAGAAATCGTCCCTTCCCTGTACCTAAACCTCTCAGCTTAGTACACTGAGAATAAATTTATCTAGCTCGTGGTTAATCGGTTATTATGGTATACTCAAAATGTCGGTTATTAAAGCTATTAGGAATTAGTGGGTTTTGCACGTTCCTCGTCCTTGGAACTCAATTGTCACCAGTACTTGCAGAAGCTACTACCGCAACAAAGATGTCCCAGATGACTATCTTTCAAGCATTTATTTTAGGGATAGTGCAAGGGTTAGCAGAGTTTTTGCCTATTAGCAGTACCGCCCATTTAAAAGTAGTGCCAGTAGCATTAGGTTGGGGCGACCCGGGTCTTGCTGTTACTGCTGTGCTGCCACTTGGTTGTGTTGCAGCAGTCGTGTGGTACTTCTGGCAAGATTTAAGGCAAATCACTTTCGGTTTTTTCAAAGCTGTAAAGACAGGTAATTACAACTCACAAGATTTTCGCTTGGGACTGGGAATTGCTATCGGCACTCTACCTGCAATCTTTTTTGGACTTTTGGTCAAAGTCTTGATTCCCAACTATGACCAATCACCCCTGCGGAGTTTGTTTGCGATCGCAATAGCTTCAATTGTTATGTCCCTAATACTAGGAATTGCCGAACTGTTGGGGAGACGTAAGCGTAACTTTGCTCAACTGGGTTTGACTGATAGCATTATAATGGGTTTTGCTCAATCTCTCGCAATTATCCCAGGCGTCTCTCGGTCTGGTGCAACGCTAACGGCGGGACTGTTTATGGGTTTAGAACGGGAAACGGCGGCGCGTTTTTCATTTTTGTTGGGCATTCCAGCAGTTACATTAGCTGGTTTAGTTGAGTTGAAGGATGCTTTCAAAGTCGAGTTGGGAAGTACGGCTGTACTGCCGTTGATTGTGGGACTGATTTCTACTACAATTTTTTCCTATCTGGCGATCGCATGGCTGCTTCGTTACCTACAAACCCAAAACACCTGGATATTTGTTTGTTACCGATTGGTGTTTGGAGTAGCAATTTTGGGGGCGTTGCTGAACCAAAATATGAATCAGGCGATCGCCTCAAGCTTGCGGGCGCT
>CAXTSI010000663.1:0-4020 GCA_964246695.1 uncultured bacterium
CTAGCACTTAGTCAAGGAATTAACATTCAAATTTCCAGGTGCAAGATCTGAGGTACGGTTTGCCAACCTGACGACGACTGGTTTTGCCGCCTAACCAATGATACGCGGTTGATCTAGAAACACAACAAATTTCAGCTAGAGTTTTGTATCCTACCCCCCAGCTGTAGCTAAAATCATCGGGAGACATAAACATTTGGGAGTGCAGTTGTAGCACTCTGTTATGATGTCTTTCAATGCTAGACATAGTTTTCGGTAACTAAATACAACAAAGTAATGAGAGCTAGACTGGACTGTTAAATTATGTTCCAGAAACTATAGCAATCCTAAATCATTCGTGAACAATAGATTATTAAATTGGCTGGGTAATGCCCACAAAAATTACAATTTTTACAAATAAAATCGGAGTTATATGTCTACATTGCTAAATAACATTCTAGCTTAAAAACAATTAAAATAAGTTTTTTTTCTAAAGGATTAGCTTCAAAATAATAAAGTTATATCTATATTTTTATCATGAAATCTTAATTAAGAACTCACACTTTCTTTAAGAGGAATAATATAGCAATCCGTGGAGGAGAGCGTGAATAATAAATGATGTTGTAGGCTGGGTGGGCATTGCCCACCCAGCCATTTCAACGCGAACAAATGAACTAGTTTCCAGAGAGGCAGACAGGGCAAACGCATCTTATTTTTATAATGCTTACTGAGCAAAGGTTTCGCGGATTATTTAGTTTTGTTAATAAAATTTAAAAGCCTTGCTAGACAAGACGTCCAGAATTTAGATGCGTTTGTCCTGGGCAAATTTACTGCATAACTTGATTTCACTTTTCACTATTACAAGCTAGAAAGAAGAATAACTTCATTCTTGAGTACTACAAGCAAAGGAAGTCTACTATGTCTTGGTTAAAATTAACCTCAAAAGGACTTTACTTAATGGAAGCTGGGTCTGACAAATATATTGAAAGTATTCCAGTTAAACCAAATTCATCCGCTAATTTGAATGAATTAGGAACTGAAATTCATATTGAGTGGTTTACTAGGAATAATCCTCCTAAAAGATTGATCATTGATTTGACAGCAGAGGAACCACAAAGAATTGGGGAATGAGAAGGAGTCAGCTATTCAGAATTCTGAATTCAGAATAAGTAGGTCGGCGTGAATAATTAAAGGTTTGTGGTGGCTGTTGACTGTTAACAGTTGACAGCCTGTATCCGAGATTTGACGCTTTTCTACAATCACATCTTGCACCAGTTGCAATAACGCTATTTTTGTAGGGTGGGCATCGCCCACCATTGAGCGATCGGGCCTATTTTTGCGTTGGTGGGCAGTGCTCACCCTACACGAAAGAGGAGAATGGTGCAAGATATAAGTACACGGACTGCTCTAATTTCCTCGGAATTCGATGTCCACATTGGGCTGAACTACAACCCGCAGAACGTCTTTGGACGCTGACAGGCTTTTTTGTTTGTCTCTGTATCGATATATTCACGCCAACGACTAATTCGACCCTCTTTAAAGTCAACTGCGATCGCATCTTCTGCTTTTTGCCGCAAGCCTGTTGCCTTCTCCGTGTCTTGCCAAGACCACTCTACAACCGCATGATTCCCCTCAATCAAGATTTGTTTAATTTCAATTTTCACGTCTGAGTGAGTTGCAGCAAACTCAGCAGCTACTTGCCGAATTGCAGTTGCTTTTACCCAACGATGACCAGGGACAATCAACACTCCATCTGGTACAAATAATCTGGCAACGGCATCAGCATTTCCCGCCATCCAAGCCTTGGCTGCTTGTTGGATGATGGAGCGAATTTCTTCTGGTTTCAATAATTTTGTTCCTTCATCATTTTGAACTATCAAGGTTGGGGTTGTCTGATAGCTGGGTGAAAGCGTGGAAATATGGACAGCTTTCGTTTGAGTTTGGGTAATCAGTGCAACAATTAAGATTCCCAAGAGTGGGTAAGCGTTCACTCGAACTAAAGATGATCTGAGTCTTGCCAGGTAGGTCATAGGTCAAGGACTACTCTTGAGGTTCTGGGCTGGGAAATACAAATCAACACTGAACCCTCATCGATTGTAGCAGTTGGGGGTTCCTGGTAGGCAACTTCACCTTCGCGGATTTCGCACATACAAGTGCCGCAGATACCTGCACGACAACTAAAGGGTGGATTAATGTCGTTAGCTTCTGCTAATTCCAGGATGGTGCCATCACTCTCGCGCCAAGTCAAGGTTTTGCCTGATTTTGCAAAGACAATTTCAGCTTCTTCCACGCCCTCACCTGCTTTTTCCACAGGGGGTTTTGTCTCGGATGAGACTTTACTACCCTTGGTGAAAGATTCAAAAAAGACTCGACTCTCAGGCACTCCCGATTCCTTGAGTGCTTCCATAATGGACTGCATAAAAGGTGGAGAACCACACAAAAAATACTCAGCTTCTTGCCCAACTAACTCTTTAATAAGAGCAGCATCAACATAACCAACACTATGGTAATGACCTTCATCTTCAAGTCTGGGACGGCTGTAGCGAAAATGCACATGCAGGTGAGGATTTTGTTGGGCGATCGCCATCACCTCATCACGGAAAGCATGGAATCTGCCATCTCTTGCACCATGCACAAAGTAAATCGGGCGGTTGGGATTAAAGAGGCTACAAGCTTTCGCCATGCTGATCGTAGGAGTAATCCCTACACCATTGCTAATCAGTACCGCAGCTAAGGACTTGTTAACATCCAAAACAAACTTACCGTTTGGTGGTTTCGCCGAAATTACTGAACCTTCCTGAATATAATCGTGGATAAAGTTAGACGCTATACCAGGCTGATGATCCCTGGAAGCAGGTTCGCGCTTAATGGATAGACGATAGTCTTCACAAGGCTCATGGTAATCAGAAAGCGAGTAGGTGCGAATTACTGGCTTATTCTGTCTCGGTATATCAAGCTTGATCGTTAAGAATTGACCTGGTTGAAAGTTAGGAATTTCGCCCTCGTCCTCAGGCTTTAAGTAGAAGGAAGTAATTTCCTCGCTTTCTTTCACCTTACGAACAACTACAAAATTTCGCCAATCTTTCCAGATATTACTGTCAGATCTTGGTTGAGATTGCTGCTGGTTAATCAGTTCTTGACCCGATTTTTTACCACTTGCCTTACTTGCATAAACTAAACCAAAAACTGCACCGCAACCCGCCCCCAGCAATGAGGAATACGTACCAAACCGATAGGCAGATTTATCTTTAGTATTTGTTACACCAATTACCAAAGCCGCTGCTAAAGTTGCCACGGAGCAAACTGTAGCTGCTGCTGTCACACTTCTAACTAATGGATTTTGAATTCTTCTTAGACTCTCAAGCATCGTTGATAGTTCGTAATATTTATATTCTCATGCAGACTGTCATGAGTACCTTGAACTTGCCACACTAGATAGTGGCATTTCAGCCGATTGATTTATCGACACTTCCATTGCATAGTCAACAAAAATAAGGTCAGTCAGACACTCAGTATTAACAGAATTAATATACGTTTCAATATCATGATAGAGAATTCCTCAATGTAAGTTGTTGCTGTAGCTCTAATTAATTTGATTGTTACTTGAGTAATTAATCTAAAGATGATGACACTCTAAGGATTTCAGTCTATAAAGCTGATATTTTGTTTAGCAAGTTCTGATGATTTTCTCAGCAAAATCTAAGTTTTAGAGTTTTCCCGTATTAGAATAATGCCCAGAAAAAAGTGAACGAACGTACAGCCACGTACGTTCAGGACCGACCATTAAATCAAAATACGGCAGGGCACTTTTTTTTGTGGTCTCCTCTTAAATAACATTTATTTAGGTTAGTTTTATGTAAAAATACATACAGATATACTTTTATACCTAATCATTGAGGGTTGAAACTCAATCCGGTTCGGATCAGATAATCTGATCTTGGAAATCGCTCTTTTTAGGTCTATGGCGATCGCTACGTTCTCCATTGGTTATATAGGAATCCTAAATCATTCATGAAAAATTTTAAGTAGTGTAGGGTGGGCACT
>CAXTSI010000664.1:0-4015 GCA_964246695.1 uncultured bacterium
AAAAACCGGGTTTCTCAACCAAAGATTAAGGGTTTGACCATTAGTCATTCTCAAAAAACCCGGTTTTTCACCCAGGTGCAAGATGTGAGCTAGGCTCAAGTCGCCCTTTTGCTGTACCAGTTTCATCCACCTTAGATAGCATCGCCCAAGGTAGAACTATAGACACAAACACGACTAAAAAATATAGTAATCCCCTTGTCCAAACTTGAGGCAAACTATCAAGTAATTCCTTAGTTAAGTCAGACCACTCATTAGTTGATCTAGCTGGTAGTTGGGAGGTTGAAACTTCCTCAAGGCGTTCTCCCTCATGAATTTGGGTTTCAGCCCGTCCATTCAATGTGTTTGGCATTCCAGCGAGGCGATTAATTCACCAGCTTCATTCAGTAACCTCACCTTGCCAGCAACCACAATATAGATACCAGATTCAACGTCAGTTCCTTGCCAGAACTTGCCGACTTTCGGGTTGAGGTATTTAACTTGTTGAACACAGCGCTGAAATTCACCTGCTGAAAGAGAATACCCTAAAGTCTTGCTCAACTGTTGCAGAGAAACCAAAGGTTCGGATAAATTTTGCACCATAAATGTCTGAATCTTGATCTAATTTGGCGAAGTTAATCGACAAAAAACCGCAACTATCAGGAATATCTTGGGATTTGAGGTCAGAAATCAAGATTTTGGCAGCTTTTGCCTTCTCTGTTGTGTCAACAGAGGTACTGGGTTTTTGTCGCGTGGACAACCCCATTTGTTTGAGTAGTCGCTTGACGTGGCGATCGCTGACCTCAATTCCAAGTTCTTTTGCCAATTGTTTCTGCAGCCAGTTTACTGTCCACCGCCGAAAACAATAGCCATAATCACGGGGACTATGGTTAAGCAGTTCTTTCAAACGCTCTAAATATTCCTCATTCACAGTTTTGGGGCGACCAATTGGACAATCAAGCCATTGGTGCGCCATCCCAGTCCGCGCTATGTGCATCCAATGACGTACTGTTGCAGCACAACACCCCAAAATTTGACAAATTTCGGTTTGAGATTTCCCCTCATCTGCCAGCAACATAATTTCAATCCGCTGGCGGTACAACTGGGCTAAATCAAGAAGCAAACTTTTTTGTAAGAGTTTGCGCTGAAATGGTGTTAAATACCTACTACAAAGAGTGTCTGGGTGTTTGGTTTCAGTTTTCCCTTGGAAATACGACATATTCGTAGAATGAAAGTGTTTGGTATAAAGGGGGCGTTGCAGAAATAGCTGAGCATACAAGCCTGCTTGCCATCTGAGTTTTGGTTAATAAGCCAGTTAATTATCTGAACGAAGCTGATTTATTACGCATAAATTGCCAAATTTTATATTGCTTTTAGAGAAGAATATACGAACAAAGAAGTCGGCATAGCCCCAAAAGTTCTCGCTAGCCTAAACAGACTTTGTTTGTATAGTCCCTATGAACTGCGTACACTGAGCATGAAAATATTTTTCCCTTGCTTCTCCTTCTCGAACTGCTAAAGTGACAATTTAGATCCATTGCGTTGCAATAGATCAACCTCTGGGAAGCAATACGGTTGGTTTCAGAAACTATGCAAGCTAGTTACAAAAGTTAATATTTTTGCTCTAAATATAAAAATATAGGGAGCATCACGTTGATCGCGTATGGTGTGAAACTGAGCAATTTTGCAGAGGGACTACTACTAATTGTGGTTTACTCAGTATTGGGGGGGCAACAAAAGAAGTGGGGGGTAGTGCAATGTTCAGTTTGGTTCGTACTTGGGGTCCCTGGTTCTTAGAGATTGCTAGCTTGTGTGTGTACGTTTCGGGTGCAAATTGTGCCTTGGCTCAAATCACCCCGGATACCACTCTACCCAATAATTCTCGTGTCAACTCTGTTGGCAATACCAGTATTATTGAGGGAGGAACGCAAGCTGGAGGCAACTTGTTCCACAGCTTCCAACAATTTTCTGTACCTACTGGAAGTACCGCTCACTTCAAAAATGCTCTTGACATTCAGAACATTATTAGCCGGGTGACAGGTGGATCAGTTTCAAATATTGATGGGTTAATCCGGGCGTCGGGTGGAGCCAACCTGTTTTTGATTAATCCCAATGGAATTGTTTTTGGTCAAAATGCTCGTTTGAATATTGGCGGCTCATTTTTGGCAACTACTGCTACGAGCCTGAAATTTGCAGATGGCTTCCAATTCAATGCGACACCATCACTTGCACCCCTGTTGACAGTAACGGCACCTGTAGGATTGGGTATAAGTAGCGAACCAAGAGAAATTAAAGTCACAGGAGCAGGGCACCACATTGATTATAACATCCTACAAGCACCTGGTCTTTCGGATGTCAGTAAAGCCCCCCGTCCCCGTGTTGACAGTAGCATCATGGGATTAGAGGTAGAGCCGGGGAAAACTTTGGCACTGGTGGGAGGTGAAGTGTCTGTTGTGGGTGGCGTTCTCAGAGCACCAGCAGGACGGATTGAAATCGCCAGTGTTGGCAGTAATGGACAAGTGAGTCTGGTTGGAACACAACAAGGTTGGAAGCTGGATTATCAAAGCAACCCCAAATTTGGCAACATCAATCTTTCTGGCAAAGCGTTCGTAAATGCCACAGGAGTTGGCGGTGGTTCGATTGCGATCGCAGGTAAGGATATTACTCTGAGCGAACAGTCATTTCTACTGGCTGATACACTAGGTGATAGAAATGGGGGAAAAATCAGCATTGTCGGCGACTCGATACTTCTCAATCAGTCCATCATCAGCAGTAACACCTTCAGTTCAGGGAATGCCGGACAAATTCAGCTTGTTGCCAACAACTTGATTAGGCTTGAAAATAGGAGTGATGCGGACAATAACACACAAGGATTGGGACAAGGGGGAGAAATTACCCTCAACGCCGATTCTATTGTTTTCAGAGATCGCAGTGGACCTAGCAGTAATGCTTATGCTCAAGGTAAAGCCGGACGGATACAAGTTCAAGCTAATTCTTTACTAACGGAACAGACATCTGGTTTTAATACTTCTTCTTCTGCTAGAGGCGACGCTGGAGAAATCAACATTGCAGTTGGTGATTTTGTGGTTCGCAATCAATCTGGCGCAGCAAATAAAACCGTTGGCGCAGGTAATGGTGGCAAAATTAACATCACGGCAAAATCTTTACGGATTGAAGACAATTCAGGGTTTACTACTGATACCAGGAATACAGGTAACGCCGGAGAAATCAACATTAATGTCGTAGGTTCTGTGGAGTTACGCAAGGATGCTGGTATAAGCACTGGCAGTGAAACTAATGGTGACGCGGGCAATATCAGCCTCACAGCAAATTCTTTGCTGATTGAAGACCATTCCGGTCTTAATAGCTCCACTACGAACGCAGGTAAAGGCGGAGACATCAACGTTAATGTTACAGGTCCTGTAGTGTTCCGAAATTCATTGGGTATAGATAGTAGTAGTACTGCTACGGGTAACGCAGGGAACATCAGGTTCACGGCAAAATCTTTGCTGATTGAAGACCATTCCGGTCTTAATAGCTCCACTACGAACGCAGCTAAAGGCGGAGAAATCAACGTCAATGTCGCAGATTCTGTCGTGTTACGAAATGCATCAGGTATAAATAGTAGTAGTACTGGTACAGGTAACGCAGGCAACATTAAGCTCACGGCAAAATCTTTGCTGATTGAAGACCATTCCGGTTTTAATAGCTCCACTACGAACGCAGCTAAAGCTGGAGAAATCAACGTCAATGTCGCAGGTCCTGTCGTGTTACGAAATTCATCAGGTATAAATGGTACTAGTACTGGTATGGGTAATGCAAGTAACATCAGCATCACAGCAAATTCTTTGCTGATTGAAGATCGTTCGGGTCCTAGTAGCTCAACTACGAACGCAGGTAAAGCTGGAGAAATCAACCTCAATGTCGCAGGTTCTGTCGTGTTAAGAAATTCATCGGGTATAAATAGTAGTGGCACTGGTACGGGTAATGCAAGTAACATCAGCATCACGGCAAATTCTTTGCTGATTGAAGACCATTC
>CAXTSI010000665.1:0-3988 GCA_964246695.1 uncultured bacterium
ATTGCTAATTGCTAATTGCTAATTGCTAATTGCTAATTGCTAATTGCTAATTGTTCGTTGCCATTAGCCATTAGCCATTAGCCATTAGCCATTCCCCACTCCCTTTGCAAGTACTTGCCCCATTCTGCTGCTAAAGGGATTTCTGTAAAGGGGATGCGTACCGAGTGAGTAGGTTGAGGAAATACAAATTCCAACTCTATAGTCCGACCTTTTTCTGGTGGATTTTCTGTGTCTACTGGTTTATCATCTACTAAAAGGCTGATTTGGAGAACATCATTTAAAGAAAATGTTTCTAGCTGAATTGGACCGGTGGGTGTGGGTTTTCCCCAAGTTATGTTGTTGCCTTTTTGACCTAAAACCGCATAAATATCATACTTAGCTTTTTCAAATTGCTGCGCCCAGGTGCGATAGGCTTCAATCTTTTGATACTCCTTCGAGCCTTGCCAAGCCAACCAGAAAAATGCTACTAACAGGGGTAACCACAAAAGACCATGTTCCATTATTTGTAACTATCCTGCAATATCTAGCTACTAAGAGTTAATTACTAGTAACTAATTTACTGAACATTATTTAACATTATTTAACTTATTAACTTTTTTAGACTTACTTTCTAATGACCGGATAAACTCTCGAATGACATCAGATTGAGTTCTATCTGCGCTCACACAATATTCATCTAAAATTTCTCTCTCTTGTTCAGAAATCCTGACATTTAAATTGTATCTACCCATAAATATAACCAAAAATGCGTTACAATTATTATAGCTAAAAACGAGGTGTGTAATGTTTGCAATTAAGAGACGGCTTAAATTAAATAAGTCTGAAGAAAGCTTAATGGTACAACATGCTGGCTTTTCTCGTTTTGTCTATAACTACGGATTAGACCTTTTTTGGCAATCAATAGACGTTAAAGCGTCGGACTCTAAGAGAATTAAGGAAATTAAAAAATGTTTTACCAATATTACCAAAAATAGACCGGAATATGAATGGACTTTAAATTTAAGTTCAACAGTCTATCAGTCAGCTTTTCAGCATTTACAGCAAGCATTTAACAGATGGCGCAAAGGCATTGCTGAGGTTCCAACATTTAAGAGTAAAAAAGATGGTTTTCGTTTTACCGTATATAACTCTAATGGAGTAAGTCTAGTACCTGCTGGTAAGAAAATTAAATTACCCTCACTAGGAACTTTCCGTTTACAGGAAAAGCTTAAGGAGAGCTATGTAAGTCAGAGTTTCACTCTTTCAAAAGAAGGTAACGGCTGGTATGTTTCGTTTTCTGTAGACGCAGAACGCATACCTCCCATAATGCATGAAATTGTTGAACCTGTAGGAATTGATTTAGGGATAAAGAGTTTTGCTACAATTTCTGACGGCACGACATTAGAAGCACCGAAGCCATATAAAGAAGCGAAAACCAAGCTGGGCAGATTCCAATACCACAATAGAAACAAGCAATTTGGTAATCGGAACTCGGGTATTAAAACTTCTAATAATGCTAAAAAATACTTCCGGAAGTTAGCACGTCGTCATCAGAAAATAGCCAACAAGCGTAAAGACTTTTTACACAAATCGACAACCAAGATATGTAAAAAGTACGCGCATGTAAGAATAGAGGACTTAAACGTAAAGGGCATGATAGCAAATTCTAAGCTGTCAAAAGCTGTCAGCGATCTAGGATTCTATGAGTTTCGCCGTCAACTACAATACAAAGCTCCAATTTTTGGAACTAAGCTTGATATTGTAGACAGATGGTATCCTTCTTCTAAGCAATGCAGGATGTGCAAACAGAAAAATGATAGTCTAAAGCTGTCAGATAGAACATTTGTTTGCATTAATCCTCAATGCAAACACACTGAAGATAGGGACTTGCATGCAGCGCTAAACCTAGCTCAAGTTTCAGAAGAATATGTAAGTAGTAGGGTGGGAACCATCCGAAATTAGATGCCTGTGGACAGTAACGTGGGCGACCCGGCTGGACGAAGCAGGAATTGTTGAACGATGTCTTATGATGTCTAGTAAATAAGGTTCAGTTATGTATAGAAGTCAGGTAGTCAGCAATTGGCAAAAAGCATATTTTGGGTTGATATGAGAAGACTTATACTATTGTGCTTGTTTGTGATTGGGTTGGGAGTTGCCCTGTTTAATTTTATGAATTTTCAGGGACTAGCAGCTCAAGGGGAGTTTAAGACGATTGTACTGAATTTTCGGGAAGATATTACAGAGCAGGTCTTGCAACAGGATCTGCAGGCGATCGCCCGTAATTACAACGTTACACCCCAATTCGATAATAAATTTGCCGAGAAGGATCGTGTGTATATTATCGAGGGCGATCGCCAGCGACTGAAAGATCTGCAAAAATCAGAGTTTGCTCAAGCAACCGAATATATTGAGCCCAATTACATCTATAAAATCCCCCACCCAGGTAAAGTCGCTTGGCTGGGAGAATACTTGCAGCCCCAAGCTGACGAGGTGAAACCTGCCTTGAAAGGTCCTAACGATCCCTATTACAGCAAGCAGTGGAATCTCCACAATATTAACGTTGTCGGGGCGTGGAACCAAACTAAAGGGAAAGGCATAAAAGTTGCCGTAATTGACACAGGCATTACTCGGGTGCGTGACTTAGTAGAGACAAAATTTGTTCCAGGCTACGATTTTGTTAACGACAAAGTAGAAGCCAAGGATGACAATGGACATGGCACTCACGTCGCCGGGACAATTGCCCAATCAACTAATAACTCTTTTGGCGTAGCTGGAATTGCTTACGAAGCTAGCTTGATGCCGTTAAAAGTACTCAGTGATTATGGTGGCGGTACTGTTGCTGATATTGCGGAAGCGATTAAATTTGCTGCTGATAATGGCGCAGATGTGATTAATATGAGCTTGGGTGGTGGCGGTGAAAGCCAGCTGATGAAGTCGGCGATCGAATATGCCCACAACAAAGGTGTAGTCATCATCGCCGCAGCCGGGAACGAAAACCAGAATGCCGCTTCCTATCCAGCGCGTTATCCCCACGTCATCGGCGTTTCGGCATTAGGTCCAGATGGAGAAAAAGCAGCGTATTCTAACTTTGGCGCTGGAGTTGATATTTCCGCTCCTGGTGGCAGTGATGCTGGTAAAATTTTGCAAGAAACCATTGACATGGAAAACAACGGTGTCGGGGTGTTTCTTGGCTTCCAGGGTACAAGCATGGCAGCTCCCCATGTAGCAGGTGTAGCGGCTTTGGTAAAATCTACTGGCGAGAAATCCCCAGATGAAATCCTTAACATTTTGAAACAATCAGCAAGAAATGTTAATGATGATGGATTGAACTACTATGGTGCTGGACAACTCGATGCCGAAGCCGCTGTACAACTTGCCACTCATGGGGAAATCAGTTTCCAAGATTTCTTCCGGTGGCTGCGGGATAGCGGCTATCTTAATCCTGGCTTTTGGATTGATGGCGGTGCGATCGCCCTGTTACCCAAGATTTTGATGGTAGTTGGTTCCTATCTGCTAGCTTGGTTTTTACGGGTTTACTTCCCGTTCCGGTGGAGTTGGACTTTATCACTAGGATTAGTTGCCGGCAGTTCTGGGTTATTCCCCCTCAAGGGATTTTATATCTTTGACCTACCCCAGTGGCCTTTCCGGTTGTTGGGTAGTTCAATACCCGAACTTGGCAACACGCTTCAGGGAACTGGTTCATTTAATCCCCTGTTTGCTAGTGTGCTAATTCCCATCGTTCTCATGGCGTTCCTGCTAGGACATCCTAACTGGAAGTGGTTTGCGATCGGTTCATCGTTAGGTGTAGCTGCGTGTTTGGTAGTGAGTGCAGTATCAGACCCAGCCGTTTGGGGATTGGGAAGTGGTATAGACAAAATATTCCTGATCGCTAATGCCCTACTTTGTTTCGGACTCGCCCGTTTAGCAGTGAAAAATGAAGAAGTTAATTGTTAATTGTTAGTTGTTGGTTGTTGGTTGTTAGTTGTTGGTTGTTAGTTGTTAGTTGTTA
>CAXTSI010000666.1:0-3967 GCA_964246695.1 uncultured bacterium
CAACTAACAACTAACAACCAACAACTAACAACTAACAACCAACAACTAACAACCAACAACCAACAATCCTTAGTAAAATATGACGGTTGTACTCTATGGCTGACTGTGATTGAGCGTTATACCTTGCCTGAAATGGGCAATCTGTGGACGGAAGCCTATAAGCTAAAAACCTGGTTGTCAGTTGAAATCGCTGTCTGTGAGGCTCAGGCTGAGTTAGGTTACATTCCTGTTGAGGCGGTTGAGGAAATTAATGCCAAGGCAAATTTTGACCCGAAGCGGGTGTTGGAAATTGAAGCTGAAGTCCACCACGATGTCATTGCCTTCTTGACAAATGTCAACGAGTATGTAGGTGATGCAGGACGCTACATTCACTTAGGTTTAACCAGTTCAGATGTATTGGATACGGCTTTAGCACTGCAATTGGTTGCTAGTCTTGATTTATTACGGCAACGTCTAGAAGATTTGATTCAAGCCATTCGCGAAAAAGCAAAGGAACATCGCTACACGGTGATGGTTGGACGTTCCCACGGAATTCACGCTGAACCTATTACCTTTGGTTTTAAGCTAGCTGGATGGTTGGCAGAAGTATTGCGACACCAAGAACGGCTGACAAGTCTTCGGGAAACAATCGCAGTTGGTAAGATTTCTGGTGCGGTAGGGACTTATGCCAATGTTGAACCGCGTGTGGAAGCGATCGCTTGCCAAAGACTCGGACTCAAACCCGATACTGCGTCAACACAAGTCATTTCACGCGATCGCCATGCCGACTACGTGCAACAATTAGCCTTACTTGCGGCATCAATTGAACGTTTTGCTGTAGAAATTCGCAATTTGCAAAGAACAGACGTTCTGGAAGTTGAAGAATTCTTTGCTAAAGGGCAAAAAGGCTCTTCAGCAATGCCCCACAAGCGTAACCCTATCCGTTCAGAACGGCTAACAGGAATGGCGCGAATTATCCGCAGTCATGCCATTGCAGCTTTGGAAGATGTTGCATTATGGCACGAACGGGATATTTCCCACAGTTCGGTAGAACGGGTGATTTTGCCAGATGCTTGCATTTTAACCCACTTTATGCTGGTGGAAATGACCAACTTGGTGAAAAACTTGCTGGTCTATCCAGAGAACATGAAGCGGAATATGAATTGCTATGGCGGCGTCGTGTTTAGCCAAAGAGTACTACTGGCTTTGGTAGAAAAGGGAATGAACCGCGAGGAGGCTTATGCAATTGTACAATCGTGCGCTCATGCTGCTTGGAATAAGCCCGATGGCAATTTCCACGACTTGATTAGCAAAGACCCTCGTGTTACCCAACAGTTGTCACCAGCAGAAATTGAGGCGTGTTTTGACCCGCAGCACCAATTAAGACATTTAGAAGAGGTTTACCAAAGGTTGGGTATATGAGATTGGGAAGACTGGCTTGAGAAACGGATACTGAGGCGCGAATCTCATGTAGGGTGGGCACTGCCCACCACAGTCCTCCAAACGACAATTGCCAGCCTCACCCAAGCTGGTGTCGTCTGTACTAATTGGCTGAGTGTGTTAGCTGAGTTGCTCGGCGACTGGACGGACAAAAAATTCGCGCAGGGGGTACTTGAGATTTACCGCGAACACCTACCGAACTGGAGCATGTTTAACATCATCGAACAGGCAAAAGCCCAGCTGCAAGTTGTTGGTTCGCCTTGAAGAAAGGATACCGTTTGTGTAAGCTGACATTGCTTACCTCAACACATTACTGTTTACAGATTAGGCAGGAGTTCATCAAAATGAAAAGATTGGAAGGCGAGAAGGGAACCTGTACCTTTTTGATTTTTTTGACTTTTGACTTTTGACTTGTTACCTTAGACGAACCGAAGGGCGGTCACGCTACAACCAGAGATGAAAATGTTTCTTTCCCACTCCTGTTTGGGCGGGGAGACCCCGCCCCTACGGACTATTTCAAGATAGGCGTATGCTGATTGACCCGAAGACTGGGCAAAAGATTTTACCCAACACAGATCGCGGTGCATCCCACTATCACCTGATGATTGACGCACTCTTAACAGGACTTCATCATGCCAACTTACAGCCGGACGATTTCGGTGAACATGAGCATCAGGCACATCAGGTTACTGTTCTATTCGGTGAAGCATGTGTGATGTCTGCATGGCATTCAGATACAGGACATCGCCTGCAAAGTCAGGTTAGATCGGGACAGTGCTACGTTGTACCATCCGAGCAACCGCACGGGTTGATCGTTGACCATGCTGGTGAACTAGTGAATTTCTACCTGACACCAAACTACATAATTGAAGTTTTACCGGAATCCGACCGAGGGCGATCGCTTCATCTTGGGAATCTGAAAATTTCCGACGATCTGTTCATTCGACAACTTGCCGCAACAATCCGTACAGACCGTTTAATGCATGGTTCAGCTAGTAAGCTACTAGTGGAGTCGGCAACGAATGTACTTGCTTTTTACTTAGTTAACCAATACGCCACAACTAAGATAAAACTTATACATCCAGACGCACTATCAGCATATCATCTAAAAAAAGTCAAGGCTTTCATCGCAGCTGAGGGAACACGAGATATTTCGATTGCAGACCTAGCAAAGGTAACCAACTACAGTACTGTTCACTTTTCACCGATGTTCAAGCTGGCTACTGGACAAACGCCTCATCAGTATTTGATTAATTATCGGATAGACCAGGCAAAGCAGTTGCTTCAAACAACTGAGATACCGATTGTAGATATTGCTTATCAGGTTGGCTTTAATAGCCATGCTCATTTTAGTACCCAGTTTCGCCGCATCGTGGGTGTAACGCCGCAAGCTTACCGTGTGAGTTTTCGGTGAGCCAAAGCGCTTTTTATACTGAAAATCTAAAATATCACTAGTTTTTGCAACACAAGAGCTTACCTGATAATACACACTCTTGGGATGGGAATAATAATCTTGAAATCAGAAAAACAATCTCGTCCGAAGGTTAACTGGTATGGTGAAACTGGCAGGCTATCAAATCAAAGACCAAATCTACGCAGGCGCTAGAACTCTAGTTTATCGAGGACAGCAGACATTAGACCAAAAGCCAGTCGTCATTAAACTCATGCGGAATGAATATCCCAGTTTCAACGAACTTGTGCAGTTCCGCAATCAGTACACTATTGCCAAAAACCTCGACCTGACTGGCATCATCCAAACATACAGCTTGGAGACATACGAGAATGGGTATGCCTTAGTTATGGAAGATTATGGCGGCATTTCCCTGAAAGATTATACAACCAATGTAGAGACATTGCATGCAACGTCTCTACAACAATTTCTACAGATTGCGATTCAAAGCGTCGCCACTCTAGACAAACTCTATCGCCACCGAGTGATTCACAAAGACATCAAACCCGCCAACATCCTCATTAACCCTACCACAAAGCAAGTTAAACTGATCGATTTTAGTATCGCTTCCCTACTACCTAAAGAAACACAAACCCTCACCAGTCCAAACGTTCTTGAAGGTACTTTGGCATACATGTCTCCCGAACAAACTGGAAGGATGAACCGAGGAGTTGACTACCGCACCGATTTCTATTCCTTAGGTGTCACTTTCTTTGAACTCCTCACTGGACAGTTACCGTTTCCATCAGACGATCCCACGGAGTTAGTCCACTGTCACCTGGCAAAGCTTCCTCTACAAGTCCATCATCTCAATCCTGACATTCCTCCAGTCCTTTCTGATATCGTCAACAAATTAATGGCGAAAAATGCCGAAGATCGCTATCAGAGTGCCCACGGACTCAGGCATGACCTGGAAATGTGCTTACACCAGTGGCAAGAAACTGGGAAAATTAATACCTTCGAGTTAGGACAACGGGATATCTCAGATCGTTTCATGATTCCCGAAACACTCTATGGTCGTCAAGCAGAAGTAGAAACTTTACTCGCTGCCTTTGAACGGGTAAGTGGGAAGGGAGTGGGGAGTGGGGAGTGGGGAGT
>CAXTSI010000667.1:0-3965 GCA_964246695.1 uncultured bacterium
TGTCTTACGGGCAGTTTACACTGGAAGAGTTAAAAACTTACTCTCCCACTGTTGTCATTGTGGATGAAAAAAACCGACTGTTGGAAGTGCGGCGCTACGATGACCTGCTGAGTTCGACCTAATTTCAAAGAAAATGTCACAATTTGAGCCTTCGCCTCCCCAAGGGTCTGTAAATGAACAAACCACCCAGCTTCAACAAAGCCAAGTAGGGGAATTTGTAGTGCAATTCTGGGGTGTGCGGGGTTTAATCCCTACCCCAACTAGCAACACCAGCCGCTATGGCGGTAATACTGCTTGTGTAGAGATGCAGGTAGCCGGAACTCGCTTGATTTTTGATGGCGGTACTGGCTTACGCGTACTGGGAAAAAGTTGGCTGGAAGTGCACGATCCACGAGCAGCCCATTTATTTTTTACCAACTCCCAATCAAATCGCATTCAAGGTTTTCCCTTTTTTGCCCCTGCATTTGTTCCAGAAAATTGCTTCCATATTTACGGAACAGCCGCCTCGAATGGCGCCTCGATCAAACAATCCTTGTGCGATCAGATGCTGCAGCCGCACTTTCCTTACCCCTTACAGGTAATGCAATCTGAATTACAATTTCATCCACTGACTCCCGATCGCTTAGTGAAGTTAGATGATGTCTTAGTGACAACAGCATTAATCAATCAGACTCAAAAGTCTATTGGCTACAGAGTCAGCTGGCAGGAATATAGCGTTGCTTATATAACAGATTTGCATCACCACGTCAATAAATTGGAGCGAGAACACATTGGACAGCTTATTAACAGTGTCGATTTGCTGATTGCTAATGCCACCTATGCTCCTGGGGTAGCACGTGACCATCTCAACTCCGATTGCCACTGGCAGACTGCTGTAGATTTAGCTCATACTACAGGCGTTAAAAGACTTGCGATCACTCACCATCACCCAGATGACCACGATGATTTTCTTGACCAAGTTCAAGCCGAGGTTAAATCTGCCTTTCCTAAAGCATTACTTGCTCGTGAAGGGTTAATTTTACCCGTTGTTTAAGGGCATAGCAATGCTAATGATTCTGGGAAAGTATTAGAAGAAGCAGGCGGTTCGGGTATTAATACTCAGAACTTGCACCTGGAAATTTGAATGTCAAATCCGTGACTACGTGCAAGAGGAATCATTTGTTCAATATTAAGTAACATATGAGACACTAGTAATTGCGGGAAGATAAATTCAAGGGCAGTTTGTGCAGCTTCACCCCAATCAGGTAAACCAGGTAACTGAGTTTGAAGTTGCGCCCAGTGAGCCAAAATATAAGCAATCAGTGACAGTACCAACCAACGGTAAACACCCACTCATGGTTCCCTGACCAAAGCGATGTAACCCAAACCGATGCTTCGCGGTCTTAAACCAACCCTCAATCTGCCAACGGCGTTTTCCCCACCAAGTAATAGTGCTGGCTTTGAGAGGTCTGGTAGAGAGAACAAACCGTTTTTCGAGTTTGCCATCACGTTTAAGGTAATACCAGGAAACTGAGACAGGAAACTTCAAACCCACTAAACGTACTTGCTGACCACTTCCAGTGCAAATGTTTCAGGCATCGCCCATCGGCAAGCAAGCGGTCGTAACGTACACCTGTAATCGCATGATATTTGAGCTTGCGTATCCCATGCAGAAACTCCACACTACCAAATGCGGTATCAGCCAAAATCATCACCTGAAAGTGTTTGGTTAATGATTTGGGCAAGCATGAAACCAGTTTTAGTCCTAACTTTGCCGAAGAGTCCGTACCTTTACCTCTCCAAACACGAAAACTCCAAGGCACACGCCATCGCCCAACGACTAGATATAGCACTACCACATGTAACCCTCGTTTGCCGTTGTAAACCGAGATTAAATGCTCTGCTGCATCCTTTCTCTAAATCGTAAAGTCATATCCCAAAAGCCCTCAGACAAAGTTTGTTCTGACTCTAATAAATCAGCGCTCAAATTATCAACGCTTCCCTTATTTGCTGTCCCATCCGAACAAGTCTGCATCACCTCCTGAGCATTAGCCAAAATTTCAACCCGCCGATTCTCAATTCGTTGCAGGCGCAGAAACTCAAATAAATACTCCTGTTCTTCTGTGGGCAAACTCTTAATAGAATTAAGAATCTCTTGTAAAGTCATCATAGAAACTCCTCTAAACTAAACCCCACTAAACTACTGTATTTTAATTTCTGAATCCAAAGCCTCAGCTTTTGCGCATTTGTGCTGTCAAATCCGTAGTTAGTAAATTTATAGAGCAGTTTTTGCGCAGGGCGATCGCGGAGCGCGTCCTAGACCCCAAACTGCACGAGAATGCAGTTGGACTTAACTCGGTACACTGTACTATTACCTTGGTACTATTGAATATTTTATCAATTAACCCATACCATTTTTCGTACCATTTGGTTGAGGCGGAGGCGCGTTTATGCTATGCGATCGCTAACAAAATGCTGTCTGACTCATGAACTGTCTGACAAACAATGTCTTGTGTCTTGCGGACGCCGTGCACATGGATGCGCGATCGTCATATCGCTATATGTTCTGTCCTAGAGGTCAACGCTAAGGGCTCGGTGAAAGAGGTTGCACGTCACTTTATCAATCAAACCAGTCATACAAAGCGTAGGAAGCGACGGCTAGGTCGGATAGCCTTGAAAATGCAGCAAACGGGAATTGTTGAAAAGGGGTTTGGCTCCACTATGTGGGAAAAACTGCACAACAGTGAAGTTGATGCTCTTAGAGCCTATGCAAGACTTATTGTTGAGTTTGCCCGAACATGGGGATGCTCGTGCAAGACTACGGTTTACTCCGCTATTTGGCTACTCTACTGAATTTAGGTTCAAACAGTCTGGAACATTTTCTGGGAAACTGAATTTACTACCTGAGTAAGTTCTTGGAGTTTTTTAGCTACCGCACCACTAGTTAATAGTTCTTCTGCCTTTGCTATGCCCTGCGGCATATCTGGACAAATCCCACAACGCCACAGGTAAAACCCACCATTCCACAAAGCTGTTTGCATGAGTTCCGAGGGTTTGCCTTGCAACACGCACTGCATCTCGGCACCCAATTCTTCAGTAGTGCCAAGAGGTACGTTCTTCGTAATCAAGCCGTATTCACGCGGCACGAGTTGTAACCGTTCTATGGGAGTTACAACTCGGACTAAGCCAACGATCGCAGTGCGATCGCGTGGTAGATCGCAACTTCCTTCCAATCCCTTCACAGTTGTAAATTGAGTCACCCCTCGCAGTGCCAAAGCTTCTTGGAACATTCCTTCTGTGGGAGGATGGACAAAACCAGTTATTATGTGAGCATCACCTGCATACGGACACCAAATTAGTTCCATTGTGGCAAAGGGTGGACGCTTGCCAACTTGGTCACGGTACTCCCAAATACTTTTAGTTAAAGGAAAATGCTGTGGGGTGTAAACAAAGCCAATTCCTGTTTTCTCAAATACTCGCTGTTGTTTTTCCAATGGTAGTTGAGTCCAATCGATCCCCAAAGAGTGCCAAATCTCTACCAGTGGTAATCCATATTTCGTCGGCATGCGATCGCTACCGTGCATCACTACTGGTTGCCCAGATGTTGCTAGTAGCAAAGCTGTTATAGGGCTTATAGGTGCAGTGCGAGTTCTGCCATCATAAGGTATACCTAAAACTATGACTGGGCGATCGCTCTCGATCGGTTGTAGTTTTGGTCCTAGTTCATCGTAAGCGTCCAACATTCCCGCTAACTCCTCCCCTGTGGGACGTTTGATGCGGTGGGCAATTAAAAATGCCCCAATTTGGGCTGGTGTTGCTTCACCCAACAGCATCATCTTGGCTGCCGTGGCAGCTTCAGCACGAGTTAAATTTTCTCCTGTGTGTTCCCCACTAGCTACCTTCTTCAGTAAATCTCTAAATATATTGCTCATTTGTTAGTTGTTAGTTGTTAGTTGTTAGTTGTTAGTTGTTGGTTGTTAGTTGTT
>CAXTSI010000668.1:0-3944 GCA_964246695.1 uncultured bacterium
GGCTTGCGAACCTTTTTATTTTTCTCGGCTACCCCAATTTATTGAGCCGATACGTATTAATCTCCATATAGGATGCAATAATATTCCAAATATGGAATACTAAAGCAAGCAGTAGGAGTCAAAGGTGAGTGAGGAGTGGCAGGTTATCTTTTACCGAGAGAGTGATGGTAGTGAGCCAGTGCAGGATTTTTTGCAAGACCCTTCCCTCAGACCTGGAGAACTGAAACAGTTTCAGGTTCGCTTAACGCTGCTAACACAAAAAGGATTGTCTTTACTCTTGGAACGGTCAGACATCCTCGATAAGATTGAAGGAGAGAAAAACCTCTACGAGCTACGCCTAGATAATACTCCTAATAATCCCCGTATATTCTTATGTGCTTTGGTAGGTAAACGTTTGGTACTGCTACACGCTTTCAAAAAGAAGGGGCGCAAAACCCCAAAAATAGAGATTAAAATCGCAGCAAAGCGACGGGATTTGGTACAAGCAAATGAGGAGGATAGAAACGAAAATGAACAATAACCCCCACTTAGGAAGTGATGTTTTGGCTTTCCTAGACGCGATCATACCTGACACACTCGAAACTCGTCGTGTTGAGCAGCAAGAACTTTTTCGATTGGCTTTAACTCAAGCGATGCGGGAGGTTCGCAAACAAGCTGGACTCACCCAAGAACAGTTGGCTGAACGTCTCGGTGTGGGACAGAGTTGGGTTTCCAAACTAGAAAATGTTAATCACGATCGCACTTTTGAGTCCGTAATTACCTACTTAGATGCACTGGGAGCCAAGCTGAAATTAGAGCTTGTTTTAGGAGGAGAGGTTATTTCTGTTGACTTGAAGGACTCAGTGGCTGCCGATACTGTTAAAACATCGTAGCCTTCAAAAACAAATCAGCCCAAAAACTCCCGATATTCTTTACAAATACTCAAAAAACTGCTCTGGCACTAACTTTAATTCTCCAGATTTAAAGCGGCTAATATCAACCCACAGTGCTGTTTTTTGTCGCTCACCTTCGGTAAATACTAACTTTTCTAGTTGGTACAACTTTGGATCAACAAAATCGCATTTATAAAGTTGGATAATTTCGTGTCCTGGTTGACCGTTGTAAGTAAATATATTTTCTAAACAGCCTAAGTAGCGAATATTTATTAATTCTGCTTGGATTTCTTCTTGAAATTCGCGTTTGAGGGCTGCTAAACTTGTTTCGCCAAAATCCACACCACCGCCCATGGCGCGGTAGAAAGTTTGCTGCTTAACTGGATCGTAGCCCTCAGAAATGAAGACGCGATCGCCTTGGAGAATGACTCCCAAGGCTAAGACTCGAATTTCCCCTTGTCTATGCATTGTTGTTGCTAGTTCTCGTAATTATCGTAAATAAACGAAGGACGACTTTCGCTATCCTCAACAGGCCAATCTTCATTTTCGCCACCCATGTACAATAGCTCAATCGTGACATATTCCTGACTGAGCTGCTTGAGGGCGTTGATCAGAATATCTAGGGCGATCGCATCAGAAGTTCCCAAGTCAAACCAGCAACGCGCCCACGTCCCTTCATACTCCAACTCACCCATGTTGTGCATCAGCGCCAACAAGCTTTTGTCATACCCATGAGAGTCATAATTCATGTAACTGAGATCCACTCCCGTTTCCTGTATCTGGAGGTTTTCGGCATTAAATGCACCCAACTTGCCTAGATAAAACCAGGAATTGAAAACCTCTTGTACATACTGCTTTTCACGCTCAGAAGGAACTGTACTAAACTGTAGCCAAATCCAGACATCAAAAGGGTTAAACTCGCGGAACTGTACCTGCATTTCCGTTAAGTGTTTCATATTTCGTATTCGTTACTTTTACTCAAACCTAATTGTAAAGGAGTTGGGAGTGGTAATTGCTAATTGCTAATTGCTAATTGCTAATTGTTAATTGCTAATTGCCATTGCCCATTAGCCATTAGCCATGCTTATGGACTAAGCCGTTTAACAGCATTGCCTCGTTCATGCTCAATTTGTTTGACCAAATTAGTTGGTAGTTGAGATTTCTTAGCTAGTGCTTTGTCAAAATTAATAATCGCCTCTTGCATAAGTTGCTGGTTTGTGTCTTTTTTCGCCTGTTCTTTGAGGATTTGGGCTTTGAGATAATATAATTCTGGGTTATCAGAGGTCTGTTTCAAAGCACGATTGGCATAATCTAGTGCCTGATTGTACTGCTTTAAATCCCGATAGGCAATGGCAACACCCCGATCCACCAGATACCGAGGCGCAGCATTTTTCTGCAACCGTTCAATAGCTTGTTCTGGGTTGGCAAAAGGCAGATTCACAGCCAGCATTAAATCCATATAGCCCTTGAGCAAATTCAGTTCTGGATCGTTAGCAGAAATCGCTTCGGCTTTGTCTAAATTGTCGTATACTTGGCGTAGGCGACTTAAAGCTTGAGGAGCACCCTTGAGTGTACCCTCACGGCTAAGGATGACTGCGCCCTCTAAAAAATCACCAACAGCAGTGTATAAATTGCCGCGCAAGGGATCGCTAGTCATCAGTTTTTGTGCTGTTTCTAGGGTTTTTTTGCTGTAGGTGTCTAGTGTAGTCCAATCCTGATTCATGTATGCCAAGGACGCTTTCATGGCATAGGCTAGGGGTTCGTTTCGTTCTGTAGATAGAGCTTGTTGCAGGTAACGCTCTGCAGTTTGGTAGTCGCCCTGTTGGAAAATAGCTTTGAATGCTGCTTCCGTTTTGTCACCAATGTTGCGAGGCTTGGTAGTCCGAAAAGGATCTGCTCCTAGAGAGGGACTTACCCAGATATTGAGTGTAAAGGCGGTGGCAAAAGCTATTTTTGCTAGGTTAGCGATCGCAGATACAATTGGTAGCGGAACTGAAAAGCGTTTCGTTATTGGTGATTTCAGCATAATTACTATTGAAGTTGTTTTATATGTTACTTATAATGCCAGAGATAGTTAACACAGAATCAGGGTTGTTTAAGCCAAAAATTTATATATATTTTGACTTTGTAAGTTTTTCCAAGTTCCGATGCTTGTTGTAGCTATTGTTTAAGAACAAGTTTGCCACAATGGAGTAGAGACGTCCCATGCAACGTCTCTACTATTATCGGAGAGTGGTTCGTAATATGGGAAAAAAGAGAATATTTCTTGCTGCTGGGTAGATGATGTTAGCGTATGTTATGCGCTGCACCTTCTGACTTAACTTTCTAGTTACTGGCAGCGTAGTCGATCGGTAAGTTGCTGACTTTTTGGTAATCTTAACAAATGCTCCATCTTAGAAATCTCGTTTATCACCCTACGGCTTCCCAAAGAGCGATTCTCAAATCAATTAATTTGGAGTTAGAACCCCAAAAACTGGGTCTAATTATTGGACCCAGTGGTTCTGGCAAAAGTACGTTACTCGAAATTTTGTCTGGATTAGCCGAACCCACATCCGGATCAATCTTCTGGCGCGAACAAGAACTCTTAGCTGAACAGATACAACAATTAGCTGGGTTAGTATTTCAGTTTCCTGAACGGCACTTTTGTGGTGGGACTATCCTAGAAGAATTGCGCTTAGGACATCCAGAGATCGGGTCAGAGCAAGTTAAGCACGCCCTGAGTGAAGTAGGATTAGAGCATTTATCGCTCTCATCACCACCCCATGCTTTAAGTGGTGGTCAGCAGCGGCGTTTGGCTTTGGCAGTGCAGTTGATTCGCCAGCCATGCTTATTATTGTTGGATGAACCCACAGCCGGGTTAGATTGGTCAATACGTCAGCAACTGGTAAATTTATTGGCGAAACTGAAAAAAGATTGGACGCTGTTGGTGGTGACACACGACGCTGGGGATTTATTGGCGATCGCCGATTTTTGTTGGACTCTCAAACACGGTGAACTTGTATCCGTTGATCCAAAGACACTGGACACCAAAATCAAAGAACCCCAACCGACTGTGTAGTGGGGAGTGGGGAG
>CAXTSI010000669.1:0-3929 GCA_964246695.1 uncultured bacterium
AACTGGCACTTAGTCAAGAAATTAACATTCAAATTTCCAGGTGCAAGATATGAGTAACGCTACCTTTATCCCAGGTGAACACTGGAAAAGAAAATTCAATCATTCTAAAAGTTGCAGAACAAACAGATGATAAGATTCCCATTTATGATCTGTTTGACCATTTACAAACCCGAACACGTGAGCAGCGTCAAATTTTTACGGGCAACCTGCTCCGAGCTTGGGAAAAATTTCCAGGCAGAATGATAAATTTTACTGATGCAGGCGGCAATATTCGTCAAGGACTGCTAACACCAAGAGGCTTCGATTGCGAGAACGCCTTGGAGAAAATGCCCGTTACAATGCCTACTATCGAAGATGCTTCGAGATTTTTGACCGAGTACGGTGGGCAACTGAAGACTGGAGACGAGAAACTTACAATCAAGCAAAGTAACCGTGGCGATTGTTTTATACTACAAACCCCGAAAGCAAAGGACGGAGGGGGGGCATACTTCTTGGATAAAAAAATCCTCGAAATTATCCAAGACGATTTTTACTCAGTTAGCGATCGCATGGCTTGCCAACTTGACAAAGACAAGCTGGAACCACTTCTCGAATATTTAATGGGTGAGAAAGGTTACTCGCTGGCAGCCCATGGAATGACTGGGGCGGCAAGGGCGATGATGGGTGTTAAACTGCCATCTTTTAGTGAAGCCCCCCCTACTCCAGAACTTTACCTTTCAAATGAACCGAATTTTCAGGAAGCAACAGGTAATTTATTGAATCAACACGACAACACAAATATTCCAGTTGAGGATAATTTCTCATTCAACGATACCTTGATAGAAACTATCCCTTCGCCACTGCAAAGAGGAACACCAGAAAAAAACATTGTCAAGCTCCTTGAGCGCGGCGGTTTGCTTCAAACTGTGATGGAGAGCGATGACTTTCATCTTAAGATCGAAAACGAGCCGTATATACCACTTGTGATCGAACGGCATGAAGATGTGATATATTTGACTCACTATCTAAGTGCAAACGGTGACACATTCATAGATAGTGAAATGGTGTTTGCGATCGCCCACAATGGCAGCCTCCGACTTAAGGAAACAGCCACAAGCGCACTCGGTCAGGAGTGGCGAAACTGCGATCGCTCTTACGCTACGATGTTTTCTAAAAATCTTTTGGATCAGGGTTTTACTGAAGCCATTAAAAATCAACTAGCCAAGACTGAAAATGCTCTTGAAGAGCATGATAGCGAAGGAACCTTAGACACCCAAAGTGAACCTCTGCCTGATGCTATCTCTCCCCTATCGGGTGAGAATGTCGCCACTCTTCTTAAGGAAGGGAACGTGTTCGATGAAATCACAAAATCTGAAGAATTTCTGTTGATGGTAAATGGTGAGACACCAGGGCAAGCCATCTTCATTGAACGAAAAAATGACTTATTGATATTTACCGCAGAAAACAAAAGCTTTGCCGAAGACCTTTCCACCAAAAGCATTACCTTCAAAATTAATGAGGATAGCCCATTCACTTATGAAAGAACTGACACTTTTTCAATGGATGGTGACTCTGAATATTTTGATGAAAATGAAGCAGATCAGTTCGTTGCTCAATTGCGGAAAGAAGGTTATCCCAAACAGATACAGGTTCAAAGATGTAATCCCCCTCCACTTCCAAAAGACTTGAAAGATTACCTTGAACTTTCATCAAAAAAGGAACTATCGCTACCCCCAGACCAAAAAGATGAAAGGTATGTCGGTAAGAATTCAGCCGAAATTATTGAACCAACTTTCAGTCCGGCGAACACAAACAATCATTCCCAGCATACCCTACCTGTATTAGAGAATAAAAGCATTACACTTGAGAATTCTCAAACAGAGAATTCAGTCGCACGAACTCACAATGAGTTCGATTTAGAGATTTGGCTCCAAGCAGTTCATGACCTTGGGCTGGAATCTGAGCGAAGCCATCATATTCAAAATATCCAAAAAGCCCAAGAGTCAAACACAGACTTAACTGTTTCCTCTTATTTGGCCAAGATAATAGAAGGTGATATGGGCAGGTATCGCCCCTACCAGGAGCGTGGTAGCAGATTGTTGAACACTGTACAGTTGCTTTTGGCTGAGAGTGGTCAACTTGATATCTGGGGTGGAGTGACCATAAAGCACAATCGCTACGAGTGCGTTCAAAAAGACGATGTGCTGACTGTGCAAGTCAAAAAGGGCAATAGCGCTGAGACTATTCTGCAAGCAAAGGGCGATCGCATAGAACGTACCATAGTTAAACAAGCAGATGTTGATCAGTTTCACAAATTAGCTGAGCATCTGGGAATCAATACAATTCAACAACTTATCCAGCAAAATCAAAGGTAATTTCTACTAGCGGCTCTGTCCTATCCTTTCAACTGATCCATTATTTGGATCAATTTTGAAAATTATTCCATCCCAATTTATTGCTTTTAAGATAAGATTTCCTTCATCATCAGATTCAGTGAAGATGTTGGGGTAAGAGTCATGCCATTCCAAGGGGCGGTAATAGCGTGTAGTATAAGGGTTCCCCTCAATTCGCCATACCATTTCGCCATTTTTGCCGTAAGCTATGATGTTCCGACAGTCTACACTTTCGGCGTTAAAATTGGAGTTTAGACTAATTTTGATTCCCAAACCGCCAAACCCTTATCCAGACAGGCTTTCCTAATTTATAAGCTTGTTTAGATTCCCAAGTCTAAAATGCTTGCTACACAAGGGCTGTAGCCTAAAAAATAGAATTTAGTCTAAACTCCAGTTAAAAGGAACGTAGCAGCACAGTACAATTAAACGTTCAAACTCTAGTACTTACGGGATGGCAGAGGCTTTTGTCAAAAACATCAAGGTCGATTATGCCGATGTCCACCCATGCCCTGATGCCAAAACTGTCCTGGAGAGCCTGTCCGACTGGATGACTGACTACAATACCCAGCCCTCTCACACCGCCTTAAAATATAAATCCCCTACACAGTTCAGAAAGGATATGATACAGGCACAATTAACTCCCTGACCTGTCCGCCTTTATAGGGGCATTAACATACCTATGAATTGTAGTTTTCAGCGCCTGAGATTTGTGACATTAAAAATGATACGTAATCACAAAATTGGACTGGGTATAGTTATTAGTTTACTGGCAGTGGTATCAACCGACCTATCGCCCAACTTAGCAGTAAAATTTACAGCATCGCAGGTATTAGCGCAGACAACAGATGAGCGGAAAGCTCAAGCAGACAGATTGTTGGAACAAGGTTTACAGCAATTTAATACCAGTCAATTTGAAGCAGCATTAAAGTCTTGGGAACAAGCGCTGGTTATTTATAGGGAGATAAAAAACCGTCAAAGTGAGGGAGCAGCGCTGAGTAATCTTGGTAATGCCTACCTAAATCTGGGAAACTACCCCAAAGCTGTAGAATATCTACAGCAAGCGTTGACAATCACTCGCGAGATTAAACACCCTCAAAATGAGGGAAGGGCGCTGGGTAGTCTCGGTGCTGCCTACTTATATTTGGGAGACTACCCCAAAGCTATAGAGTATCAACAGCATTCGTTGACAATCGCTCGTCAGATAAAAGACCGTCAAAGTGAGGGAGCAGCGTTGAGTAATATCGGGCAAGCTTACCGTAATCTGGGAGACTACTCCAAAGCTGTAGAATATCTACAGCAAGCGTTGACAATCGCTCGCGAGATTAAACACCCTCAAAATGAGGAAGCAGCGCTGGGTAGTCTCGGTATTGCTTACGCTAATCTGGGAGACTACCCCAAAGCTATAGAATATCTACAGCAGTTGTTGACAATCGCTCGTCAGATAAAAGACCGTCAAAGTGAGGGAGCAGCGCTGGGTAATCTCGGTATTGTTTACGCTAATCTGGGAGACTACCCCAAAGCTATAGAATATCAACAGCAGTTGTTGACAATCGCTCG
>CAXTSI010000670.1:0-3922 GCA_964246695.1 uncultured bacterium
CCCCCCACTCCCCCCACTCCCCATTGTGCTTTAATCACCTTCGCCGCCTCAGCGAACCCAACTCATGCAACAATTTCAGTTCACTTGGGTTGAGGTCACGCCACTGACCGGGTTGCAAACCATCTAGTTGTAAGTGGGCAATACTCACCCTTACCAATCGCAAAGTCGGAAATCCCACAGCCGCTGTCATTCGCCGTACCTGGCGGTTTTTGCCCTCGGTCAAGGTCATTTCCAGCCACGCTGTTGGCACATTTTTGCGGAATCTGATTGGCGGATCGCGTTCAGGTAGAAACGGTTCTTCTGGTAATAACCGCACCAATGCTTGTCGAGTACGATAATCTTGGATTTTCACACCTGCTTGCAGCTGAGTTAAAGCATCTGCATCAGGAATTCGCTCCACTTGTACCCAGTAGGTACGTTCGTGTTCAAATTGTGGATGAGAGAGGCGATATTGCATTTGCCCGTGATTGGTCAACAATAGTAACCCTTCACTATCCCAATCCAAACGCCCTACAGGATAAACATCAGGAACCTGGATATAGTCTTTTAGGGTGCTATGTGTGGGAGTGTCTTTTGTAAACTGGCTGAGGACGCCATAGGGTTTGTAAAAAATAATATATTTATAGTTACTAGTCATTGCTAATTGCTAATTGCTAATTGCTAATTGCTAATTGGTCATTTGGCATTAGATTCCCTCACTCACAAAATGGATGAGTATGGATTCACTACCCAAACCTGGATGCCTCGATGTAGAAGACAGACTTTCGTGTATTACAGCCGACTTGGTAAGTATGAAGAGTAACGATCTGTTTCTTGAACGCCTATTTTTACAAGAAGCAGGTAAATAGAAATTCTGATTAGTCTTCCGTCAAGTATCCCGCGTCTATGACTTCTGAGGAAATACACGAGGCGGTATTAGAACATATTCAGGAGAAACGCAAAACAGCACAGAGCTAGAAATTAATTAGTTCAGAGGGAACTCGAACCAGTGAACTCTTAACAGTTTATCCCACGGATGGGCGCCGTGGGACTTACGCTGTGGACGCAGAATTTCAAAGCGCCTACGCCAGAACGAATTTCATCTTTCTTAAAAGTGGGCTGTGTTCACATCAGAAATTGTTAACTTTCTTGCTCCGACCCAGAACTAAAGTGGTAAGATTGTTTTTCATGCTAGGGGTGCCTGTAAAATCAGGCTGAGATTACACCCTTAACACCTGATTCCGGGTAATACCGGCGGAGGGAAGCTGTTTATCAAGGAAGTTGAATATGCGTACAGAATGGGTCACCAAGCGACGTGGGCAGAACAATGTTACCCAAATGCACTACGCTCGTCAGGGTATCATCACCGAAGAAATGCGCTACGTTGCCGAACGGGAAAACCTTCCCTTTGAGCTAATTCGAGAAGAAGTGGCGCGTGGTCGGATGATTATTCCCGCCAATGTAAATCACACTAACCTGGAGCCGATGTGTATTGGCATCGCTTCAAAGTGTAAGGTAAATGCCAATATCGGCGCGAGTCCTAACTCTTCCAATATGGAGGAAGAAGTCGCAAAACTTCAACTGGCGGTGAAGTATGGTGCTGATACTGTCATGGATCTGTCTACTGGCGGTGGTAACTTAGATGAAATTCGCTCCACCATCATCAAAGCTTCGCCTGTTCCCATCGGCACAGTACCAGTCTACCAAGCTTTAGAAAGTGTCCACGGCAATATTGAAAAGCTGACACCAGATGACTTTCTTCATGTAATTGAAAAACACGCCCAGCAGGGAGTCGATTATATGACAATCCATGCTGGGATTTTGATTGAGCATTTGCCTTTAGTGAGAGATCGCATCACTGGTATTGTGTCTCGCGGTGGCGGAATTTTGGCAAGGTGGATGTTGCATCATCACAAGCAAAACCCGCTTTACACCCACTTACACGACATCATTGAAATTTTTCAGAAATACGATGTCTCCTTTAGTTTGGGTGATTCCCTGCGTCCTGGTTGTCAGCACGATGCATCTGATGCTGCACAATTAGCTGAACTTAAAACCCTCGGTCAATTGACTCGCAAAGCTTGGGAGCATAATGTACAGGTGATGGTAGAAGGTCCAGGACATGTGCCGATGGATCAAATCGAGTTCAACGTCAAAAAGCAGATGGAAGAGTGTTCGGAAGCACCTTTCTACGTGCTAGGACCATTGGTAACGGACATCGCTCCTGGCTATGACCATATTACTTCAGCTATTGGGGCAGCGTTAGCTGGGTGGTACGGTACGGCTATGCTGTGCTATGTAACACCTAAAGAACATTTAGGATTGCCAAATGCCGAAGATGTACGCAATGGTTTGATTGCCTACAAAATAGCTGCTCACGCTGCCGATATTGCCAGACATCGCCCAGGTGCTAGAGATCGGGATGATCAAATGTCCCACGCACGCTACAACTTCGACTGGAATCGTCAATTTGAATTATCACTCGATCCCGAAAGAGCCAAGGAATATCACGACGAAACCCTGCCAGCAGACATCTACAAAACCGCTGAATTTTGCTCAATGTGTGGTCCCAAGTTCTGCCCAATGCAAACAAAAGTCGATGCTGACGCTTTGACAGAACTAGAGAAGTTCTTGGCAAAGGATAAGGAAGTTGCTAACTGCTAATTGCTAATTGCTAATTGCTAATGGTTAATAGTGCAATTAGCTATTAGCCATTAGCCATTAGCAATTCCCCAGTTTCTGGTATCGTTCCTGAATTTCTGAAATTGTAAACACCGCTTCAAACTTCAACCCTATAGACTGGTAAAACTCTGCTGCCCCTTGTTTGCGGTCTACCAGTGAAATTACTCGATCAACAGTATAACCTGCTTCTTTGAGTCGTTCAACTGCTTTCATCGCAGATTGTCCAGTAGTGACGGTATCTTCTAAAACCACGACTAGAGCACCTGCTGGCAATAATGGTCCTTCAAGATACGCCCTTGTGCCGTGACCCTTGGCTTCTTTGCGAATAATCAGTGCGGGAATCGGTCGGTTTTCGTAGGCAGAAACTACACTCACAGCACTGACAATTGGATCTGCTCCCAGCGTTAAACCTGCTACTGCCTGGGTATCTGATGGCAGTAGGGATAAGAGAATGCGACCGATCGCCAAAGCGCCTAAGGGATGGAGTGTCACCTGCTTACCATTGATGTAGTAAGAACTGCGCTGCCCTGAAGAGAGGACAAAATCACCTTCTTGGTATGCCAATTGGCAAAATAAATCTAGTAATTGTTGGCGTACACTGGTCAGATTGGCAGTAGCTGCCCACAAATGTGACTGAGTGTGGGTTTCGGCTTGATAAGTCATTACAACGCATTAAAAGTTGTGCTAAACCAAAAGTTGAACTCATCAGAGTTCTGAAATTAAGCATAAGTTAAGATTCGCTCAAAAATAGAGGAGTTATGGTCATGGGTTTAAATTGCAAAACCCTCAGTGGTTTATTAGTACTTTTTGCTACTATAACTGTTCCGCTCCGTGCCACAGCCGAAACAGCAACACCCGGTTATGAAACGCCAAATGAGGTATTTGAAAGAGCTTTTTTTAAAAACGATCCCAATTTCTACAGCAATCAGACCTTAAAACGTCAGATAGATTGGATAGTTGGACCTGGTTCTTTGTTCCAGAACTCCTTTCCGGAAAATGAAATCGCACGAGATGCTGAGTTGGTTAACATTGTCTATCGCGATATCCTGAACCAACAGGTTAGCAGTGGTCCATATATTCGCACTCCAGATTTACCGAATCCTTACAACACATCGCTGCTCGCGTCTCCCCGTTTGAATGCCAACGCTCTCAAAGTTGGTACTGAATTCCGGTTTGAGAGTACTCCACCTCGCTAGAAGTGGCGTATTGTTAGTTGTTGGTTGTTAGTTGTTAGTTGTTAGTTGTTAGTTGTTGGTTGTTA
>CAXTSI010000671.1:0-3912 GCA_964246695.1 uncultured bacterium
ACTAACAACTAACAACTAACCACTAACAACTAACAACTAACACTTTTTATGGTAACCAAGGAAAGGCGCGAAAATTAGGTGAACGTTTTTCCAGAAACGCTTGTTTTCCCTCCAACCCTTCTTCTGTCATGTAATAGAGTAAAGTAGCATTCCCAGCGAGTTCTTGCAAACCAGCTTGACCATCACAGTCAGCATTAAATGCTGCTTTCAGACAGCGAATAGCGATCGGGCTTTTTTCTAAAATTTCTTGCGCCCACTGAATACCTTCTGCTTCTAATTGTTCCACTGGGACAACACAATTAATCAAACCCATTTCTTGTGCTTGCTGGGCATTGTATTGGCGACAGAGAAACCAGATTTCTCTTGCCTTTTTTTGTCCGACGATGCGGGCAAGATAGCTGGCACCAAAACCACCATCGAAACTGCCAACTTTCGGACCAGTCTGTCCGAAAATAGCATTATCTGCGGCAATGGTGAGGTCACAAATCAAATGGAGGACGTGTCCACCACCGATCGCATACCCAGCGACAAGAGCAATTACCACTTTCGGCATAGAACGAATCAAGCGTTGCAAGTCTAGCACGTTTAAACGGGGTATCCCATCATCGTCCACATAACCAGCGTGTCCCCGAACACTTTGATCGCCTCCCGCGCAGAAAGCGTATTTTCCATCAGTGTGCGGTCCCGCACCAGTAAATAATACAACACCAATCCTGATATCTTCGCGAGCGTTACAGAAAGCATCGTACAGTTCAAATACAGTTTTGGGACGAAAGGCATTGCGTTTGTGGGGACGGTTGATGGTAATTTTAGCAATGCCGTCAGCTTTATGATACAGGATATCTTCGTAGGTTTTAGCAGGTTGCCAGTTGATTTGCATTTCCAGGATGGAGTGATACTTCAGCTTGAGAATTGTATCTTAAGGTGAGCTATGGCGATCTAATAACTGT
This sequence comes from uncultured bacterium, assembly GCA_964246695.1. Classification (GTDB taxonomy): domain Bacteria; phylum Cyanobacteriota; class Cyanobacteriia; order Cyanobacteriales; family Nostocaceae; genus Stigonema. Next base: position 951 of record CAXTSI010000671.1, read on the forward strand.
GGCAAGATAAGCGTTATATAAGTAAAAGTAAAAAAGCTTTTTATGCCATCACCGAAAGTTGACGAGCTGACGACAGAGGATACCTTAATCACTGCTGAAACAGACCGACTGGGATATGCAACCTTTGCCCAGTATTTGGCAGACAGTATTTGCGACATGACTATTGCTGAAGGATATGTGATTGCGGTGTACGGTTCTTGGGGTTCCGGTAAATCGACATTGATGAAGTTTATAGTTGAATATCTCCAGCAAAAGCCAGAAGAAGAGCAACCAATTATCGTCCCCTTTAATCCTTGGTTATTTTCAGGATACCAAGACATTACAAGGCGCTTTTTTGACCAATTACAAAATGTTCTTACCAAAGCAACATATGTGCCGAAAGGCGTAAGAGAACGAATAGCAGACGTGGCTAAAGTTGTTTCGCAAATTCCTCTACCTTACGCTCAAGCTGGTTCAGCAATAGCGACAATATTTGACGATAAGGCAAAGGAGGCTTCCGAGTTAAAAGATGAAGTCGAAGTCACACTAACACAGCAGAAGCAACGAATAGTCGTAGCAATTGACGATATCGATCGGCTTTCTGGTGAGGAGATCAAGCAGCTATTTCGCCTACTGAAGGCAATTCCGAGTTTTACTAACGTTGTCTATCTTCTGGTTTTTGATAAAGAAGTTATTCTCAAAGCACTAGCAGAAACTCAGGAGGTATCTGGAGAAGCATACCTTGAGAAAATTATTCAAATTGCTTTTGAGTTACCATTGCCAGATAAAACCTCACTTCGGAGACTACTTTTTGAAAAACTTGAAAGTGTCATGGCTGACGCACAAAAGCAGTTATTTGAGCCAGCCTACTGGAGCAAGATTTACTATCAAGGAATAGACCATTTTATTACCAACCTCCGTGATATTGTTCATCTGACTGATACTCTTAAACTGACATATGCATCAGTGAAAGATGAAGTCAACCCAGTTGACTTCATTGCTTTGGAATCGCTACGAGTATTTTGCCCGATGGTATACGACATCATCCGCAAAAACAAAAATGCTTTCCTAGGAGAAGCAAATTATTCACTTGACCAACTCAAAAATATACAAAATTCCTGGATAGCTGATCTTCCAGATGAGGATAAGCAGCCAGTTCAAAAGTTACTAATGGGTCTTTTTCCTAAATTAGAATGTGTTTGGGGTAGTAGCGAATACGATGAAAAACAAGAATCAGAATGGTGCAAGGAACTGCGTGTATGCTGCCCAGAAATATTTCCCGTTTACTTTCGTTTAAATTTATCTGAAAGTGAATTATCTCATACTCAAATAACAGCAATTATTGCTACAGCTTTTGACACTAAGGCATTTGGAGAAAGCCTGGTAGAACTTGCTAAGCAAATACGTCCAGATGGCACAACACAAGTAAGAGCATTTCTGGAACAACTGGATAATTACACTGAACAAGCAATTCCTTTAGACAGAATTCCGGCAATTGTGCAAGCTTTTTTTGATGTTGGCGAACAACTGTTGTGTGTTGAAGATGAACCTACAACAATATTTGATTTCAGCAATGAAACGAGAATTAGTCGGATCATCTCACAGTTGTTACGTCGGCTAGATGAACCAGCACGTTTTGAAGTGTTGAAAACTGCGATTTCCCAAGGTAAAGCATTATCAATAATTGTTAATCAAGTAAAAACTTTAGCTGAGCAACAAGATAAGTCTGATTCCGATACATCTATCCCAGAAGAGGAATGGCTGATTACCGCACAACACCTTAAAGAACTTGAGGAAATTGTCGCCAAAAAGCAGCCGGAAAAAGAGTCAAATGAGGAATCATAAATTTTTTGCCAAAAGAAGTAGTTGAACATAACTGGTGGGCGGGCAGGATGCCCACCCCACAAGATAATCATTCCTCTTGTAGGGTGGGCATCCTGCCCGCCCAATATTCAGGTTAATTATGTCCCAATACAGTTCAGATAAGCATCAACCCAGAAACCCGGTTTCTTTGAGAAACCGGGTTTCTCCGCCTCACGCTACCCTTAACTGAACCGTATTGAATTATGTCCAAGTGCTAGGTATTTGTTAGGAACCGACGTTAACAGTGTATGATAACTTAAACGGCTTGAAACTGGCTCCTGATTTTGGAGTGCCGCTGAACTCCAGTTCATAAGCTCCTGCTTTAGGAAATACGATCTCCGCTCCGGGAAGATCCTGATGCTGCTGGGCTGTTACGGCATGCAAACGTGGGTTCAGTAGCGGAGCATCGCCTTTAGTATGAGGGTTAGGGTAGACAGCCAACTGACAGTTACATTGTGCAAGGGGAATAAGTTGCCCTCCTTTACGGGTTAGCACGATCCACGCTTGAGCCGTTTTACCTGCTTGCGGATTGTCGTGGGGTTCTATATGCAGCAAACCGCCCACATCTCCGGATACCTTTTCAGTGTGGGCAGCAACTGGTGTAGCAATTAGAACTGAAAGTAATAGCCATCCCAAATGTTTATTTAAATTGCGGTGGAACATAGAATTTATAAAAGTGAGCGAAGTAATCTGAACTGATTGAAAGGGTAGCTCATATCTTGCACCAGCATCAAAAACCGGGTTTCTTGCAAATATTGAAGGCTGAAGCCCTTTATTAATCGTTGAGAAACCCGGTTTTTTAGGTCTTATTGAGAATGGTGCAAGATCTGAGGTAGGCAAACAGACAACAGTTTTAAGATTTTCGATGCTATCTCCCCACCTAAACTCAGAAGAAAGTATTTTAAGTGAAGTCAATAACCGTGTCAAAAGACAAGCTGTCAAACTACCGAACCGCAGATTTCCCGAAAATATAGTTTCTAGAACTCACGCACTCTTGATCGTTTAATCAAGCTTTGAGATTGCTTCGTTACATCGCTGCACTCGCTTTGGACGCAATTCCGTTACCTCATATCTTGCACCTGGAAATTTGAATGTTAATTTCTTGACTAAGTGCCAGTTC
>CAXTSI010000672.1:0-3890 GCA_964246695.1 uncultured bacterium
TTGTTGTTTGTTGTTTGTTGTTTGTTGTTTGTTGTTGGTTGTTGGTTGTTGGTTGGGAGTATATTTACTCGTCCATTTCGTTTAATGTAGCTAATGCTGAAGGAGACATTCGACTGAGATAGTTGAAGATCCAGTATTTAAATATAGAGTTTAGAATCACAGGAAATGTAGCGATAAATGTAAATATCGCACTTCTATTTGCAGGAAGCCCTAAATTTTCCGTAAATCCTTCAAGAATCACTTCCCACCCATCGGGTGAGTGGAATCCTACAAATATGTCTGTAAACATAATTATTAAAAAAGCCTTGGCACTATCGCTAATACCATAGACAATTTCATCCATAAATGACTTCAAAATGGCAATTTCTCTTTTGCTTGTAGCAACGATTACAGCAAAAGCAATGATTGAGATCAAATTAGCAAATACATTGCTAATAGCACTACGACTTTTCTGGCGAAATTCCTTGGCTATCTCAATTGCTTTTTGCTTGACTTTTGCTTCTACTACCTCTGCTGAAAGGCTAGGAGTATAATGAAGTAAGCTTTGAAACTTTAGTTTTTCTTCAAAAGTCTTTAATTCCCGCAGAGCTTCCTCTTCCATTTGATAATTGAGGAAAATTTTCGATGTATTTTCACCTCTGATGCGGTCAACTATAGGATTTACTAAGAATTGCTTAGATAAATTCTGAGTTAAGATTGGCAAAATAACTAACATTGCCAAAAAGCTCACAGCACTTCTTGTCTTATTTTTAGAAATTTGAAAATCTTCAATAAATTGCTCTTGTGCTTTGGGAGAGAAATCTGCTTTAATTTTATTAACTGTTCTCGCGATTGACCGTGGCAACACGCCTGTTTTCTTAGATACAGGTTGAACTCCATTAAGGTTTTTATCAGATGAATCTGGCTGTTTATTCACTTGATCACGGTTCATTTGTACTAGTTTGGCAATTGGTACTACGCGATCGCGCATGTAGTTATACTAATTATAGGGTTAGGTACAAAAAACCGGCAATATTATATAAATTTAAATTGCTCAATCTAGCTAGATGTGCTGTATAATTAATGACCATATCTCCTAACCACGCTGATAACGCCAACGCGGAGGCAGATCAATTTATCAGTTTTATTACAAAATTCAATACTTGTTAAATTGTATCTATATAATAATTTGTTAGAACTCATAATTGCTTTACATATGAAACTGCGGTTACTTGTCAAAATGTTGACGGGGGTTACGATCGCCTTTGGCACAACTATAACCCTCAATCAACCCGGTTATGCTAAAGGTGCAACCTTTTACTGCGGTAAAAGCAACGGTGTATCTACAACATTTGTTCGCACCCTAGACGGGAAGAATTTGCCGATTATTCACTGGGTTTCTAACTATTTCAGAGGTATGGGGTTGACACCTCAGGATCGCTGTCTGGAGGTATCTCGAAGATTTCAGAGCAACTATGACCACGGTACGCTGAGATATATCAAGGCAGGTAAACTCAACGCACAACCCGTCGTATGCGCCGCTGCTCAAAAAAACGCTGATTGTACACAAAGTACTTTGTTATTCACTCTCAAACCAGGCAGCGATGCCGACGCTACTGCACACAAGTTATTCGATCGCCGTGCCCTAGCAGCTGGAAACGTAGTGAATCAAACAGGCGGCGACAGCAGCAACGATCCAGTCAATATCGATTTCGAGGCGTACCTATACTTTGCACCATCTGAACCAGATACTGAGTTCTCAAACATCTAATTTACTGGTGTTGATTGCTAATTGCTAATTGCTAATTGCTAATTGCTAATTGTTGATTGTTAAAATTATTCTTAACAACCAACAACTAACAACTAACAACCAACAACCAACAACTAACAACCAACAACTAACAACTAACACCCAACTAAAAAGTGAGGAAATTACCTTTAAAATCAGATGAATTGGCATAAATTGACACTGTTTGGCTGTGTTGGCAGTTTATTAATCACGCTGTCGGCAGGGGCAGTAAATGTCAGTGAGAACAAGCTTTATAAACGGTCACAACCTTCCACTCAACTATCTGTAAAACAGCTGCAGTCCTCTGCGCAAGCCATCACTGTCAAGGTGATGTCGCGAAATGTCTTAGGCTCAGGGATTGTGCTAAAAAGGCAAGGACCAATTTATACCGTGCTGACCAATGCTCATGTGTTGCAAGCAGGTGACGGACCGTATCGCATTCAGACAAACGATGGTCGAATTTGGGCGGCAGATGTGCCTAAGAATGTAGAGACGTTGCATGCAAAGTCTCTACAGGGCATTGATTTGGCTGTATTGCAGTTTCACCCCACTAACACTGTCTATCCTGTGGCATCCCTTGGTTCTTACCCAGCAGTGGGGGATGAGGTGTTTGCCGGTGGGTTTCCCTGTGCAGAAGAGGGATTTGGGAACAAAGGCTTTGTGTTCACTACTGGTAAGGTGTCGCTAGTGCTGCATAAAGCTTTGGAGGGGGGATATCAGGTTGGGTACACAAATGATATCCGAAAGGGCATGAGCGGGGGACCACTGCTAAATCGTCGCGGTTTTGTTGTCGGTGTGAATGGGATGCACGCCTATCCGCTTTGGGATGCGCCTTCTGTGTTTGCTGATGGTTCCGAAGCTGACCCAGCTTTGCACCAAAGGATTATTCGCCTCAGTTGGGCTGTGCCTACACAAAAATTGATGCCAAACACCAAATAAATTTTACTGAAAACTGAGATAATGAACCTTTATTATCGACTCGTACCAGCACTCATTGGGGTATCAATAGCCCAGCAGACACAAGTTGCTGTAGCCCTATCTGCACCTGAGGTGTCGAAAATTGCTCAAGAAATCACAGTGCAGATCCAAAGTAAAAAGCCAAGGTACGGTTCTGGGGTGATTATCAAGCGATCGGGTAACACTTACACCGTCCTGACAACTGCTCATGCGATCGAGATACCAGATAAATATGAAATTGTCACTCCTGATGAAAAGCACTATCCGCTCAACTACAGCACTGTGAAACAGCTGCCAGGAGTAGACTTAGCCGTGGTGCAGTTTACCAGCAGTCAAAATTACACCGTTGCTAAAATAGGCAACTCTGACGCCAGCAAAGCAGGCACAACGGCTTATGTAGCTGGATACCCTCAACCGACATTTGCAATTAATGAGTCAATTTACACTTTCATTCCTGGGACGATTAATGCTAATGCCTCAAACGCCCTGCGTGATGGCTATGCCTTGGTTTACAGCAATGAAACCAAAAAAGGGATGAGTGGTGGTGCAGTGATGAATGAATTGGGTGAACTGGTAGGAGTTAACGGCAGAGAAGACAAAGATCCTAACTCTCAGAAAACAGGCTCTTACTTGGGCATTCCCATCAATACCTTTTTGAGACTGTCGGCAAAAGTTGGGGTAGATATGGGAGTTTCTGCTCCTGCTGTGGTAGCCACCGAACCCAATGCTGACAACTTCTTGATTCAAGGTAAGGGTAAGTATGACAAAGGAGACTTTAAAGGAGCTATTACTGACTATAGCGAAGCGATTCGCCTCAATCCCAACTATGCCAATGCCTACAACAACCGGGGTCTTGCCCTTGCTGATTTGGGAGACAAGCAGAAAGCAATTGGCGATTACAACGAAGCAATTCGCCTCAATCCTAACTTAGCCCTAGCTTACTACAACCGAGGATCTGCCCGTACTGATTTGGGAGACAAGCAGGGGGCAATTGGCGATTACGACCAAGCGCTGCGGATTAATCCCAACTTAGCCCTAGCCTACAACAACCGAGGTCTTGCCCGTGCTGAGTTGGGAGACAAACAGAAGGCAATCGGCGATTACAACGAAGCGCTGCGGATTGACCCCAACTTAGCCCTAGCCTACTACAACCGCGGCGGTACTC
>CAXTSI010000673.1:0-3885 GCA_964246695.1 uncultured bacterium
TTGGTTGTTGGTTGTTGGTTGTTGGTTGTTAGTTGATAGTTGTTGGTTGTTAGTTGTTGGTTGTTAGTTGTTAGTTGTTAGTTGTTAGTTGTTGGTTGTTGGTTGTTAGTTGTTGGTTGTTGGTTGTTAAAAAGTACCACTAACTACTAACCACTAACTACTAACCACTAACTACTAACCACTAACCACTAACTACTAACTACTAACCACTAACTACTAACCACTCCCTTTGACGTTGAGGTTTTAGAGAAGATGAGTGAATCGGGGATCGTTTTGTAGGGTTTTGAGCACTTGCTTAATTTCCTGGGTACGGTCTTTTTTGGCAATGAGCGTGACGTTGCGATCGCGCACTATCACCACATCCTCTAACCCAATAGTAACAATGACATCTTCTGGATTGGTAGCGTAAACAATTGCCCCCTGTGTATCTTGCCCTACGTGGGTAGCTAATTCTACATTGGGATGATCTGATTTTTTCAGTAAACGCTCGATCGCATTCCAATCTCCCAAATCATCCCAGCCAAATTCTACTGGTAAGACATATGCTAGACTCGTCTTTTCCATTAAGGCGTAGTCTATACTCTTTTTAGGTAGTTGGGGGTAAATGTCAGGACCGTGTTTTTCTATAGGTTCAATAATTTCCGGAGCATGGATGTGCAGTTCTTTAAGAACAACGCCAGCCCGAAAAAAGAACATACCGCTATTCCAGCTAAAGCGTCCCGTAGATAGAAAATTTTCTGCCGTTTGACGGTCAGGCTTTTCAGTAAAGCGGTTGACGTGATAAGCTGGCAAGTCATTAAAGCTACCGATTTTTTCACCCTGTTCTATGTAACCATAGCCAGTTGATGGAAAGGTGGGCTTGATCCCCAGTGTGACAATCGCTGCTGTGTTTGCTGCAAGTTGTGAAGCAGCACTTAATGTGTGTGCAAATGCCTTCTCATCGGCAATCCAGTGGTCAGCGGGGAAAAAGCCTATAAGAGCATCTTCTCCGTAACGCTTTTTTATTTCCAAGCTTGCCCAGGCAACGGCAGCAGCGGTATCCCTTCCTTGTGATTCGATAAGTAAGTTGTCAGATGGCAGTTCAGGCAGTTGTTCTCGAACGCCTTGCGCTATCTGACTAGAAGTTATGACCCACAGGTTTTCCCAACTGTCTGTAAGTGGGAGCAGTCGGTCAGCAGTTGCTTGCAAGAGACTTCTAGAACCACCATCAAGAGTTAAAAATTGCTTGGGTCGGTTTTGGCGGCTTAAGGGCCAAAAACGCTCACCTTTACCACCGGCAAGGATTACAGGGAACAAGGATTTAGTCATTCTGTCATAAAGACTTACTAAAGAACACTACAAGTGTACTGTGACCTTTGCCACTAGCAAGATTTGTAGGTTGGATTAACATACGGTTAGGGAGTGGTTGAGTGGGGAGATAGTTGTGGTTAAACAAGTAGAACGGCCAGAAAATCAGGGAACATCTCAACAAGTACAACACTTGCAAGCAGGAGTGACAGTAAAACAAAAAGCAAATGATTCCCATAACATCATAGAGTCTGCAGGTTCCATTCCTAGCCAGCTTTACGACAGGCTAGGATTGACCATGCCTCGGTGGTTATTTTGGATACTAACGTTTTTTGTAGGAACCACTTTATCGGGATTGCTGGTATCAACCTTGGCGCTTTGGACTCCGCTTTGGAGTGATATAGATCGAAGCGAGGAAGATTTAGGCATGAATGGTAAAGATGTGCAAAAAACACCATTGCCAGGGGATTTATGGAGTAGTATTTCCCGATACCAGCTAACACGACCAATGAATATTTTAGTTTTGGGGATTAATCCAGTCCCAGGTAGTGTTGATGGTTCACCAGAAAGTTTTTCTGGCAAAAGTGACACCATGCTGCTGATACGACTCAACCCAAGCGAAAAATCGCTCCGAGTGCTTTCGATCCCCAAGGATACAATGACAGCAATTCCCGAGAAGGGATTAAATAAGGTATCTGATGCTAACCCTCAAGGTGGTCCAGTTTTAGCGGCGCGGGTGGTCAGCCGTACCTTAAACAATGCACCAATCGATCGCTACATCCGCATCTCTACCAGTGGTTTGCGCCAGTTAGTGGATGAGTTGGGAGGGGTAGAGGTGTATGTTGCCAAGCCAATAGTATATAAATACAACTCCGGACGGCAGATTAATTTAGTCAAGGGCTGGCAAACCCTCAACGGTGAACAAGCAGAAATCTTTGTCCGGGTACGCCAACCAGGGTTGGGAGATCTGCCAAGAGTCCAGCGGCAGCAAGCACTCTTGGTCGGGTTGCGCAATCGCCTTAATAGTCCCACTGTCATACCCAAATTACCTCTATTAGCCCGCGCCATGCGCAAGTACTTTGACACCAACCTGAAGGTAGAAGAAGCGATGGCGTTGGTCAACTTTGGCTTAAACTTAGAGCGAGATAATTTCCAAATGACCATTTTGCCTGGTACTTTTAGCCGTTTCAGCAAAGACCCCAATAGCTATTGGTTGAATTTGACTGGACAAACGAGCCTGTTAAATGATTATGCAGGGGTAAATATAACAGGTCCCAAGCCAGATGTGCGACCACTCCCTACCCTCAAAATTGCTATTCAAAATGCTTCTGGGCAACCTCAGAAAACTCAAAAACTTATCAATTATCTCAAACAGAAAGGCTTCACCAAGGTTTACACGATGCCGGATGCGACCGATCCCCAACGTGAGACTAAGATTATAGCCCAGAAAGGCAATCCCCAAGCAGGACAAGAACTACAAAAAATCTTAGGCTTGGGTCAAGTCCAAGTGTCAGGGATTGGCGATCTGGAATCTGACCTCACAATCCGAGTTGGGAAAGATTGGAAATAGTTAGTTGGTAGTTGGTAGTTGGTAGTTGGTAGTTGGTAGTTGGTAGTTGTTAGTTGGTGGTGAGTCAGCGCGCATAAGGAGGGTTTCCCGACAAAGGCGACTGCGATAGCGCAGCGATCTTCGACGTTAGCGTAAGCGTTGCGATCGAACGGTACAAGGAGCGGAGCGCGATCTTCGACGAAGGAGCGTCACCCAAAGGGTTGTTAGTTGGGTAATTGTTAATAGCTAATGGCTAATTGTCAATTGTTACCATTAGCTATTAGCCACTAACAACTAACAACTAACAACTAACAATTAACAATCAACATAGCTAATGGCTAATTGTCAATTGTTACCATTAGCTATTAGCCACTAACAACTAACAACTAACAACTAACAACTAACAACTAACAACTAACAACTAACAATTAACAATTAGCAATTAGCAAAATTATGAAAAAAATATTGCTTCGCCTTTTTAGTTTGATTTTGATTTTGTGTCTTGCCTTTTTATGGATAATGCTCAATCCTAAGCCAGCTTTTGCACAAGTAAAAACCATTAACTATAGCAATACACATTTAGAGAATCGTGACTTTTCTAACACTGATTTGAGTGGTGCAACTTTTGTTGCTGCCCAAATGCGGGAGGCAAATTTTCAAGGAGCTAATTTAACCAATGCTATCCTCTCCCAAGGAGTTTTACTGAAAGCCAATTTGGCAGGGGCAAATTTGACAGGTGCTATGGTTGATCAAGTCACTTTCGATGGTGCAAACCTGAAGAATGCGATTTTCCAAGAAGCAATTTTGACACGTAGCCGCTTCTATGATGCCATAATTACTGGTGCTGATTTTACTGACGCTTTGATTGACCGCTATCAAGTGGCGCTCATGTGCGACAAAGCTGATGGGATCAATCCAGTTACAGGTGTTTCAACGCGAGATAGTTTGGGATGTCGTTAGAAATTTGTGAGTGGCTAATGGCTAATAGCTAATAGCTAATGGAAGATTAGCAATTAGCAATTAGCAATTAGCAATTAGCAATTAGCAAT
>CAXTSI010000674.1:0-3885 GCA_964246695.1 uncultured bacterium
AATAAGCGCGTAGCGTTCCCCAGTTGCGTCACTTACCCCCCCTGAACGCATACCTCAAGACAGTAGCGGGGAGTAATCCTGCTATATTCCAAGGTATTAATGGAGAAATCACAACAGCAGTATTTTCCAAGTCTACTGCAAGTTGATAATCGTTTAATCCCTGTTGTTTGTACTTTTCTTTAACTAACTGATGAGTCAGCAGGATTGCTATAGTTTGGGTACAGCCAAATGCTGCTGAGAAAATGCTAATGACTGTCGTTCCCAAGAATAAATCGCCTCTCGATCAAGCTTTATTTAGATACACTTCAATAAATTCTAGCGTTCTCGTTCCTGCAAAAATCCCGGCAAATGCTGTTGATACAATCACAACTATTGAAACTTTGACCATAGACAGAATCCCGCCTCCTACCAGAACATCTTTTAAACTAGAAACTGATTCTAATTTAAATCCTGTGAGCATGAATTGGATAATTTCGAGGGGCGAGTAACCTTGAATAAAAATACCAATTATACTTCCTATAATTATACTAACAGCCATTGAAATTTTGACATCAACTCGCATTAGACAAAGTATGAAAATTGTCAAGGCTGGCAATAAAGTTATCGAGTTAAGATTGAAATATCTGCTAATTTCACCAGTCAGGTTGTTGTTGGCAATTTCGACAGGATTCGCCAAAGATAAAATTAAATATAATATACTGGAAACTATCAGCGGGTATAAGGCTGTCAATGCCATATTTTTCAGGTTAATATAAATTTCTGTTTGGGTAATAGCGGCGATCAAATTAGCGCTAGAAGACATCGGAGAACATCGATCTCCAAAATAAGCACCAGCAACAATTGTCCCGGCAATCATGTTGAGATTTACGCTGCTGCCGCTTGCCGCTATCATTAAAGCAATGCCAATCGTGCTTACAGTGCCAAAGGATGTTCCGATAAGTACAGAAATAACGCTAGTTAAGATAAACGTCGCAAAAATGAAATAATGAGGGCTGATAAATTTAATTCCCCAATATACGAGAACTGGAACTGTCCCCGCCGCCATCCAGACAGCCATGACTGCCCCAATTAAAAGTAAAATATTGATAACAGAAAAAGACTTTTTACTTCCACTAACAGCCATTTTGATTAAACTTTTTAGTTGAAATCCCCTTTTTAACAAAATGGCGATGAAAATTGCCATAGAACCTAGAAGCGAATAAACGACAAAATAACCTTTGATGGCACTAAATAAAAGTAGAACAAATGAGATAATTACAAAAAATAGCAAGTCCATGTAAATAATTGTTCTAGTATTTGCCTCAGATCAGGAGTAATTTTGTTAGCTTAAGTTTGTACTCACCAAAAGGTAGGACTTTCTATGCTGAATGTAAACTTGGATGATGAGACAGAGAAGTATTTAGTAGAGATTCTCGCACACGAAAAAATCACTAGTAGTGAATTAATTAAGCGCCTAGTGCGTGAACATTGGGAAACTTTACAGCCTCGGAAAACCGTCTTAGAGCGGATGGGTGGGTATCATCCTGAACATTTACTCAACGGTCCTAGTAATTTATCCGATCGGGATGTACGGTATAAGTACCTTGCGGAGTATTTCCAGCAACGTCATGAACAACTTCAGCAGAAGCAACAAGCATGACATATTATCCTGTTAGGACTTACGCACTTTACAAATTCAGCATCATGTGTATGACAGAATTCGGTCATTTCAGACAGAAAAGCGATCTCCCTCAAACAGAATTGACCACATTGTAAGGGCGTCCAAACCGTGCCCCGTAGGTCATATTGTGCGATCGCGTCGGCGGGCAGCTTTTTGGCTGAGTCAAAGCTTTAACTTCGATAGCTTGTGCCAGATGCGAGAAAAGCTTGGTGCAACGTTGGTTAGAGATCTAAGCCGAAATAAGCGCACCACTTATGAGAGTATACCGTCGAGATACAGCTGATACCGCCACAGATCTGAAACAAACTTTTGCCTCAGATGAGGAGTAATTTTGCTAGCTTAAGTTTGTACTAACTAAAAGGTTGGAATTTCTATGCTTAACGTAAACTTGGATGACGAGACAGAAAAATATTTAGTAGAAATTCTTGCTCAGGAAAAAACCACAAGTAGTGAATTGATAAAACGACTGCTGCGCGAACATTGGCAAAGCTTACAGCCTCGCAAAACTATTTTAGAGCGCTTGGGTGGTCCTCCTAAGCACTTACTACCAAACAGTCCTGGTAACTTATCCGATCGGGATGCACGCTCTAAGTACTTGGCGGAGTATTTCCAGAAACGGTATGAACAAAGCCAGCAAAAGCAAGAAGCATGAGTTATTACCCTGTTATTCTTGTAGATGCATCTCTACTGGTGGCTTTTTACGATGTACAAGACAGCCATCATGCTCAAGTATGTGATTTCTTTGCCAGTTGTCAGAGTGAGCTAGTGACTACAGTAGCTTGTGTTACTGAGGTGATGTGGTTGCTATCCTCTAACTGGCGGTTGCAAAACGAGTTTTTATCAGCTTTAGCAGACGAAAACTACAAATGTGAACAGCTTACTACTGAGGATTTTGCGCGGATTACCGAACTTAACGCCCGATATGCCGACTTACCTGGAGATTTTGCCGATTTATCACTGATTGCGATTTCCGAACGTTTGGATATTGCTGCTATTGCAACTCTTGATAAAGATTTCGATATTTATCGTCGATCTCGTCGCCAGCCCTTTGAGCGAGTGTTTCGTCCACAATAACTGTAGAGCGTTCTAATTAAAAATATCTACCTGTTAAATAACAAGGATACCATATAAATGGGATGCCTTGAAATTTATTATTATGAAAACACTTGTATCTTATTACCAAGAAATTAAAGAAAATCTCAAGTCTCAACTAGAAGCTGTAGAGACAACTGAGCAAGTCGTCAAGATAGTCCAGCATGAAATTAACAAGCTAGCAGACTTCAATGGTGATTACATTAGAGGATTGACCCCACCACAGGCACGGCTTGCCACAGTCATGTTAAAGATACTCAATCAATACACTAGCACTTTGATATTAGTCAAACTGCAAAATTCCACTCCAAACGCCAACGCGCATTTCCAAAGCGAGGTAGGCTTGACGGAGTTAGCCTCTAACACTTTATCACCTCTTACAAAAATTTTCCAGATCGAAAAAAATCTGCAAGCCTTAAGATCGCTTAATTATTACAAGCAGGCGTTATTACAACAAGTGCGACAAAGCCGTGAGGTTATGAGCAGCCTACTTGCTGGCGGTATAGCGGGAACGTTAGCTGGGGGTTATGTGTGGGGGGTAATCGGAGCAATAACGGGAGGAGTGATTGGAAAAGTAGTTCAGCCACAGAAGTCAGCTGAGAACACAGATGTCGCCTCCCTACCAGAATCTCGCAAAAACGAGGTTAAAATAAGTATAGATATTGATAGATTACTTGACCATCTTTATCAAGCTTTTCAATCAATTGACATTACTGTTAGTGCTTATGGGGCAAGAGAAGAGAAAGCACCATTACCCGGTTGGGAAAATAATCTCGACTTGTTGGAGTACCTACAAGAGTTGATGGCAGATGCGCTGGATGAAAGAACTCAACTTCCAACTGCTGTGCGCAGACGCATTGAACAGGCTACCACAATTTTGAGACGCTACGGAATACAAGCACGAGTTTATCAACCTAGTGAGGAACAGGATTTAGGAATGGAAGCCTGGTCTATGTTCTACTTTGAGCCGAGTCTCGATCCTGAAATCACAGATTACATTACCCTAAAACACGCCTTTATTAAAGATAACCAGGTACTCTTGCCAGGTTACGTAATTGAGCCTGCATCGTCTAAGATAGCTAATGGCTAATTGCTAATTGCTAATTGCTAATTGCTAATTGCTAATTGCTAAT
>CAXTSI010000675.1:0-3875 GCA_964246695.1 uncultured bacterium
CCCCCTACTCCCCCTACTCCCCCTACTACTAAGTCGCCGTCTGCCCAATTTCTTGAGGGAGAGATGGTGGGGCGACGGTTGTGGATGTGGTATTTAGCTGACCGCCACAGTTACGTAATTCGTAGAGTTTGACTCCTATTTGGTATTCGTATTGGCTTAAAAGCCGTGCATAGATATATCCGGCTTTGCCATCCAAAAAACCTTGCTGAATAATGTAGAACAAAATAAACCGTAAAAATGGTTTAAATGGTAATCGCACCCACACTTTTTTCAAAAAGCGCTTGCGTTGCACTGCATCGCCAAACAGATTTGCGCCAATGGTGTCATTGTCATTTTTAGCTGTAAGCAAATTGAGATAAACACCGGCTTCCCAGTTAGAATAGCGGTTGTGCCGTTCTATCCAGTGGTAGAGGTCGCGGAAGTCTTCATGCAGCATATCGTTTTTCAGATATCCGGCTTTCCCTGATAAGATAACGTGTTCGTGAACTTCGTTATCGCCAGTATTGGGAATCTCTTCGGTATGGAGGTTTTCGTAGCGACCTTGATTGTGCTTAAATAAACGCAGGTTCCAATCGGGATATCTACCGCCATGGCGAATCCATTTACCTAAGAAGAACACACGGCGGTTAAGGTAGTAACCATTGTATTGAGCATTTTGAATTGCATCGGCAATTTCTGACCAAAGTTCGGGAGTAATGCGCTCATCGCAATCAACAATTAGTACCCATTCATTGCGGAAAGGTAGGTTGTCTAAAGACCAATTTTTCTTTTTCGGCCAGCGACCATTGAAGTGGAATTGTACCACATTTGCACCGCAATTTTTAGCAATTTCGACGCTTCTGTCACTACTTTGAGAATCCACTACAAATACTTCATCAGCTCTTTGAAGGCTCTCCAGGCAAGCTGGTAAATTTACTTGCTCATTTTTTGCCGGAATTAGTACAGAAACTGGTATTTTAAATGACATATACTGTTAGTTGTTGGTTGTTAGTTGTTAGTTGTTGGTTGTTGGTTGTTAGTTGTTAGTTGTTGGTTGTTAGTTGTTGGTTGTTGGTTGTTAGTTGTTGGTTGTTGGTTGTTAGTTGTTAGTTGTTAGTTGGGACGCTCCTGCGGAGTTGCCGTTGGGTTGTTAGTTGTTGATTGTTTAAAGCAATTAACAATTAGCAATTAGCAATTAGCAATTAACAATTAGCAACTAACAACTAACAACTAACAATTAACAATTAACTTTTTTTTGACGTGGATAGAAGACCTTGAATAGCGGCGTTTAAGTAACCAATCTGACCATAGGCATACACTATTTTGTCAAAACGTTCTGCTGGGTCGGAAAAATATTGCAATGTTTTATATAAGCCACGCAAAAACCGTTCGCTACCGCGCTGTAACTGACCTATACCGTCTTTGCCAGCGAGTTGTTCTCGATAGCACTCACTGATACCTTGCCACCAACCTCGATCAAAAAACCAGGAACGGTTGAGACGTTCTGGGGAGACATTGTGAGCAACTAAGGCGTTGGGAAGATAACAGACTTGCCAACCTCGTTGCAGGGCAAGTTCGGTCATTTGCAGTTCTTCATTTGATAATAATTTTTTGCCGACTCGACCGAGATGAGTATCAAAACCTCCTATTTCTTCCCAGAAGCTGCGGCGTATAGAGTAATTCAAGCCTCTGGGGGTTAAACCGGGATTATCTATATAAACCATACTTTCTCCCAAGTCGTATGCACCTAAATTGGCAGCTAATCCTGTTGATAGCCAGCGCGGAGGTTGGATTCCGTGAGGCCACAACAGGGTAACTTTGCCACCAGCGATCGCTAGAGTAGAGTTATTTTGATAAGCAGAATACAAAGATTGTAACCAATCAGTGCTAGCTACTGCGTCATCATCAAGGTATGCCAGAATTTCACCACAAGCAAGCGACGCGCCAGTGTTGCGAGCAACCGATAGACCAATAACAGGCTCAAAGACATACTTGAGGCGGGGATTTTGGGTTCTTTGTTCTACGACTTGGCGTGTGCGATCGCTCGACCCATTATCCACTACCACTACTTCAAAGCCATCGGCAACAAAATCCTGCGCCAAAAGGCTATCAATAGCAGCGCCTAAATAGGTATCTCGATTGTGAGTACAGATAATGGCAGAGATTTGCATTTCTTTGTTAGTTGTTAGTTGTTAATTGCTAATTGCTAATTGCTAATTGCTAATTGTTACATTAGCCATTAGCCATTAGCCATTAGCCATTAGCCATTCTGCTAATCTAGACCAAAAATAGCCGACTCACCAACCGAGTTTTTTCGGAAATCTACATTAAATCTTCATGAGGGATTTTTTTCAACTACTGCGACTGGATGTGACCGTGTAAAACCACCAAACTTTCGGCTAATTGAGTCAGGCGCGTTTCTAAATATTGCTTGCGTCCTAAGAGTTGGCGCAGCTTTTGGTAACGAGCGATCGCCATACTCACGCTGGGGACTTGATCGGGTGGACAAGGACGCGACCACACTTGACCAGAAGCATCTAAACCACACAGACGGTATCCAGCACGAGGTGATTGACAAGATACTTTTTCTTCTTGCGTCGCGCAAATTTCTTCTACATAGTCCATAAGGCGGTCTATTTCCGCATGGCGCAGTGTTGCGGTTGCTCCTGGTTCTGGTTCTTTGTCATAAGACTCTAGCCAGCCATTGACAATTGGTCCTTCTAAGTAAATATCCTGAATTTGCTTGATAATTTTTTGCAGTTCTACTTGCCAAGAGGTAACGCGTTCGTGAATTTCTTGCAAAATATTCATCGCCAATGCTGGATTAGCACCGTTGCGATGGCTAGTCAGGCTAGGAGTTTTCAACTTAGGCAGGCTTGGTATTTTGCCACCAATCTCTTGTGCTGGAAAGGTTTGTACAGAGGGATTTTGAGTCAGGAAATTCTGTTCTGACGATTCTTGATCGGGATCCTCCTGGGATGGCAAAGGAGCATCTGCTGTACATTCTTGTGCCCCTACACTGATCCGAAACGAGAAAGACCGCTTTGTCGAACTACTTTGTTCAGTAGGATTCGTCGTGTCGCGAGTTCCCAAATCGTGTAGAGTTGCCTCAATACGTTTTATACCTGCTTTCATAATGGAGATCTCGAAAGTTTGTGCCTTATGGTTTTTAATGTAGTCAGGAGCCAGAATGGTTCCTCTGCAGTTGTATAGCGCCAGAAGAGTGCTAATTTCATCTATTAAAAGTTATATAGGTAGAAAACCCCATCCGTGACATGAAAAATTGTTGTGAAATATTGCAACCCTATTTAATACTAAGATACTCAGGAAGCGTCTGTGAGTAAACTTATTTTGGTAACCGGACCAGCACGTTCTGGTAAAAGTGAATGGGCGGAAACTCTAGCGGTGCATTCACACAAAGCGGTTGTTTATGTAGCAACGGCTACTCTTGACTCAGGTGACCAAGAGTGGCAGCAACGCATTCAACAACATAAACAGCGCCGTCCCCAAGACTGGGTAACATTGGAAGTTCCAGATGAATTATCTGCTACCTTGGCTGAGGCGAAGCCAAATACCTGCCTTTTGGTTGATTCTTTAGGAACTTGGGTAGCTAATCTCTTGGAACAAGACGAGGTTAGCTGGCAAAATACTGTCCAAGAGTTCTTGGAAACAGTCCAGCTGGTTGCTGCCGATCTGATTTTTGTGGCTGAGGAAACTGGTTGGGGAGTTGTGCCAGCTTATCCTATTGGTAGAACGTTCCGCGATCGCCTGGGTTCGGTGGTGCGCCATTTGGGTGCTATCTCCCAAGATGTTTACTTGGTGACTGGGGGTCACGTTCTGAATCTCAGCATGCTTGGTTCGCCGTTGGCAGTTAGGGGGGAGTGGGGAGTGGGGAG
>CAXTSI010000676.1:0-3859 GCA_964246695.1 uncultured bacterium
GAGTGGGGAGTGAGGATATTGCGCCAATCTAATATTGATGCTGAGTGCTGGGTGGTGGGTGCCTCGTTTTCACTCTGACGTACGGCGATGAGTCTGATTTCGTAGCGTTTTTTGAAGGTGTTGTAGTCTAGTTCCGCTATACAATCACACTTTCCTGACGGTAATTCTTCTTTGTAATGTCCCCACCAAACACCAGGAAAAGGGCTGAGGGTGGAGTCATCGCGAATGTCAAAGTCGGTTTTGATGTACTGTACCTTTTTGCCCTGTGAATCTTGCTGATTGCGATGCCAAGCATTTTCAAACCAGCAGTTTTGAATCAGCAGTTTTGGGACGGGGTTACCCATGCCGCAAGGTTCTAGTAGTTTCAGTTCTAAGAATAACTCCTTCCCCAAGTCCACAACATGAACTGCCAAGTCTGCTTGCACCGTTGGGATCAAGGTTGCACCTCCTAAAGATTGGCGCAACTGCTGATTAATCGCTTCTGTAAATAAAGGAATATTTTCTACTGGGAGACTCAACCCAGCAGCAAAAGGATGTCCCCCAAAGCGATGCAACAGATGTGCTTGATCTTTTACCAATTGGTATAAATCCACCGAGTTGACTGAACGGGCAGAACCACGGGCAAGAGGGGGAGTTTGGCAACGGATAGCCTTCGGCATAACGGATGTAACTGATGAGTTATCTGTAGGTCTTACAGACAAGCCATCCGTTACAGATGAGTTATCTGTAGGTCTTACAAACAAGCCATCCGTTACAGATGAGTTATCTGTGGGTCTTACAGACAAGCCATCCGTTACATCCGCTACATCATCCGTTGCCAAACTCAACAAAATCGTCGGACGACCTGTCTCTTGTGCTACTTGCCCAGCGACTAAGCCCAAGACGCCTACAGGCCATTGGGCATCTGCAAGCACGATAACACTGGTGGTTGATAAGTCTATTTGTTTGAGCTTTTGGGCTACTTGCTGGGCAACATCTTTCTGTAAAGACTTACGGCGCGTGTTTGCTAGTTCTGTGACTTCTGCGAGTTGAGTTACGCACTTTTGGTCGCGACTTGTCAGTAATTCCACGCAGAAGCTGGCATCACCTTGAATACGACTGACGGCATTAATTCGCGGACCAAGACCGAAGGAAATATCTGTAGGGCGATCGCCACTTTTCTGGCACAATTCCAATAATCGCCCGACTCCCGGACGCCGTCGTGCTGTCGGTGGCTGTTTAAAATCCGCTTGTAGTCGTTGAATTCCCAACTGTGCCAAATAGCGGCAATCTCCATTTAACTGCACCAAATCAGCAATTAGCCCAACCGCCACTAAATCCAATAAATCTTCTAGTGGCTGTTGCGGGACATTGGGCAAGGTTTGATAAAGGGCTTCCACTAACTTGTAAGCTACCGCCACCCCAGAAAGATGAAACAGCTGATGTGTATTTGGTAAATAACGAGGATTAATAATTGCCGTGACTGGTGGGCGGAGTGGAGGCAGCGTGTGGTGGTCTGTAACTATAATATCTACACCTAGCTGTTTTGCATACGCAATTTCACTAACATTTGTACTGCCTGTGTCGCAAGTCACAATTAACTGACAACCTTGCTTGACTAAGTTATCAATTCCTTGACAGTTGAGTCCGTGGGATTCTGTTAAGCGATTGGGAATGTAGTAAATTAACTGCGTGTTTTGATGGAAAAACTGTCCCAAGCCATCCCACAGCACAGCGGTGGAAGTGATACCGTCAGCGTCAAAGTCACCCCAAATAGCAATTTTTTCGCCCGCCTCACGTGAGAGTTTCAACCGTTTCACCGCTATTAGCATTTCTTCACCAAACTCAAACGGACTGGCTGGTTGATAAGCTTGAGGGTTGACGAAAGCTGCTAGTTGTGCATCATCTCGTATTCCCCTTTGCCATAGCAACTGCATCGCATAATGTCCACTTGATGTTGGTGCGTACTTTTTTACCGCTTGCATGAACCACTCTGGCGGTTGTTCTGTTGGTGCAAGAATCCACTGTTGTTGTTCTGGCATATACCAAGTCTTGAGTCTACAGTGAAGCGATCGGGGAGTACAAAAATTAAAAATTAAAAATGTAAAATTAAAAAAATTTTAATTTTTAATTTTTAATTTTTAATTTATTTGTCCCTCACTCTACTTAAATCGGCTTTTGCTCTTCGGTTGTGTGAGGGTCACTTACTAGAGAATTCAGGGCGACTTCACTCACAATTCCATCGGACTTGCGAGTGCCGCGTATGGTAGGACGAGAACGCCTGTAACCAGCCCTTTCAGCTTTTTGATGTTCGTATTCAATTAGTCTGCCATAGTATTCGTGCTTGCTTAAATTCATCGACAAGAAAACATGCTGGCGGACATTACCAAAACCTTTACGGTTAAAAAACTTGACTGCTGAAGTATTGGTGGGATCGGTGTCTACTAGCATGAACCGCGCCCCATCTTCAATCATCCGGGCGACGACCTGATCAACCAGTTTATCTCCCACTCTCCGACGCTGAAACTGAGGATTGACTCCTAACCACAAAATGTATCCATAAGTCCAGGACGCTTTGGTAATGATGGTTCCCAAAATGAATCCTGCTAGTTGTCCCTCTATTTCGGCAACGAGGCAATAATCTGGATCAGTGTTGTAAAGTCCAATCACCTCCCACTCATCCCAGGTTCTGTACAAGTAAGGATATAGATCGCTGGTAAATAGGTCTTCCCCCAAGTGGTAAACAGGGGCAATGTCATCAATTCCTAAGTCGCGGACATAAACCGCTTCATTTTCATCAAAATTCATAAAATAAATATTGTTAGTTGTTAGTTGTTAGTTGTTGGGTGTTAGTTGTTAGTCATTGATAACCAAGGACAATTAGCAATTAGCAATTAGCAATTAGCAATTAGCAATCATAAAGTTATCTCTTGAATACTAGCGAGATTAAGTAGGGTAGTGTCCACTTTGGAGTCAGGATTTGTCGCAGACATGTGTTCAGAAGTTGTCTGGCGATCGCACCGCGTGGTATACTGACAATGAGTACACGCTTTGTTTCCCTCTGGCACTTGTGGAAATTGTTCTCCTCGTTGGTAACCGAACAGCCACTTGGTTAACTTGCCCAATAGCTGACTCAGTTTCTTTGCTGTTTGCTGATGCTGGACTGTATTGTAAATAAATTTAATACTTTGCGGTTTGCTTTCAGATTGGACAAACCAGTAAGTCATAGAAATATTTTCAGGCAAGTAAACGCTTGTCTCCGCCAACACATACATATAAAGACGTGTCTGCCAGTTTTGTTCTAAGGAGCGTTTATTTGGCGGTTTAGGATTAGTTTTCCAGTCGAGGATTTGCGCTTGCTGGTCATCTGCAATCAATAA
This sequence comes from uncultured bacterium, assembly GCA_964246695.1. GTDB lineage: Bacteria > Cyanobacteriota > Cyanobacteriia > Cyanobacteriales > Nostocaceae > Stigonema. The sequence continues at coordinate 3,360 of CAXTSI010000676.1, forward strand.
ATCATAGACAACTGTGAGTAAATAGTCTTGAACTTGCAGGGTGCGGTAGTGTTCGCTTTCACGGAAAGTTTGGCGATCGGGAGCAGGCGTTAAAATTTCAGGTGCTGCATTAGCAAAAGCCGACATCCAACTTTGCAGTTGAGTGTCGGCTTGTAGGAAAGTGTTAATGGGCAAACCCATTTCTCGTTGCTGCATGAGTAGGTGAAGGCGACTCCCTAAAGTCTGCCGTTCCTCATGTTCAGGGTCGGAGGGAGAGTGGAGTTGTTCTAAGTAGGTATGTTGGAACTGACGGGGACAACGTTCTAGCAGGTTGAGTTGTCCTTGGGAAAGTCGCAAGAGTTGAGTTTGTGTTGACAGCATTCTTTTAGGGTAGCAAGGATTTTTAGGAAGCGGAAAACCGGGGGGCGGAGAATTTGGGCGCGGAGAATCAGGAAGCGGAGAACCGGGGCGCGGAGAATTTGGGCGCGGAGAATTTGGGCGCGGAGAATTTGGGCGCGGAG
>CAXTSI010000677.1:0-3855 GCA_964246695.1 uncultured bacterium
CCCCCCACTCCCCCTACTTCCCCTACTTTCCCTTCCTTCCAAGAGGGTCTGGGAAATTTATGAAAAAGCGATAGTCCTGAGTGCTGAGTGGGAAAAATATACTCAGTTACTCAGGACTTTTGCTATTTCCAAAGGACGAGGGTAGAGAATGCGCTCTTGTGTTTGGTAAAACTGTGCTGGTCGGGGAAAAATGAGTAACTGTTATCCTTTTTACCTACAATTAGGCGGGTACGGACTCCAGAAACGACATGGAACAGAAAAAACACTATCGTACTTCAAACGGAGGTATTACACGACTACTAAAGTGGGTGAATCTCCGACCGGAGGAGGGCGATCGCACATGGTTAATGTTCGCTTTTTATACAATAACATCCATAGGATTACGGTGGTCAGAAGATAGTACGGTAGCGCTGTTTTTGGATAAATATGGTGCTAACTCCCTGCCTTTGATTTATATTGCCAGTGCAGTAACTGGAGTTGTGCTGGTTTTTTTATATTCTTGGCTGCAAAAGATTTTCCCCTTACGCCGGGTGATAGTGGCGATCGCGCCGGCGATGTTTGTGCCATTAGTTTTATTACGTTGGGGAATGCAAGTTCCACACTTGGCAGTCATGACAATATTTCTGCTACGGCTGTGGGTAAGCGCGTTTTATGTTGTCAACGACCTCAACACCTCGATTGCAGCCAATCAACTATTCAATATTCGAGAGATTAAACGCGCCTACCCACTCGTTAGCAGTGGTGCTTTGTTGGCTGATATCATCAGCGGCTTTAGTTTGCCTTTTCTGCTGCTATTTGTGGGACTGGATAACGTCATTATGCCAGTTGCTGGTGTGTTCATAGCATTAGGGGCAGTCATTCTTTGGCATACAGGTACTAAATATCAACAAGTTTTTCCTCATATTCCACCTAGACCGATTCCCCAAAAGCAGCACTTTCAAAAGCGCCACCTTTCAAATCCATTATTAAAGCACTATGCATTACTGTTGTTTGTGTTTTTTGCTCTGCTGCAAGTGCTAGGAGTGTTAATAGATTTTCAGTTTCTGACTCAGCTAAAGATAAATTATAACGACAAACACATCGCTAGCTTCTTAGGTTTATTTGGTGGGATTGCGGGAGTGTGTCAACTAGGAATGCAGTTACTGATCTCCAGTCGCGTACTCGAACGTTTCGGGGTGTTTGTTACTGTTGCGACTTTACCTGCATGTGTATTCATCTTCATACCACTAACGATTCCTTTACTAAGTTTATTTCCCACGACTCAATTGCAAAACTTGTTGTGGAGTCTTGTAATTCTCAAGTTCTTAGACGAACTTCTGCGCTACACCTTTGTCGCCAGTAGCGGACCACTGCTCTTTCAACCAATTCCAGATAAAATTCGCAGCCACATCCAGACATTATCGTCCGGTGTTGCGGAAGCCTTCGGCGCAGGCATAGCAGGCGTAGTTATTTTAGGCACTTTATGGCTTTCTGTGCGGCTTGTGCCTGTACCCTTACAAAATTTAGTGTTGGTAATAGAAACTGCGATCCTAGGTTTGATTTGCGTCTTCATAGTTTGGACACTGCAAAAACGCTATGTTAGCCTGTTGGTTTTAAGTGCAGGACAGGGTCAGTTAAATGCCACAGATGTGGATTTGCGGACATTCAAACAAGCGGTTGTCAAAGCTTTAGGAGAAAAAGGCAACGAGGCAGATCAACGTTCCTATATTGAACTTTTATCCCAAATAGACCCCAAAGGAGCAGCAGAAGTTTTAGCACCTCTACTAGTCAAGCTGCCTCCGTCTTTACAGCAACCAAGTTTGGAGGTCATGCTTGCTCTTGGTGCAAATCCCACTTATTTGCCGGAAGTTCGTGCGCTACTCGATCAGCACCAAGACACCTTGGTTCCGGAAGTTTTTGCTCTATCTTTACGTTACGTTTGGCTGTCTGAGCAAAATCCAGATAATGGTCAACTAGAAACGTACCTGAAACTAAAAAACTCACTCATCCGCGCCACCGCTGCAGCTTTACTATTGCGTCGAGGAACACCAATGCAAAAAGTAGCGGCAATGCATATTTTACGGCGGATGCTCACTCACAAACAAGAACGGGAACGAATCAATGCGGTGAAAGCCCTATCAGAAGCACTTTATTTACAGGCGCTGCGGATTCATATACCGAATTTGTTGCAGGATGATTCTTTACGGGTGCGCTGTGCAGTTTTGGAAATGATTGCTGCAAACCATTTGGAAGAGTACTATTGTGCACTGCTAGGAGGGCTTTACTACAAGTCCACCCGAATGACAGCAATGCGTGTTCTAGCACGATTGGAGAATGAAACTCTACCAATGCTGACGAAGCTGGCTACCAATATTTACAAACCAGAAGTCGTGCGGATGTGCGCTTGGCGTACCATTGGTCAAATTTCCACTCTAGAAGCGATGGATACTTTGTGGCACTACTTGGAAATTTCTAGAGGTACAACCAGAGATCATATCCTTCGTACTTTACTGAAAAGGCATCAACAAGAAGGAATTACCGATTTAGGGGATCGCTTGCATCATCGGGTGGAAACATTAATTGAACAGGAATTATGCTGCTTAGGAGAGATTTATGCCGCTTATATAGACTTTAAGACAGGAAGTAATCTAGAAAATTATCCATCTAGTGAGAGGTTTAATATTGTCTGTGAATTACTGCAACGCGCACTTTTAGAATTGGAAGTCGATGTCAAAGAGCGATTTTTGCTACTACTGAAGCTGCTTTATCCTCAAGAAAAGATTCAAGCAGCGGCGTTCAATCTCCGATCTAAATTAGGGGTGAACTTAGCGCAGGGGTTGGAAATTCTAGAGCATACTGTGAATTTGCAGAGTAAATCTGTGTTGCTAAATATTTTAGATAAGCGATCGCCCCAAGAAAAACTGCAAAAACTTGTCGAAAAAGGCATGGTGGTATATCAACCAATGGCGGTAAGCGATCGCACCCGAAATTTAGTGGCGCAGAGAGATTTGCTTTCCGATTGGGCAATTGCCTGCTGTTTTCATTTTGCTCAAGTTGCCCACATCCGACTCTTCAGCAAACAAATTTTAGCCACTCTGCGTCATCCAACAGGCTTTGTACGCGAAGCAGCGATCGCCTACTTGAATACCGTTTCACCCAGTACCCTACTAGAACTTCTACCCCAACTGCAAAACGATCCACATCCTTTGGTTGCCAATTTGGTTAAAGAGTTAGTTGTTAGTGGTTAGTTGTTAGTGGTTAGTTGTTGGTTGTTAGTTGTTGGGTGTTAGTTGTTAGTTGTTGGTTGTTAGTTGTTAGTTGTTGGGTGTTAGTGGTTAGTTGTTGGGTGTTAGTTGTTAGTTGTTGATTCTTGTTAGGAAGAGGAAGATGGATAAAGCGAATTTTGAGGATTTACAAATTTTTCAATTGGCTGAAAAGCTGGCAGACCAAATTTGGGATATTGTTACATATTGGAATCACTTCGAGAAAGATACAGTTGGTAAGCAAATTATTCGTGCTGCCGATAGTATTGGTGCAAATATTGCAGAAGGAACAGGTCGCCATAATTTTCAGGATAATCGACGGTTTGTAAAAATTGCCAGGGGTTCTTTACATGAAACAAGGTACTGGCTGAAACGAGCAAATACTCGCAAGTTATTGACAAGTGACCAATTAGATAGACTTAACCCAATTATTAATGAACTGTCACCCAAGTTAAATGCTTATCTAAAATATCTAGACAATGCTTCAAAAAACCAAAAATCAAATGACTAACTACACCCAACACCCAACACCCAACACCCAACAACTAACAACTAACCACTAACCACTAACAACTAACCACTAACAACTAACAACTAACAACTAACAACTAAC
>CAXTSI010000678.1:0-1028 GCA_964246695.1 uncultured bacterium
TAACCACTAACCACTAACCACTAACCACTAACCACTAACCACTAACAACCAACAACCAACTATTTCTTTTGTTGCGAAATTGATAGGGTATAGTTATACTGTCGTTGGGATAACTCGCCTACATACAGAGAGTACTTTCCTGCCTGCCAGTAACCAGAAATTTCTGGCTTGCCACCAGAGTAACTATCTGCTAGAACACAAAAGCGTCCTCCAGGACCGTCAATCAAGAGTGTTGGCTGTCCACCACTCTCAACTGATAATCGCAGGTAAGGCAGTGACTCTGTCACCCGAATAACTTGATTAGGTGTAGCGGTAATGTTGCCACAGTTACTTGAAACTGTTCCTCCAGACTTGCCATTCACACTTAGGGGATCGGGCTGAAACTTAGAGTTAACACGCACAACTGGTGTCTCGGCCAAACTAGCATCGGTGAAAACCAAACTCATAGCCAAGGCTACGGGAACAACCATAAATAACGTACCCGGTTTCATTTTATTATGCTCCCGACTGTTGTGAAGCGATATTGATACACATATTCTGAGTTGATTGACTTTCGTCTTGCCGTCTTTGTTCCTAGGTGTGCTGGTGCGGCGTATAAATTTTATTAAGTGGTCAAATCACTAAAAAATCATAATATAATTAGAGATTAACTAAATATTTAAAATGGTAATGTTTGGTAGCTGATATCTTGCACCATTCGATAGTTAGTGTAGGGGAGCCACAAAGAGTGCGCGGGTTCCCCGCGTTGAGAGGAGTGGTGAGTCCAGCGCTGCAGGCGGGTTTCCCGCCGTAGGCGACTGGCGAACCCGAAGGGCGTTGGGCACTGCCCACCAACGTAAAAATAGGTCCCCTTAAAAAGTTCTGCTATTTCCCCCCTTTTTTAATTCGTGTCAATTTTGATCTTCAAGGAGTAAATACTACTAACTAGACTGTATGGGAGCATGTCAGTTTTGCACTCCTCTAGTTTCTTGTGGGGTGGGGGGGGGTTTGGACACCGAAGATAGAGTTTGTGGGGGGGGAAGTAGAAC
>CAXTSI010000678.1:1038-3844 GCA_964246695.1 uncultured bacterium
TTTGTGGTTTTTTTTGTTAGCCCCCCTATTATTGTGTGTGTGGGCGGGCAATCCTTTCCACCCCACAAGAGATAAATTACAAAGTTGACATGCTCCCAGACTGTATTGGATTATTGACGCTTCTTGGGTGGTGTTTGAAACAAAGACATTCGCTCTGATTGCGCTCTTTCAAATGCCAAGATAGAGATTGATTTGGTATGTTTATTTAACAAGTGTCCTAGCTGAGGTAAAAATTAATGAATCCTCAAAGAGAAGAAGACTTACAGCAGCGCCTCCAACAGTTAGAGGCAGAGATTCATTTCCCGTCTAAAGTGGTTCCCCAGCCACAACAAAAAATCCAGTCATCTCAGTCTGGGTTTTCAACCTTCAACTCTCTAAGAGCGCGAATTTCAAAGAAGTTTAATAGACTATCTGGAATAGGCAAGATCGTAGTTTTGGGTGTGGCAGTTTTATTCGGTTTTGCGATCCTGCAAGCAGTACTCAAACTCATTGCCGCTGTGATTAGTTTGGCATTGTTGGCATTACTAGTGTACCTTGGATACAAATTTCTTGTGTCTAGCAGTGAGTAGACGTAGAAATAAAGTTATAGGGAATTATCTGATGGCATCCCCAATTGTAAGGAGAAGTACTAATAAATCCAGCAGACCGCAAGAACCAGTAAGATCTAAATCGGGGCAACTAGTTACCAGACGCATTGCCGCTTGGGTAACCGAAATGACCTTGGTAGTTGCCAGTGGATTAGTGCCTTTCGGCATTGGTGTTTATGCCAATTTTAACGGCGATCTGAACCGAGTGCCACTCAACCCCATACTGGTAGCAACAGAAACAACGATCGCCCGCCCGTTAGCTTTGAGCGTGAACTACAGCACCCGTCGTGTAGCATGGCCGACGAATGTATTATGGACAGTAGCTATTTTAGCGCCCTTAACACTCTCGTGCTGGCAATTATATATGCTCGCTAAAATCGGTAGCACCATTCCCAAACGTTGGTTTGGGATTCGAGTTGTGAACTCACTTGGAAATGCGCCAGGTTTTGGGGCAGTTTTAGTCAGAGAAGGAATTGGTCGTTGGACTCTGCCCATTTCCATCGCCTATTTCCTGTGGCGCTACAGCTTAGCATTTCCCAATTTGGGTGTTTTCACGGGGCTTTGCACACTAGTCTTGCTGGCAGAAGGAATAGGCTTGTCGTGGCAGCAAGGACGTCGCGCACTGCACGATTGGCTAGCAGGTACTTACACGATAGATGCAAATGCGTCTACACCCTCGCTCTTAAATGAACACCAGGCGGGTCAGTCTCAGTGGACCGAAGGAGATGAAGAAGCAGCGATCGCATCAATTGTAATCACACCACAGCCAAGCGAACAGTCTCACCCAAAGCAGCGGATGCAGCTAAATCCAAATCTCATCCTGCTTGTGGTAGCGCTCTTAAGTATGGCTGCTGTATTAGGAACTTTAGTAGGCACTCAAATCTACATCCAAATTCAGCAAAATCAGCGGGCGATCGCTCAGCGCAACAGCCAGCAGTTTATCACACTGGTAAAACGCTTAAATCCTAATGCCGCTACTAAAGAGGAGCAACGGGGTACAATTCTGGCTTTAGGTACCCTCAGTGACCCGCAGGCAATCCAGTTTCTTGTCGATTTACTAGCTAAGGAAACCGACCAGCACCTACTTGAAACCATTCAGCAAGCTTTGGTAAGTGTTGGACCCAAAGCCATCCCTAATTTAAAAAGCATGAATCAGTTCCTTGCCAGCAATTTGGAGTCTGTAGATAAAAACAAATTCCAACAGCCAGAATTGCGACGGCTTCAGTTATATCTCAACCAGCAAGCAATTAACAAAATTCTGACTGTCTATAGTGGTCAAACCAACGGTATTGATCTGAGTCGCGCCGAATTGGGTCAAGGTGGCTCTCTCCTGCGCTCCTCCTTCAACTTAACATTAGATAAAGTCGATTTATCAGGAGTTAAGTTCAAGTCCGCAAATCTTAATCAAGCAAGCTTTAAGGGTAGCCGCTTTCATGGACCGGGTGAGGATAATCGCTGGGATACCTATGACGATAGGATTGCTGATTTAAGCCAAGCTCAAATGAAACAAGCCAATCTCACTGATGCTAACCTCAGCCGTGTCTTAATGAACCGTGCCGATCTCAGCCGCGCGACACTCAACAAAGCTAACCTATCAAATGCGCGTCTGATTGGTGCTAACCTCAGCAGCGCCCAGCTAGCAAAAGCAGATCTGAGTGGCGCAGTCTTAGAAAATGCTAGCCTGACAGGGGCAGATTTAGGCGAGGCAAACTTGAACGAAGCCGAACTCTACGCAGCTCATCTAAGTCGCGTCATTGCCATAGGAACGCAATTGTCATTTGCCAACTTAACTAAAACCGATTGGCAAGGAGCAGACCTTTCTGGTGCTTATTTGAATCATGCCAATCTCAGCGATGCTAACCTGAGCGCCACTCGCCTCACTGGTACTATTTTCCGTTCTGCAAACATGGAAAACGTTAACTTGCGGAATGCCGACTTGAGTCTTGCCGATTTACGAAAAGCCAATCTGGCTGGTGCTGATTTTCAGGGGGCAATTCTCTCTCCTAGTAAACAAGACCCAACAGATCAATTTGTGCAAAAACCCGTAATAGGCGCACAATCTGCCGTAGTCCAAGGAGTTGATTTTAGTCAAGTCAAAAATTTAGATGCCAAGCAATTAGCTTACATTTGTACTCAAGGAGGCATTCATCCACGTTGTCCATAAAGGAGTTAGTGGTTAGTGGTTAGTGGTTAGTGGTTAGTGGTTAGTGGTTAGTGGT
>CAXTSI010000679.1:0-3827 GCA_964246695.1 uncultured bacterium
GGGAGTGGGGAGTGGGGAAGATGAGTCCGTGAGTTCTTAAAGAATTAAAAATTTTTAATTTTTAATTTTTAATTTTTAATTCATTGCCCCACTCCCCACCTACCTAACAACTATATCCATCCCAACCAATAGGGAAGGTGTTTTCTGTTAACGAAGACAAAGCTTTATCGCTACTGTTTGTTTCAAGATCCAGAACTTTGACAACCTTGTTATATATTTCCTCCGCCTGTTGTGGAGAATCACCTATGCTGGTTAATCCTAACTTACCAAACTGGGAAAGACACCCCATCAGATGAAAGACTGTGCCTGTCTCGGTGGCTGTGTCAAAGTGTAACTTGTGGTGAGCAATGATGTCCATGAAATCATTAGGCAGGAGTCCTTGATAACGCTCTTTTTGCAGGTTATCAGTGGCAATATAGTATTTAGTTCGACCCTGCTGACTATAAAACAAACCTGTCGAGAGGTTATAGCGACCGTTAGTTAACAGTTTCAATGCCATAAAAGGATGAGTGGTGCCACCTTTGCGCAGATTGATTTCAATTGCTTGAAGATCCCACTGACCATCACCCTTGTCAACAGCGATAAAATCTACTCCATATCTTTCTAATGCGCCTTTCTTTGCCAAGTTTCTGCCAATTTTTAACCCGAGTTGCTGCAATTGCAGCCGATAAGCTTCATCTGCGGGAAATTGGCAACCGAGATAAATCTGACCGTCCGGTCCTCCGAGAATCTGGTCGTGGGTTGAGAGAATTTCCACATCGCCGTTAGGTGTGATGCGTCCTTGTACGCTGGGCGATCGCTTGATTTCCCCTTCCACAAATGCCTCGACAATTGCCCCGATCTCGCCGATCCGTCCTGAAAAATTCTCCCAAGTCTCTTGTTTTGCTTGAAAGCGCATATTTGGCAAGCACTCACTAATTGCTGCCACCCGTTCCGCATAAGAACCACCAGGAGGTGCTACACTGGCAAACGGTTTCAAATCAAGCAACGCATTTCCTTCTCCAGAAATGCCTTCGTTGAGTTTGACTACCATCCGTTGTAATGAAGGCTGGCGTTCCCACAACTCGGCGGCGGCGGCTACCAAATCATTTTGATTCCAAATACTGTAACTGCCATCAGGATGTGGAACTTCGCTTTCAGCAAAGATTTGCCTACTGCCACTTTTAGTTCCCCAAATCTGCAAATCTGGTGCAATAGCATACAGCGGCACACCTAATTTTACAGACAATTGTGCTTCCCAATTCGATGCATTATAGCATGTCATAAATGATTTTTCCGGTCTCAAAGCTTGGCGAATCCGCTCCATCAAACGAGGGCGTTCTAAAATCTTTTGACTTAGGGGTCTTTGAGAGGAATCGTAAGTCGAAAGTAGTAGCAAGCGATTGCGGGCGTGAGAAAAAGGAATTCCTGGCAATAGTTGTAGATAATAATCGATGATGCTGGGATGTAGTGGCATTGATGTCACATAAATCAGCCTAGTGCGAGGATTCTGCAGACGAATTAAGGAAAACAGTAGTCGTTCTTCGTAATGTTCGCAGCCTTCAATTTTGTTTAGTTCGCACTGGTCAATGCTGAGGGAGGGGATAACTAAAATATCCGCATCGCTGTTATCAAATAGCTCAATAGTTTTCCAGCGATCGCGCAAAGTTGACTGTAGAACGCGAAACTTGTCAATCTGTTCTACATCTGAAATATTTAGCATTTGCATGAATTAAGCCCTGCCTTGCTCCCTATAAATCATCATTTGTTCGTAGTTGCGCCTTGAGTGCGAGTCGCACGCAACTACAAGCCTCTCAAGTCATATTACAGAACTTTACATAATTTGTATTATTCTCTCCAACCTACTTAGTCAATAACTTTAGACTTATCGTGATAAAGTATACAACATTTTTTGACATCTGTTTTACATCTTAAGGTGAATAAATTTTGAGTTTGTTTGCATCTCAAGAGTGATAAATTGCGGCGACATACCAACAGCGAAAGCAGATGCGACGGAGAAATCCTTGATTACGGGATTGAAAAATTGACAATGGGGAGCGAACACAAAAACTCAACCTGGGATTGAAGTTTCGATCCAATGTTGAGTTTTAATATACAAATTGTTTGCTTTAGTTCAAAGAATTTCTAGGAGATATTACTATATGCCACAAGAACAATCATCACAACCACCACAACAACAGCAACCACCTGGTACTGAATCAGAAATGACACCAAAACCCAAAGCAGATGATCCGCAGTATCAGGGAAGTGACAAGTTAAAAGGCAAAGTAGCATTGATCACAGGTGCAGACAGTGGTATTGGTCGGGCTGTGGCGATCGCATTTGCCAAAGAAGGCGCAGATGTGGCAATCATGTACCTGAACGAACACGACGACGCTAAAGAAACCAAAAAATTGGTGGAAGCACAAGGGCGGCGTGCAGTAACCATAGCAGGCGACATTGGCGATGAGGCTTTTTGTCAGCAAGCCGTACAACAAACAGTAGATGAGTTTGGCAAACTGGATATTCTCATCAACAATGCAGCAGAACAGCACCCGCAAGAAAGCATCGAGGATATTACCAAAGAGCAACTAGAACGCACTTTCCGCACTAATATTTTCTCGATGTTTTTCATGACCAAAGCAGCGCTTAAATACCTCAAGGAAGGTAGCGCTATCATCAATACCACATCCGTAACAGCTTATAAAGGTAATCCGCAACTACTTGATTACTCATCCACAAAAGGTGCGATCGTTGCTTTTACTCGTTCCCTGTCACAAAGTCTAGTATCCAAGGGAATTCGCGTTAATGCCGTAGCCCCAGGTCCTATATGGACACCTTTGATCCCCTCAACTTTCCCTCCAGAGAAAGTTGAAAGCTTTGGTAAACAAGTTCCAATGCAACGACCTGGACAACCTGAAGAAGTCGCGCCTAGCTACGTATTTTTAGCCTCCGATGATGCTTCTTATATGTCTGGTCAAGTTTTACATCCTAATGGTGCAGAAGTAGTCAACGGCTAAAGTAAAAGTTAGGAGTGAGGAGTGAGGAGTTACTCCTCTATAAATTTTTATTCCTCACTCTTAACTCCTCACTCTTAACTAGCTCCTCAACCGTTAGAAGGATGAGTGAATATTGAATACCTGTTAATCTAGCAAAGAATACTTAAATAGATAATAACTACAGCTATGGCATCCACAACACCGCTAAAAGGCACCGAATTAGTAGATTGTGCTAAAGCGAATGCCAAACAAGGAATTGAAACTGCTGCTTATCAATGTGGCTATGGTGAAGACCTTAATACCTTTGCGCGAGAATTACGGAAAGCGTGTGAGGACATGAATTTGCAAGTGAAGGAACTCAGCGAATTGATTACTGACCAGGACATGATACTACAGTTAGGTACTGGAGAAATCGTTGCTCCAGATACAGCGTCAGAACTATGAACTAAGTAGTCATGCAAAATTAAATATACAATGTCCGAAGCGAAGGTCGCATCAGCGGAATGAAGCAATCGCAAAGGTTTGGGATTGCTTCACTTCCAATACGGTTCGGTTAAGGGTAGTTGGCGGACGGAGAAACCCGGTAACTTCTGCGAAACCGGGTTTCTGTCTGGGTGCTTATCCGAACCGTATTGGCTTCACTTCGTTCGCAATGACATAAATACTTTTGGATACGTACTTACTATGCATCGACTGGCAAAAAGACTGGGTGTATATTTCGTAACTCGTAATTCTTAACGTAAGTCGCGCTCTTTTTATAGTTAGGGCTGTAATAGGTAATGGCTAATGGTAACAATTGACAATTAGCAATTAGCAATTAGCAATTAGCAATTAGCAATTAGCAATTAG
>CAXTSI010000680.1:0-3798 GCA_964246695.1 uncultured bacterium
TTTGGCTCAGTAATAACCGATTGTGACACCTTTGGGTGCGGAATGTGGGTTGTAGAACGCCGCGCGTTCATACATTGTTTTTCGGAGATGTCTATTAACCTTTCTCTCCCCATCTCTCATCCCCTAAAGTCGCCCGAATCTTCCTCTGACCCTCCAGTGATTATCATTCTCAAAAATTTTATCTCATTTCTTGGAGGTATTGACAAAAAGCACATAGTTTTAAACTATCACAGATGGTCCACGCACGCCCGTTGCTAAGGAAAGGAACTCAAAGCGTGCTTTCTCAAAAGGGATTGACAATGATGGAAAAGTATAAACCGTTTTCCTGCCATGTATTTTTTTCCCCGGAGATTGAAATTAATGGAATGCCCCAGTCAAAGCGGGCGGTGAGGCGATCTTGGAGTTGCAAGCGCAAACCCAATCCTATAGATACTAAAGTATTGGGAGATTCGCGGTTGAAATTGGCAGTGGATCTGGCGGAAAGGTTCCAAGCGGTGCCAAAATCAACAAAGGGGGTTAGCTGCAGAAGACTATTGCTTTGAGAGAAGCGGACAATCGGAACTCGCACTTCGGCAGAGGCAAAAATACCGTTATCTGTCAGTAGGGCGTCTTGGCGATAGCCCCGAACACTATCTATACCACCTAAGCTAAATTGTTCAAACGGGACGATTGGTCGGTCTGCCACCTGCACATCACCCCGAAGCAACAGAAGGGTATCGCGTGCCAAGAGGCGTACCCACTGCGCTTGACCTCTCCAAGCAAAAAAACGACTATCGGGAGCTTTTTCGTTGATGGTGGAATTAAGCGCATCAAGTCCGAAACTAAACTGAGAACGAAGGGCAAACACTTGTTGGCTATTGCGCTGTGTCCAGTCTTGAAAAAACCGCACCGCCGTTATCCGTGTTCTTCCTTTCTCATCTGCTCCCACCCCCCCCAGATCCGCACTAAAGGGAATCTCCCCATTCAGCAAGCTGGCTTGGCTTTCCCGGCGAGTTGCTGCGATCCCCAATGCTAATTCCTGAGTCGATGTTTGTACTATAGGCTGGCGTAGCGTTAGTTCATAGTAGCGGGAGTTGGACTGGATATCGAGGGCATTAAAGGGTTTTTCGATCACACTGCTATCTGAGTTGCCAAAGTTGAAGGCAATAGTGCCATTACGGGGATTGATGGGTAGGGTATAATTGAAATCAACGGCATCACTGCCATCGGTATTGGTGTAAATAGCACTAATGCTATCACCCCATCCCAGAAGATTGGCTTCGCTTACCTGGATTTGGCGACGAAAACTGCCGACAGCAGGCGTTCGCCCGTTATCTAGGACAACTTGTGGTCTAAAAGTTTTTGCCTCTCTTACCCGCACTTCCAGCAAACTTACTCCCGGACTAGATCCGGCAGAGAGTTCCGCTGACAGGTTTTGAATCAGGGGATTGAGTTGCAAAAGTTGCAAGGCACGTAGCAGGCGATCGCGATTTAGGGGTTTACCTGTAGCGATCGCCAGCCGACTGCGTACATAGCCAGGATTGAGTCTGCGAGTACCACTAACTTTGATCCCTTCCAATTTTCCTTCCACCACCCGGATTTCCACCACTCCTGTTTGGAGCTTCTGTGGTGGGATGTATGCTCCGCTGGTAATGTATCCTTTAGTAACATATAACTGAGTAATTTCCGCACGTAGCTGAAAGAGTTCCGCCAGAGTGATTAATCGTTTGGTATAGGGTTTAGTAATTTTGGCGAAATCGGACGGACTAAAGACGGTGCTGCCTGTCACTTCAAATTTATCAACGGTAATGCGACTCGGCGCTTCACCAGATGGAACCTGTGGCTGTGTGGGGGATGTGCTTGCAGGCGGCGGAAGTAACTCCTCTGGTGGCGGTAACCGATTTGGGGGTGCTGGTTCTGGTAATGGTTGGGTTGAAGGCGGCTGAGTATTCCGGCGAATAGGATTTTCAAGTGCTGGAGTTTGGGCGCGTTGCAGATTGACTTGGGCTTGGAGTGGTTTGACGATAGTTGCAATGATGATTGCAACCAAGCTCAAGCAATGCCAGTATTGGTACATACCTGGTTTAAGGGAAAGTTTTTCGGCCATAGCAATCGGGAGGTGACAATGGAAAGCCTTAAGGATTAACCGTAGGTGCTTAGGCGACGAAAATTACATCACCACTGGCAGCTACGATCCATATCAGCTTAACATCATGCTATAAAGCTGGCGAACACAGATTTCCCTAAGTAGTGCTGATGTATTAGCATTACATGGGATGCAGTATAGTTAAGTGAAACCCATGCCGAATTTCAGCTTTTAGATACTGCTGTTGCACGGGTTGCCACTGCTGCCACAACTGGTAAAGGTTCTCTGTTAAAAAGAGTGCAAGGGTAGGAAGCTGAGTGTGAATTTCTGACTTGAGGACATCCATCAGCCACTCAGCTAATACCGCACTATCTTGCATCGCTCCCAAAATTTCTTGTATATTTTTTACCTGCGCCATATAAGCCGTGTAAGACTCGCCGTATAACTCAGAAAATAGCTCCATTTGGTAGCGTAGGCGTTTGGCTTGTTTGCGCAAACTATGGAGAATTTCTCCATTTTTTGTCAATTGATGCTCTACCTTCTCTGCTTCCCAGTCCTTGAGAATCACAATCTCCGATCCCTCAGATTGGGTTCCTACTAACCAACCAGGGTGCAGCAAGAATCTACTCACCTCTGGCAAAAGTAGATCTGGTAGCACTTGTTGAATCGGTAAAGATGCTAGTGATTGATAAGTTGGTTCTTCCAACCACTCCTTCAATTCCTGTTTTACAGACTTGTAACGCTCATCTTTTAATGTTGTTCGCACATCCACTAGTGCATCTTCACGTTGTTTATCCAAAGCACTCAAAGCTGTTTGCAGAGATTCCTTTTCTTTGCGGGTGAAATTTTGTTGCTCAAGGTTTTCTAAAGTTTCTTTTAACACGTCATAATCTCGGAGATTACCCAGAGAACGCGCAATTTTACCGATATTTTTATCGCTGACAAACTTTGGCATATCCACAGCTATGTCAAACCTACTTACGGTAGTACGTAAGCGACGCAAGCCAACTCGCATTTGATGCAGTGCTTCTGGATCTTTATCTTTCTTCACTGCTGTTTCCCATTTTAAAGTTTTCTTAAAATGTTTTTCAATTGCCACGTAAGCGTAGTTTCCTAGAGTGTTCTCTCTTTGTTTGACTTCCGGGTTAGTAGCTAATTTCATAGTTGTTGATACACCTTAATAGTCATGTACGATTGAATGAGGTTATTGCATACTAGCACTACTTAAAAATGAGTGAGTATCTTTTAGGATTTGTTTATATTATCTTACTAGTCAAAAAGATTATATGGATTAATGCATGATTAATCGAAAGTCTCTCTTTTATTAAGACTAAAAAAATTTAGAGTAGAGACGCGAAATTCTCGCTGTGCGCGCCGACACGAGTGTTTCCGGAGCTACGGGCGACTGCACCAAGCAGCGCGCATGAGGGGGGTTTCCCGCGCAGTGGCTCCTGCACCAAGCTTTATGGCGTCGCGTCTCTACATTGCACCATGCTGTGACTAAATTATCATTTAAATATAGGAGCGATCGCCGCAAACCTACTTAGATCAACAACAGACAATTCTCTATAATATCTGCACGGCAGGTGCTTCAACGCGGGGAACCCCAAAGCCAGTCGCCTGCAACGCACTGTCTCGTCGATCTGCGGTTACAATTTAGGAGCGCCTCACGGGCGGCGCACCACCTGTTATGAATGGAACAAACATCACCACTCCCCCTCTTCCCCCCACTC
>CAXTSI010000681.1:0-3785 GCA_964246695.1 uncultured bacterium
GTTGTTGGTTGTTAGTTGTTGGTTGTTGGTTGTTAGTTGTTGGTTGTTAGTTGTTGGTTGGGGAATTGGGTAGTTGTTGGTTGTTAGCTGGGGAATTGGGGAATTGGGTAATTGTTGGTTGTTAGTTGGGGAATTGGGTAATTGTTGGTTGTTAGTTGGGGAATTGGGTAATTGCTATTAACAATCAACAACCATCAACTAACAACTAACAACTATCAACTAACAACTAACAACTATCAACTATCAACCATCAACCATCAACCATCAACCATCAACTATCAACTAACAACTATCAACTAACAACTATCAACTATCAACTAACAACTAACAACTAACAACAAAGATAATGTGAAAGGTAGTACCGTGAACGCGATCAAGGTAGATGTTCCCCTTCAATTGTTTGGTCAGGTTACTTACAATCCTCAAGCCGAGGGAGTTGCTATTTTGCCAGTCTAGAGTTTCTGGTATGCCGATACCATTGTCGCTAACTGTTAGCGTCACTGTATTGTCTGTGGCTAACTGGAGACTAATGGTAATCTCGCCCTTGTCTCCGTTAGCAAAGGCGTACTTGAGGGAGTTGGAGACGAGTTCGTTGATTATCAGTCCGCAGGGAATAGCAGTATCAAGGGTCAGCTTGAGTCCATTGGTTTCAATGTTGAGAGCAATGCTCCGCTTAACTCCATAGCAGCGGAACAGCTTATCAGTCAGGCTGCGGATGTATTCGCCAAAATCGATTTGCGAAAGATCCGGCGACTGGTAAAGCTGTTCGTGAATCAGTGCCATTGATTGCACCCGATTTTGGGATTCTTGGAACAGGATCAAAGTCGCTTTGTCTAAAGGTCGTCTGGACTGCATTCGTAGCAGGCTGGAGATAATTTGCAAGTTGTTTTTCACTCGATGGTGAATTTCTTTGAGCAGGATCTCTTTTTCTTCTAGCGATCGCCGGATGTTCTCTGCCAATTGACGAAACTTTGCTTCGCTTTGCCGCAGTTCATCTTCTATTTGCTGACGGTTAGCAATTTCGTTTGTGCTTTCTTGAACTTTAGCTTCTAGCTGTACATTAAGGGTTTGCAAATTTTGGTAGAGTTCCGCCTGTTGAATGGCGATCGCCAGTTGCACAGACAGTTGATCGAGTAGATCTATTTCTGATTGCTGCCATTGGCGCGGGGCAGAACACTGGTGAACAATAAGTAAACCCCAAAGGTCCGAGTTATTAACGTTTAGCCAAGAGCGAAAAGCTTCTGGATGCCCAGTTGATGAACATGAAACAATCGGGACAATCAAATGCGCTACATGCTGAAATTGTTCCAACCATTGAATATGAAACTCAGAGAATCCAGCTTCATAAATATTGGGGATGACACACTGTTCGCCTTGGGGATACTCTGGAGTAGGATGTTCACAAAAGAAGGTATCTTGAAGTCGGGTATTCAGGAAAGTTTTGCATTCTGGTAGGACAGATTCCGCCACCATTGTGCCGCTCATGTCTGGGTGAAACTGGTAGACAAGCACTCTGTCAGCCTTGAGAAAGTCACGGACTTCATCCACTGCCGTATTGAGAACGGTTTCCAAGCTTAAAGATTGACGAATGCGAAGGGCGATCGCCCCAATCAACCGTTGCTGTTCCTGCTGCTGTTCTAGCTGCTGCATCAAGCGTACTCGCTCTATGACAGTATAAGAAGCACGATTGAGAGCTTCACTAGTGAGCCTACCCTTGACCAGATAATCTTGTGCACCACTTTTCATCGCCTGAACTGCAGTAGTTTCATCCCCCTGGTCAGACAGCACTACCACAGGAATAAGGTTTCTGCCAGTTTGCAGTTTTAGTTCTTCTAAGAACTCTAGCCCACTTACCTCTGGCAATAAAAAATCCAACAGAATCAAATCGGGCATCGTCTGTTGACAACACTTGATCGCTTCTAGCCCCGATTCAAATTCCACAATTTTATATATGTATTGGCTATTACTCTCCAGGCAGTGACGATAAACCATTCGGTCTTTTAGTGAGTCATCAATGATAAAAATTGTGCGTTGATTATCTTTCATAATTGGCGTCAGGCATTGACGGGAATAATTTGTAATTGAGGTTCTTTGCCCCTAGCTTGAGCTGCTATAAAAATTTTTCACTTATCATCCGCATCTCTTACCTCCCGTCTGTATACAGGTGGGTAATTACGAATTAGTTTGACAAGTCATTTATGTTCACAGCAGTTTTCAATTGAATTGACCACATTGTAAGGGCGGGGTAACCCCGCCCCTACGGTTATATTTTGGTCTACCCAAATGAAATCCGCTGTAAGCTGGCAATGTAAAATAATTGAACTAAATATTAATATCGTTTGTCTGCGAAGGAGAGTTTCACCCGAATATCGCCGTTCCCCTCGCTTGCGGGGAGACTACAGAGGAGTCAGATAAGTGTGCAATGTCATAGAGAATCGGTATAATTTATCAAAATACTTTGGAACTTACTTCTAATTTAAATAAATTTAACCCACTGTGAAAAGAGGGTTTTCACTTAAATTACTCTTTTGACGATCGAACAGTAAATATACTGATGGCTGCAGGCAAGGCTTACGGCGGTTTTTGGTAATGGGTAATTGGTGATTGGTAATTGGTAATTGGTGATTGGTAATTGGGACTCAGGGACTCAGTTTAATTCCCATTACCCATTACCCATTACCCATTACCCATTACCACTGACTATTGTTGGAACTTTAAACTACGTGGTTTACCATCGTCTTGGAAGCGCTGCTCACCAACACCGACAAGTTCAACAATTACTTCACGCGGCGGTGGTGTCCATTCACCCTCTCGCGCTTCAATTTCAACAACTGTTTGCTTATCCTCAGCAAATACACGTATTTTAGTGGTAGCAAAATATTTTTGCTGATACTCGAATGTATGTCCATCGTCCTCATAAAAAGTATATTCACCAGTACCAGGAAAAACACGTAACCTCAACTGGTCGATTGGACGTTCATCAACATGTTGCATTACAGGTTGCATGGGGATAATTGCACCAGCAGGGACATAAAGCGGCATTCGTTCTAGTGGTGCATCAGCGAGAATATGGTAAGGACCAGAGTAAACAGAGCCAGTCCACCAGTCATACCAAGTACCTGCGGGTAAGTACACGGCGCGATGCTCAATTCCAGGGCGGTAAATTGGTGCCGCCATGAGTCCGGAACCAAGCAAAACTTGGTCGTAGAGCGTGTAAGTTTTGGGATCGTTGGGGAAATGGTAGAGTAATGGTCTTAATATTGGCGCTCCTGTATTCGCTGCTTCCCAAAAGAGGGTGTAAATGTATGGCAGCAACTGGTAACGCAAATTAATATATTCTTGACAGATTTTCTCCACGCGATCGCCAAAAACCCAAGGCTCATGACGCGCTGTACTCATTGCTGAGTGACCACGCATCAAAGGGTACAGCATTCCAACCTGCATCCACCGGGCAAATAATTCCGCCGTGGCGTTACCAGCAAATCCACCAATATCGCAACCCACAAACGCTACACCAGAAAGTCCCATGTTGCACAGCATCGGCAATGACATTTCCAGATGATCCCACAAGGACTGATTATCACCCATCCATACCGACGACCACCGCTGCACTCCGGCAAAACCAGAGCGAGTCAGCACGAAAGAACGCTCATGTGGGCGCAGTCGCTGCAAACCTTCAGCAGAAGCTTGCGCCATTGTCAACCCATACAGGTTATGTACTTCAGTGTGAGTCGTGCGTTCTGTTGAGGGGGATGAGGAGGATGAGGAAGTGGGGGGAGATGAGG
>CAXTSI010000682.1:0-3774 GCA_964246695.1 uncultured bacterium
GGTTGGTCATGGCATCCAGAATAATTGCCTACCCCGAATTATTGAGGGGATACCTGATGGTTCTCTTAAGCGACTTGCTGAGTGAAAAAGTTAGGATTGGTTTGTAGGGGCACGGTCAGCCCCTTCTCCCAAGGGGAGACGCTACGCGAACGGGTTCGTCAAAAGTCAAAAGTAAGAACCCCATAAATAAATTTAGGGGACTAATTGAACACGTAGTATTTCTTGCACTACTAACAACTAACAACTAACAACTAACAACTAACAAACAACTAATGAGGTGCATAAACCATGCAGACAAAAGAAGCGCCTTTCCCTCTTCGGCTGTGGACAGTAAAGGAATACCACCAGATCGCAGTAGCGGGGATTTTTCAGCCCGAGGAACGAGTAGAATTAATTGCCGGACAAATTGTTAGGATGAGCGCAAAAGGAACTGCCCACACTGCTACAGTTAGACGTACTGCTAGGGTTCTGCGCGATCGCCTGGAAAATCTGGCAGATGTATACACTCAAGATCCCATCCAGTTAGATGATTTTTCTGAACCAGAACCCGATATCGCCGTAGTAAAAATTGATCCACTCGACTACGCTGACCACCATCCCACAACTACGTCCGTCTATCTGATTATTGAGGTGGCAGATAGTAGCTTTAAATACGATTATGAAACCAAAAGTAAAGCCTATGCTCAGTCGGGGATCGCAGATTATTGGGTGATAGATATTAATAACCGCACACTTCATATATTTCGAGAACCTACTCAGGAGGGTTATCAAAGCGAAGTCATTTTTTCAGAAGAGGCCAGTGTTTCACCGTTGCAGTTTCCGAAGTTGGCGATCGCACTTGCTGATATATTACCACCAGTTATTAGCAAATAACTGCCATTTCTGTTGAGCATAAGCATTGCGCTCATTTTTTTAACTAACGTAATCGTGATGAGCGATACCACTCAACTACATCACCCAGTGTCTCATCCAAAGGACGGAAACTCACCCCCAATTCTTTGATTGCTTTTGCAGATGAAACCTGTCTTTTCAAATGTATGAGTCGGACACCTTCAAGAGGAAGCATTGATTTACTGCTAGTGAGTAGAGCATATTTATCAGAAAACCAAGAGTAGATCAATGTCGCAATGTAAGGAATTCGACGCTTGGGAGAAGGAACACTACTAACTTTTTCGAGAATTTGGAAAAGATTTTCCAGAGTAAAATATTGTCCGGCGGTAATGTAACGCTCTCCACTCTTACCGTGTTCCACTGCATTAATCATTGCCTGTGCCACATCACGGGCGTCAACCATGCAAGTTCCGCCATCCAAAATACCAGGCAATTTTTGATTGAGATAATCCAAGACTAACTGACCGCCATTTGTTGGTGCAGCGTCTACTCAGATCTTGCACCAGCCCCTAACGAATAGAATTCGCGGCTATACAAACCAAGTCCGCGAAGGCGGACTTACGGAAAATTAGGGGTTTGAGACCCGCGTACTGCTTCGCAGAAGCCGTTCGCGTTAGCGACGAAGGAGCGTCAGCGTCTCCCCTTGGGAGAAGGCTAGGCGGGTTTTGTCTGTGTAGCCAAGCCAGCGCTGCAGGAGGGTTTCCCTCCGTAGGCGACTGGCGCGCACCTGTGTCGTCAGGTGCAAGATGTGTGTCTATTGGTCCAAACATCCACCCTGGCAAGATTAAAACCACTGGCAATGAATGTTGCTTGAGAAATTCATAAATTGCATCCTCAGCCAATACTTTGCTTTTAAAGTAAAGATTTTTGATCGCCTGAGGATCGGGTGGAGTCAACTCGTCACCTGCTACACCAGCAGCTTTCATTCCCACTACACCAGATGAACTGACGTAAATGACTTTTTTAATGCCTTGCTTTTGGGCTTTAGTAAGCAACTTAATCGTACCTTTGACATTTATAGGACTTACGCATTGACAGAAAGAACAAAATGTAAGTGTCTCTCGTTCCTGGGCTGCTGCCTTGTAATGCTCTGATCGGAGGGCTGCTGCCTGGGAACGAGCCCAGGCAAGATTTTGAACTGCCATACACATGATGTTCAATTTGTATAGTGCGTAAGTCCTATTGGTAAGCATTCAGCCGTCAGCTATCAGCAAGAGCGCTTTCATCAATCTGATTGACGCCACCAATAAGATTTACGAATTCACAGCTCGCACGTGCTCTTGATGCTGACCGCTGACTGCTAATAGCTGAATGCTTACAAGGGTTGTTTCTCAGCAATCACTACACAACTAGTCCGATACGCTACCATCAATTGAGCTAAACTTAACACCAAAGCAGTCATTGGGGTACGAATGACTAACTTGTTGGAAATGGTAAATTGTCTGACTTTTCGTGAGATTTCGTCCTTTGTCCCCATAGTAGATATTTGTCAGCAATTAAGGGTGGCAAGTATCTATTTTGATAGAGGACAGGTGGTATCATTTCCTCTGCATGTGTAAATTAAAAAACTGTAGAGACGCGATTAATCGCGTCTCTACGTAGAAATTTGATAACTATAATTATGCCTACTGATACTTGGAATCGTCACCACATTCTTTCCCTCGCTGACTTCACCGCCTTTGAATACGATACTGTTTTGCAAACTGCAGCCAGTTTTCAAGAGGTGTTATCGCGGCGGACAAAGAAAGTGCCTACCTTGCAAGGACAGGTAGTGGCGAATTTATTCTTTGAACCATCGACCCGCACTCGCAGCAGTTTTGAACTTGCGGCTAAGCGCCTCTCAGCAGATACGCTGACCTTCGCCTCAACAACTTCTTCTATGACAAAAGGAGAAACTATTCTCGACACGGCGAAGACGTATTTGGCTATGGGAACTGATATCATGGTGATTCGCCATCGAGAGGCGGGAGTACCGAATGCGATCGCCCAGGAAATGGATCGTCTAGGTGTAAGAGTCAGCGTCCTCAATGCTGGTGATGGTCAGCATGAACATCCTTCCCAAGCGCTACTAGACTTATTTACTATTTGTACTCTTCTTGACCCAAATAATCCCCGGCTCGAACTTTTAAAGGATAAAAAAATTGCCATTGTTGGGGATATTCTGCACTCGCGAGTGGCACGCTCAAATATCTGGAGTTTAACGGCAAGTGGTGCTCAAGTGCATCTAGCCGCACCACCCACCCTTTTACCTAAGTTATTTGCACAGTACGTTAGCGATGAGGGGGAAATGGGAAGATGGAATCTCAGTCCCCAAGAAGTAGGGATTAAGGAGGACACCCACGACTTGAGGCACTTTTCGCCTGGTGATCCGGCAAAGCATTCGTCCGAGAGTTTCCCTCTCGGCGATTTCTCTTCTGCGAAAGAAACTGCGGTGCAAATGACGGCTTTCCCTCGTACCGAATCTGGCGAAACGATTCCCAGACTTGAGGCATCTGGCGTCGGACTACCCGTTGGTAATCGGGAGACCGGCAGAGGACAGTTCCCACTCCCCACTCCCCACTCCCCACTCCCCACTCGCAAACTATTTCTCCATTGGGAATTAGAACCAGCTTTGCAAGATGCTGATTTTGTTATGACCTTACGCTTGCAAAAGGAACGCATGACGGCGCATTTATTACCTTCCTTGCGAGAATATCATCAGATGTTTGGCATTACACACTCTAAGTTACACCTGTGCAAGCCGAACGTAAAGCTTTTACATCCTGGTCCTGTTAACCGTGGTGTCGAAATTAGCTCTGAATTAATGGATGACCCAGAACTTAGCCTTATTCAGGCGCAAGTTACCAGTGGCGTCGCCGTTCGGATGGCGCTGTTGTATTTGAT
>CAXTSI010000683.1:0-3768 GCA_964246695.1 uncultured bacterium
CATTAAAGCCTTCGGTTTGTAGTTGTTCATACACTGAAGTTGCCAGCACAGACTTACCGCTTCCTTCTTCCCCAACAACAAGGATGGAACCGTTCGCCAGTAATGACGCTTTTATTCGCCTGAGTTCTGTCGAACGATAAAGCCGCCTGTTGGTAGAAGATGATGTATCAACTTGTTTTGGTATTTCTATGTCAGGGTTCGTTGCGATCGATTTCTGCTCAGCTTTTGTTCTCCAAAGCCCCTCGTTATTTTTTGGGAAAACTAAAGCGGCTCCAGCAATAGCTGCAATAGCTGATATTAAAGACAGCCCATTAGCAGCAACAATTGCACTGACTAAAAGCATTAAGACAAACGAGAACCAACTGCTATTTATAGAAGAATTAGAACTTGCCCAGACTGATGGTTTTACTGACTCAACTCGTTGAGCATCATCTGGGCGAAGTATTCCGGGTCGTATTGTTCCTGACGCCTTTGGGTTGATGAGTTGAGTTGTTCCTTAAGTCCCGCAACTCTTTGGTATAAATCATCTGGTAATTGATTAGGATTCTCTAAAAAATAGTTAACTGCCAACTCTTCACCTGCTATTAGCGAAGCTGCACGTTCAGCAGATCGGCGTTTCGCAATTGCTAAATCACTTTGGGGAGCATTGCTGTAAGTGCCTGATGCTGGTTTGATGTTAATAGGCTGCCGATTGTTGACATTTGGTACAGACGAACCTTTGGTAGTCACTACTAACGCCTGGGCTTCTTCTTCACACGGTTCGGTTACTAGAGTCTGAGTTTCTTCTTCACGCTGTTTAGCTAATAAATCTTGGAGTTCTTCTTCTTTCCACGGTCCTGTTGGTTTCGGTCTGGGAAAGTCTTTCATTTTACCTGTCTGCTTCATATACTCGTGCAGCTCGTCCATGTAGCCTATTTGCTGTCGATTGAGATGCGATCGCACTCCGTCCTTAAGCGGCTTGATGTTTAAATGTTCCATGCGTTTGTATAATGCATCTCTTTGAAGGCTATATCGCCTCTCTAACTGCTTAATTGTCAAGAATTCGGGTTCTTCAAGTTCCGGCTCGACAACAATCGCATTTTGGTTTTTTAAAGGCTCAAGTGTCTGGTCTATATGCTCGATTTTCGCCTCAGCTGTCGTTTCTATCTGACCAGATGTCGGCTCATCTGTCTGGTCTATCAGGTCAATTGTCGGGTCGATAGTCACCTTGGTTGTCGGTTCTGTTTGCCCAATTGTCTGCTCTGTTCGTTCAGTTGTCTTGTCTCTGTCTGCCATACGTATAAATGTAATTGTCTGGTCTAGTAAGAATTGTCTGCCAGACATTTGTGCTAGGTCGTCAGTGAAAATGCGGATTTGGGAGTGAAAAATTTTCCTATATTAGAAATTTCTTCAAAAAATTTGGTTCTACTGTCGGGTAACGACAGTAGACTAGATCCGAATGTGTCTGGTCTACTGTCGGTTCAATCTGGTCTATTGTCTGCTTTGTCTGGTCAGCCGATCGGCTTCTAAGAACGGTTATTGTCTGCCATACATCATTCTATTTGTATGGTCGTTATGTGGTACTGTCTGGCAGACACTTGTACCTCCTTCATTCAAGTACTTCGGTTTTTATCCAATTAGCCAGCAATAAGTGTAATAATGCTTGAAAAAACTGTCGGATTTTAAAATTCGACCCCAAAAAGTGGCAAACTATTTTTAATCCGGTTTTGATTTTTCCATAGGGTCATCTGTCGCATTTTAAAGCTAAAAAAGTTATGACAAGATGAAACAAATAGTTCTCGCGATTTTATCAAATGCTGGCGGAGTAGGTAAAACAACGCTAGCCGTGCATATTGCTTTTTCCATGGGTAAGCTTGGTTTTAAGGTAGCCATGATAGATTTAGACCCCCAACGCTCTTTAGATGTCTTTTGTGGTCTACAACCAGCGCCTGAGCAGAATACGTTAGTTGATGTATTATCGAGAGATTTCCAGGGTGATTGGTCTTTAGTTCCAGTGTGGTCAGATTCTAAGATCGAAGTGTGTCAAGGGCATCCGCTCCTAGCTGATGTCGTCAATGATTTAGTAATCAGGAAGCGGGGTGAGTACGCGCTCTTAGATCGCCTGAAAAAATATCCCTTACCACATGACTTAATTATTCTAGACTGCCCTGCCACATTGGGTATGCTCAACGTTAATGCTTTAGCAGCATCAACCCATCTGTTGATCCCAGTGCAGTTGGAAATGAAATCGATTTCTGGGTCTGCCGAGTTGGTAGAATGGTGCATCACTACTGCTGATGAACTGCAGCTTGACCCTAAACCAACAATTCTAGGGTTTGTCCCCAGTATGTACGATGAGAAAGTGGCGATGCACCGTCAGTACTTGCAACAGCTACCAGAAATTGTTGAGAAACTTCACCTCAAGTTATACCCCAAAGTGAGAAACTCAAGCGAATTCAAAAACGCCAGCGCTTACGGTCAACCTTTACAAAAGTACCGTCCCAAACACCCAGCCACCAAAGATTTCAAGCTTCTTACCGATGATATTTCAGCTTTGATTAAGGAGAAATAATTGTGGCTTTGCCCAAAATAGGTACCAAATTCGATGGTGCTGTACAAAAGAGTTCGCAGGAGCAAAAAATTGTTGAACTCCAAGCCGAAGTAGAACGGCTAAGAAAAGATAATAAACCAGAACTAGAACTAGAACTGCAAAAACTCAGAGAAGAATTACAGAGCCAGTCACGAGAGCTAGAAATTGATGTGGAGTTAATTGATCCCAATCCCAATCAACCCAGGCAAACAATTACAGATGAGTCCATCCAAGCCAAAGCACGGTTACTGAAGAAGCACGGTCAAATTTCACCCGTCATTTTAGTACAACAGCAAAATGGTCGCTATATGCTTCTAGATGGGCAACTGCGTACCCAAGCAGCAATTGAGTTAGGTTGGAAGACTATCCGTGCTTTTATTGTACCGATGCCAGACGATTTAAATTCTTCGGCACTCATGACTTTCTTGGGTTTTGAAGATTTAAACCCGTTGGACAAGGCAGAGGCTTTAGCCACATATGTCACCAAGACTATTGAGTCTTCTGTTGATGAAGTCGCCACAATGCTGGCAACTGTACTCAAACGTATTGAACGTGATGGCAAGACTAAAGAATTGACAAAACTGGTGGGTGTCAGTGCAGAGTCACAGCTTTTGGGTTTAGAAGAACTAGGGATTATCGGAAATCAGCAAGACTTACTTTTATTACTGCTGGAACTGGGATTGAATCCCGCTAGCGTCAAAGCTAATCTCCTGCCCATGTTATTCTTACCCCAGGATTTAAAAGATGCCATTCGCTCAGAGGGATTAAAGGGCGCTCATGCTTTGGCACTAGTCACTTTATCAGCTAAGGCATTAAGTATATCTGAGCCCTTAGCGACACTAGAGCGAAAGTCAGCAACTGACGAAGTGTTGAAAAAAAATCTCACTGTCCCCGAAACTAGGGAACTCATCAAACAAATTAAAGCTAAGTATTTAAAGCAGGATAAGCAGGAGTCGAAACAAGTGAAGGCTGTGATTCAGAAAGTACGTGAATTGTCTGCTGAGTCACTAGCTGATGTTGGTCAGGAACAATTGCAGGAGTTGCGATCGCTCCTGGTGGAGAAATTGGCGGAGGTAGAGAAGCTGCTGTAAGCTCATCCCAATAAAGATGGAATGGAACAAGTCAAATCAGCTTGAGCGTAACCTA
The DNA here is from genome assembly GCA_964246695.1 of uncultured bacterium. GTDB lineage: Bacteria > Cyanobacteriota > Cyanobacteriia > Cyanobacteriales > Nostocaceae > Stigonema. The sequence continues at coordinate 3,716 of CAXTSI010000683.1, forward strand.
CTTAGTACAACTTTGCATTAATTCGTAGCGAATTTCTCCATCATCTGGGCCAC
>CAXTSI010000684.1:0-3735 GCA_964246695.1 uncultured bacterium
TTTTGTTTTTTTTGACTTTTGACTTTTGACTTTTGACGAACCGCAGGGCGGTCACGCGGAGCAGTATATCCGCAGGCTGGGCATTTAAAAACCTTATTTCCTCCCAACTTGCGGTGAATGTGACCACACTGAGGACAGGTTTTTGAAGTATAAGATTCATTGGTACGGATGACTAAAACTCCGTTGCGTTTAGCAGCTTGTTCTAGATGAGATGCAAAGCGACCAAAAGCCCAAGTAAGCATGTTACGCACAGATTTTTTGTTGATCTTCCTTGTTGATCTAAGAACCATTTGGGATGTTTCATAGGTTGGAAGGAAGATCAGTTTGTAACTGTTAACAATTAAGCTTGCAGCTTTTGAATGCATGTCATCCACTAAATCTCGAATCTTAAATCTTAGGGATTTAATTGCGTGACGCACGCTTGTAACGGAGTTTTTTGTTTGTCTTGCCCGTGGCTTTATCTTTTTGACGTTGGAGCTTGTCAAGGTGCAGACACAATCTAGTAACGCGTCCGATATCTCCCTTGCCAATCTCTAAGATGTTTTCGCCATCATAGCCAGTCAAAAAAGTCCGATTACCAGGGTCAAAAGCAATCACCTTATCGCTTCCGGTTCCCTTAACTTCTACGAAACGTGGGAAGCAAGCAAACCATTGACCGCGTTGATAAACAAGTTCTGTTCCATAATTACAATTTTGGGGCATTTCATAACCAAATGCCGTGCAAAACAACAACCCTTTTACCTTGCTTGGGAACCAAGTCCCGTCTCTGTAGGCATCATTTTTAAATTGAATAGCCTGAGATTTATTGCGGCAAGAGCGAAATCTTAAGAGCAGCTTACCTCGCTCTCCCTTCGGTTTATTTATAAGTGCTTTGTATGCTTGTCGAATCGCGCTTTCTGCTTCTGCTACAGCTTCCTGTCGTGTTTTTCCTAAACATTGTGTCCACTCCCACTCCGATAATTTTTGTAAACTTTGAATATATTGATCTCGACTTATTCCCTTGGGTAATTTATTGCCAGAATTGAAAAGTTGAATGCATTGGTTATAGACCCAACGATAAGCTGCTAACCATTGCTTCCAAATTACATGTAATTCTTTACAAGGAAATATCGGAATCTTTACAAGACTGTTCAGGGGAACGTTCTGACTTTTCTTGAACGGGTGAGTCCCGTAACTCTGTGTCGATTTCTTTTCGGTATTTTCTAAGTCCGTATAGCCTAGAACTGAAGCAATGGATGATGGACAACATATCTGATACGAGTTCTTGTTCTGGTGAAAGTTTGCGGTTATCGAGAACCAAGAGTTCGCATTCATTTTGTTCGCATAACCACCTAACCAATTCAAATCCAAATCGGCAGAGTCGGTCTGGGTGGGCAACGACAACCCTTTGAATATCATGCTGCATAACTCGTTGTAAAAGGGCGAGCAGCTTTTTCCTCTTAAAATTGAGTCCGCTTCCAACGAATGTAACAAGCTCAGCCTCTGGGTATCGTTCGCTAAGGTATTCAGATTGTCGTTGAAGATCGTCACGTTGGGAACTAGTACTGACCCTTGCGTAACAAATAGTTCTAACTGATCGCTCTCTTCCGCTAAACTTTTCGATTTCCGTTCTGAGGAAACGTCTTTGACCTCCTGGAGTACGGTACGCTTTGATTTTTCCCTCTTTTTCCCATCGTCTAAGGGACTGGGCGTGGACTCCCAGAATCCTAGTTGCTTCGCGTGGTGTGATATATTCATCGATCATTTAAGTATTGGATGAAGCAATGCGTCTTTTTTCTTCACCCTTTTATCCTCATCTGCGCCGTGAGCTTTAGTAAGCTTTGTTAGAGAAAGTTAATAAAGGCTTCATCTAGAAGTTCTCCATCTGCTCTAAGCAAGTTGACCATTACAATAGGGAAATTTTCGTTAGAATAAAACTGACGTACCATCAAATGGACTGATCTTGGGCGATCTCTCGATCAACCTGCTCGCGATTTTGCTCATAATAATCCCAAGCCGCACCCAGATCAGCCGCAGTCAAGCCCGGATAGTTTGCCAATAATTCCTCGTCCGGCGCACCCTGTTGACGATATGCCACCAAAGTCGATACCGGAATCCGCGTATTCCGAATCCGCGCCAGCCCTCCGCAAACTCCCGGTGTAATCTGAATCGGATTTTGCAACATCTGCACATAGGTCAAAGCCTGGTCAACTAGCTCCTCCGGCAAGGCTACAATTGCTTCGAGCAGTTGAGTCCTCTTAACTCATGACAACAAAACCTTTCTCCCTCATCTTATCCTATCACAAAATTCCCAACGGATGCACAGGTTCACCCCAGCGGCGACAATTGTTGCTGCTTATTATCTCTGTAAGGTGGGCACTGCCCACCTTACAGAACCGCCACACTTTCCCCAATCCAATCATTCAGTAGACCGAAAAGTTTGGCGATCGTTCTACTAATTGTGGTTTACTCAGTATTGGAGTGGCTGTCCAACATAACTGAGGGGTAGTGGAATGTCCGGTTTGAGGCGTGAGGAGTGGCGCTGGTTCTTGGGGATGGCGATGAGTGCGATTGCTCTGTCCACAAATTGTGCCGTTGCCCAAATTACCCCCGATCGGACTCTGCCCAATAACGTAAGCGTCACACTCCAAGGGAACACCTTCAATATCAATGGCGGAACCCAAGCAGGACGCAACTTGTTCCACAGCTTTCAAGAGTTCTCTGTACCCACTGGCAGTACGGCTTCTTTCAATAATGCTGGGGATATTCAGAATATATTCAGTCGTGTGACGGGTGGATCAGTCTCGAATATTGATGGATTAATCCGTGCGTCGGGTACAGCCAACTTATTTCTGATAAATCCGAATGGGATTATTTTTGGTCCCCATGCTCAGTTGAATATTGGGGGCTCATTCTTTGCAAGTACGGCAAGTAGTCTGAAATTTGCTGATGGCTTCCAGTTTAGTGCGACTGCGTCTCAAACAACACCCCTGCTAACTGTAAGTGTGCCCCAAGGTTTGCAATTTGGGGCGAATCCGGTTCGTATTGTGGTGCAGGGGGATGGTCAGGGGTTAAGAGGGGTGAATACTGAGCTGATTGATACGGATGCAGGGCTGCGGGTAGAACCCAATCAAACCTTAGCTTTGGTGGGCGGTGATATTAGCTTAGAGGGGGCAACGCTCAAGACGCCTGGAGGAAGGATAGAATTGGGCAGTGTGGGGGATAACAGTTTAGTCAGCCTCACCCCCATTAACAAAGGTTTTTCCTTGGGCTATGATACAGTGCAAAAGTTTGCGCAGATTCAACTATCCCAACAAGCAGCAGTTGATGCCAGTGGCACAGGTGGCGGTGATATACAGGTGGTAGGCAGTCAAGTCGCCCTCAACAATGGTTCCCAGATAGAGGCAAGTACTCTGGGAGCGGACAAAGGTGGAGCAATGGTTGTAAAGGCTACTGAATTGTTGGAAATAATTGGAACCTCTGCCAATGGTAGCTTTTTCAGTAGCTTGGCTACTCAAGCTTATGCTGGCACAACAGGGAATGCGGGAGATTTAACGATTAAAACTAATACCTTGCTAGTGCGAGATGGGGCACAAGTGAGTACTAGTACATTTGCTTCGGGCAAGGGGGGAAATTTGACTATTGATGCCTCTGATGTGCAACTTATTGGTAGAAGTGCTGATGGTATGGTTAGCAGTGGCTTGTTTGCTTCCGCACTGCCAAACTCAACAGGGGATGCGGGAGATTTAACGATTA
>CAXTSI010000685.1:0-3727 GCA_964246695.1 uncultured bacterium
GGGGGAGATGAGGGAGATGCGAAAGTAACATCCTCATCCCCCTCATCCTCCTCATCCCCCCACTCCCTACTCCCTACTCCCTACTCCCTACTCCCCATCAAGAATATATATAAAGGTCTATCGCTAACTTCTGGTATTCATCACATAGGAGCGTACAATAATCATCAAGAAGGTGCGACGTACAAACATTCGAGGGTAATTGCTACCCGCAATTGCTCTGACCTAGGAATAGAGCTACTTTACAAGGTCTTGGAAAAAACAGATAAAAAAGTGTATCACTTATGAACATGAAAGAGAAAGCTACGGATGTGGAACAAAGACTAGCCCATAAAGTAGAAATTTCTATTAGTCTAGATTCTGAGTTACTAGAACAAATTCGACATTTAACCAATGACCCGAGTAAAGTGATTGAGGTAGCCATCCGCCAGTGGTTAAGGGGTGAAACGCCAAGAGATGATGAACTAACGCGTACACCTGTACGCAAACCTTTACCACCTCGGGGTGAATGGAACGATTAAGCTAAAAATTAGTTATAACTGGAGGATTAAAAAGTGTAAATTTTTCTGGCTTTATTCCCGAAAAATTGGAAACCGTCAATTAACTTTGCTCAATTGGTAAAAATTTATGCCAAACTTTTTGCAGTGATTCGCAAAATTTTTGTGAGTTACCATCTGTTTATCCAACTCGAGTCATGAGTATTACTGCAGATTCCCAACAGATGAATCTAGTATCAAAAAATCAGGAACTTATTACCAGTAACACTAATGGCTTAGAGGCACATTTAAAAGCCGAGTTGGTGTATACGCAAAATGGGACAGGGCGTTACTTAACCTTTTATTGGCAAAAAAGTGAGAGCCTAGGGTTGAACCCTGAGCAAATAGTCAAGAGTCTAAATGGGTATCAAATTTTTGCCCCGGTGGACAAAGATGCTTATTTGGAACGGTTGCAGCGGATTTTGACAAGTTTGGTTCCGGAAAGATGTCAGTGCTGGTTTAGGTTCGGTCAAAATTTGTATGAGTTAGAGTTGGCTATCAGTCCGATTTTGCCGACATTTGGGAGTGTGGTGACAACTGTTTTGGTGATGGGAAGGCTGCTGCAATCTACAGTCAGCAAAACAGAAGTGAACTTGGCAACAACGCCTACACAGCTAGATTTAGCTTTACGTTCACAGCAACACCGAAAACTGGTAACCCAAATTACCAGAAATATCCGGCGGACATTGGATCTAGACATTATTTGGCAACAAACAGTTGACAATTTGGGGAAAGCGTTGCAAATAGAACGCTGCATTATCTGTCCCTACCAACCCTCTAGCTCAAAAGTGCAGGTGATAGCAGAGTACCATCAGCCAGCGGTCAAATCAATCCTTGGCTTAGAAATAGAAATAGATTCTGAGCCAACCTTTGCTCAGGCTTTAACTACTCTAGAACCAATTTTAGTAGAAACAGCTCAACATCCTCAGTTCGAGCAGCAGAAAATGTTGGTGGTTGCAACTTGTCACCAAGACCAACCAAATGGATTGATTGCTGTGACTCTGGATGCTGAATGCCAGGGTGTGACAGCAGATGAACTGGAAATAGCACTAGACGTAGCCGATCAGCTGGGAACCGCGATCGCCCACGCCACTTTATACAAAGAACTGGAAGTAGCACGTCAACAAGCCGAAGAAGCCACTCGCCGCATTAGAGAGTTTCTTGCTAACGTAACCCATGAACTGCGAACGCCACTAAACGGCATTATCGGATTTTTAAAGCTGATTTTGGAGGGGATGGCAGACGATCCAGAGGAACAAAAGCAGTTTCTCGAAGAATCCCACAAATCATCGCTTTACCTACTCGATCTGATCAACGACATCTTAGACATTGCCAGAATCGAAGCAGGTAAAATGGAACTGGAGTTGCGATCTGTCAAACTGGATGATCTATTCAGTGATGTAGAAAATTTCATGCGCCCTCAAGCTTCGGGGAGAAACCTCAGTTGCCACATGCAAATGCCTGATACCTGCGATGAAATTATTGTCTGTGGCGACTACCAGCGCCTCAAGCAAGTGATGTTAAATCTAGTGGGTAACGCCATTAAATTTACCCATGAAGGCGGCATAACCGTCAGCGCTGATGTAGTTCGCAAAAAGGTAATATTTCAAGACAAGCAATTTCCTGGTATGGTGAGAGTGCGTGTGGCAGACACAGGCATTGGTGTTTCCCTCGACAAACAAGATAAACTGTTTCAATTATTCTCTCAAGTGGATAGCTCTCGTACTCGCCAATACGGTGGTACAGGCTTGGGACTGGCAATATCCCAGAAGCTGGTAGAAGCAATGGGTGGTGAAGTGAATTTTTATAGTTTAGGTGAAGGGCTAGGCTCAACAGTCACATTTACAGTACCACTGTATCAACAACCAGTTATGGTATCAGCCTTGGAAAGCAATTTACAAGATTAAATATTGTTAATTGTTCATTGCCCATTAGCAATTAGCCATTAGCCATTAGCCATTAGCAATTAGCAATTAGCAATTAGCCATTACCCATACTAAACTGAGAAAAGTTAAGTTAAAGTGGTGCTATGAAAGTTCAAACAACAGCCCGTGAGTTATTTAAAACTGCTTACGAAAGTCGTTACACTTGGGACGAAAGCTTTCCTGGTTACAGTGCAGATGTGCAACTGGTGCAGGGGGATCAAGTTTACACAGGGAAAATTCGCATTAACCAGGACCTGAGTGTAGAAGTTACGGGTGTTGCAGATGAACAGGTGGAAGAAGGTATCTATACCCAGTTGCGAGATATAATCACTCACCGCAAACGCACTGATTTTGAACAGTCTCATGGCAAGCATGAGTTTACCTTAGGTCAAGAAGACCCAACCGGGGCGGTGGAAATCCTCGTCTTGGGTGACTCTATGGGTTCTAATTATAAAATCCGTCCGCAGGAGAAGGAAATTTGCCAGGTAAGTCGGGTGATGGGACGCATGGCTTTTATAATTGATACTTATGAAAGCACGAACACAGGTTCGGGCTACATTGCAAGTCGCTACGATGCGATTTTCCGCAACTCGAAAACAAATGTAGTCAGTAACGTCCTTAAATTTGAGGATACTTATGAAAAAGTAGGCGACTATTATATCATGACTAAGCAGGTCGTGCAAGATTATAAAGATGGCGATGGCTTCGCCGACCAGGCGGTACGCACCACTGCTGAGTTCAGCTACTCCAACATCAAGCTACTGGAACCAGCATCTGTATAAATTGAGTTAAGAGTGATGAATTAACTCCTAACTGCCAACTTATAACTCCAGACTGCTGCAATTAGATCTAGGATCGTTTTAAGAAAGCTAGAAAATAAAAATTCTCTGAGAATTGTTAGTGGTTAGTTGTTGTTTGCTAGTTGTAAAAAACGATACTAACAACTAACCACTAACCACTAACAACTTACAACTTACGAGGTCTACAACTATGGAACTGACAACTGACAACGTCGAAACAGTCTTAGACGAAATGCGTCCTTATCTCATTTCTGATGGTGGCAATGTGGAACTCGTAGAACTTGAGGGTCCGATTGTCAAATTGCGGTTGCAAGGTGCTTGCGGTTCTTGCCCCAGTTCCACAATGACCCTGAGAATGGGTATCGAACGTCGCCTCAAGGAAATGATTCCAGAAATTGCGGAAGTAGAACAAATTATGTAGAGAATAGGGAGTAGGGAATGGGGAGTGGGGAGTGGGGAGTAGAGGAAG
>CAXTSI010000686.1:0-3712 GCA_964246695.1 uncultured bacterium
CCCCACTCCCTATTCCCCAGTAATGTTTATTTATGGTTGGTTACTTATAAAAAGAAAATTATACAATATTATGATGTAGTAGAACAGAACCTTCTGATTACAGAAAAGTCAAGCAATAAAAGGAGTTGTGTTAATTCGTATAGGATACCATTAATGTTCCCCAAAATAAAAAATCGAAAACTACTAGCCTAGAAAGAGAAAGAGCCAAAAATTCATGGCAGACCAAATGCAATGGGCGAACGCCCTGTCAACCCGTCCTTCTTTGGAAGCAGCTGTTGCAGATGTGATCCAACAAGCTACCACTACGTTAGCAGCATCTGCGGATCTAGGGCTAGTCTTTATTTCGTCTGCTTTTACAAGCGAGTATTCCCGGCTGTTGCCTTTGCTTGCGGAGCGACTTTCAGTACCTGTGTTAATAGGCTGTAGTGGTGGCGGTGTAATTGGCACCCCTCCTGAAGGAAAAACCCAAGAACTGGAAGCAGAACCAGCCCTAAGTCTGACTTTGGCGCACCTCCCAGGTGTGAATATTCAACCCTTTCATGTTATTGCAGAAGAATTACCAGATTTGGATAGTCCACCGAATGCGTGGATTGATTTGATCGGTGTGCCACCGTCACCTATACCCCACTTCGTCTTGCTATCCAGTTCTTTATCTACAGGAATCAGCGATCTGTTGCAAGGGCTAGATTTTGCTTATCCCGGATCGGTGACAGTAGGAGGACAGGCAAGCAGTGGTGGTATGGGTAGTCGTGCTTCTTTGTTTTATAATGACCACCTGTATCGAGAGGGAACAATTGGTGTCGCTTTGAGTGGGAATATTGTTTTAGAAACAATTGTTGCACAAGGATGTAGACCAATTGGCAAACCACATCTGGTGACAAAAGGCGATCGCAACATCATCTTAGAACTGGATGAGCAAGTGCCGTTGATTGTGTTACGAGATTTGATTGCAAGTCTTGGTGAAGAAGAAAGGATGCTGGCACAGAACTCTTTGTCTGTTGGTATGGCAATGGATGAATTTAAGCAAGATTTACACCAAGGAGACTTTTTAATTCGCAGCATCCTGGGAGTAGATCCATCCGCAGGAGCAATTGCCATCACTGATTACGTCCGCCCCGGACAGCGCCTACAATTCCATTTGCGTGACGCCCAAGCATCTGCAGAAGACTTGGAATTTCTGCTCATGCGGTATCAAAAACAACAAGTATCCGCAGCCGCTACCTTCGGTGCGTTGATGTTTTCCTGTGTGGGGCGAGGCGAAGGACTTTACAAAAAACCCAACTTTGATTCTCAGCTATTTAGGCGTTACATCAACGATATCCCCTTGACAGGCTTTTTCTGCGATGGCGAAATCGGTCCTGTTGGTGGTAATACTTTCCTCCACAATTACACCTCTGTATTTGGAATTTGCCGATCATTGCCTAATGGCTAATCAACAATTAGCCATTAGCAATTAGCAATTAGCAATTCCTAAAGCAGTAGTGTCGTATTATTATCAATCAGGGAGGGTGTGCCACTAGTGGAGAACGCGCCATATTTCTCAAAGTAGCGACCCACTGGTTGTGGAAAGTGGGCGTAGTCAAATAGTGCATCCCCAGAAGCAATATTTGCCCAGAAATCGCGCAGGCTGGGAGCTAGTTCTTGTGCCTGTGCCAATGGTAGGTTTAAGGGAGGTAGAGTCAGCAGCTTGATTAGGAAGATCTGACTGCGATCGCCCATCCACTGCCGTGAAGTTTGTTGCAAATTGGGGAAATCTGGTACTGATTCCACTCTATATGACAAAATTTGTAACCATTCCCTACCGTATTTATCCTGATGAAATTCTAGTATCCGATAAGGATGAGGATAGCTTACTAAAGAACCAGTAGTGATATCATATACTCCCTCTGAGTATGCGACATCCTGAACATGCAAGTGTCCTGTGAATATTAACCTAACTTTGTAGTGTCGTAGCACCTGCAATAGTTCTGGAGCATTTTCCAACATGTAACGATTTGCCATCGGGTGGCGTGATTGATTAGGCAAATGCTCGATCGCATTGTGATGTACCATTACCAGCACCAATTCATCACTAGCTGCTACCAACACCTCTTCTAACCACTTTAGCTGTTTGCTATCCAAACGCCCTACTTGCTGTCCTTGGGCATTAAAATAGTTAGAATTCAAACCAATAAGTCTGACTCCAGGCAGTAACTGACAAGTGTAGTAAAGCTTGTCTGGGTCTTTGTAGCCGAAGTTACTGTAATACTGCGGAAAATCACTGAAACCAATTGATTGCTCATTTGCCGTTAGGACAGGAACGTCATGATTGCCAGGAACAACGTAAACCGGAAAAGGTAGTTGAGATAAGCGTTTTTGCAACCAAATATGATTTTCCGGTTCACCGTGCTGGGTTAAGTCTCCTGGAAGCAAAAGAAAATCTAAATCAAGTTGTGTTAAACTTTCTAATACACTTTCAAACGCTGGGATACTTACTTCCACGAGATGAAACCGATCGGGATGGTTCCAGATTGTGTGGGGAAGCGCAATGTGTAAGTCGCTAACTATAGCAAAGCGAAAGTTAAGAGGGTCAGATCATCTGTCATTTGACTGACAAAGTCTTTAGTCAGTTACCACAAGATCAGCCATTCTTAGCTCGCACTGCCATGCAGGATATCTCCCTGCAAGTGATGTTACAGGCAGTCTTTGGCTTGAATGAGGGAGAACGTTACCAGAAACTCAAGCGCTTACTACTGTTGCTTGTGGATGTGTTTCGTTCGCCCCTGACTTCGAGCTTCCTCTTTTTCCACGAACTGCAAAAAGATTTAGGATCTTGGAGTCCTTGGGGAAGATTTGTGCGCCAACGACAGCAAATAGATGAATTGCTTTATGCAGAAATTGCTGAACGCCGGGAGAAACCCGATCCAGATCGGATTGATATCCTCTCATTACTAATGTCTGCTCGAGATGAAGAGGGGAACCCGATGACCGATCAAGAGTTGCGGGATGAATTGATGACACTGCTGTTGGCTGGATATGAAACCACGGCAACGGCAATGGCATGGGGACTATATTGGATTCATCGTTCACCACAAGTGCGGGAAAAACTGCTCCAAGAACTGGATACTCTTGGTAGTTCCCCAGATCCCATGAGCATTGTCCGGCTACCTTATCTCACGGCTGTTTGTAATGAAACTTTGCGGATTCATCCTGTGGCGATGATCACATTTCCTCGGGTAGTGCAAGAAAGAGTTGAACTTCTAGGACATCAGTTAGAGCCTGGTACGGTAATAGTTGGCTGCATTTATCTGACTCATCATCGTGAAGATTTATATCCGCAACCCAAGCAGTTTCAGCCAGAGCGCTTTCTAGAACGCCAATTTTCTCCCTATGAATTTATGCCGTTTGGCGGTGGTGTCCGTCGCTGTGTTGGTGATGCTTTAGCACAGTTTGAAATGAAGCTAGTTTTGGCAAATATCTTGTCACGCTATCAACTGGCGCTAGTAGATTCTCGACCAGAACGACCTCAGCGGCGAGGTGTAACGCTTGCGCCAGGAGGTGGAGTCAAGATGGTAATTACAGCGCAGCGTGCACCGCAAGAGTCCCTACAGGCTATGGCAATTAATTAGCCGCGAATGGGGAATGGTTAATTGTTGATTGTTCATTGCAAACAACAATCAACAACTAACAACCAACAACCAACAACCAACAACCAACAACTAACAACTAACAA
>CAXTSI010000687.1:0-3674 GCA_964246695.1 uncultured bacterium
TCCCACACTGACCCCGAAGGGGTCAGATGTGGGGCTTCTTTTTGTTTAAGCTAAAGGATGTTACGAAGCTAGGGCAACTTCCACAGTTTGCTGCAATTCGCCTTTCTGGTACATTTCAATCAAGATGTCTGAACCGCCGACAAATTCACCATTAATATACACTTGGGGAATTGTTGGCCAGTTAGAGTACTCTTTAATTCCCTGACGGATTTCCGAGTCGGCTAAAACATCAACAGTCTCGAAAGGTACTCCCAATGTATTGAGCATTTGTACTACATTGTTAGAGAAACCACACTGAGGCATCAACTTGGTTCCCTTCATGAAAACCATAATTTTATTCTGTTGTACCAAGTTGTCAATTCGCTCTTTGAGTTCTGGGGTCATGGTCTTTTAGTTTCCTATTCTACATTTACAGTGAGGGTTCAATGAGTGAGGAGTGAGGATTTAAGAGTGAGGAGTGAGGAGTTAGGAGTTATAAATTTATAACTCATAACTCATAACTCATAACTCCTCACTCTGAGAGACTCCCTGAAGGAGTAGATGTTTTTAGTGCCAAGGCATGAATCGCTTCACTGGACATCGCTTGCTGCAACGCACTATAAACTAGCTGGTGCTGTTGCACTAGTCTCTTGCCTGCAAACTGCGATGAAACTACTGTGACTTGATAGTGGTCACCGCCACCAGTCAAGTCTTGCACCTGAACTTGGGCGTCTGGCATTTCCGCCTTGATCATTGCCTCAACCTGCTGCGGACTAATCATCGCAATTCCTATAAAACTTATCTTCTATTATTCTATTGCAATCCCTAATAGGGATTCGGGCTGGCGCACTGAACTAAATCCTGTTTTTTCAATCCCTATTTCAATCCCTGATAGGGATTTGTATCTGGGCTGCTGCCATAAATTATACATCAATTTTCAAAGGGGCAGCCGCCTATGCCAACTTAAAGTTTGAGCAAGGCTAAGCATGAACACGCCCTAAACACCTATTTTTGGGAAAACCATGCACCCTCATGGTGATAATTCCATCTTATTGGTGAGATGAAGAAGGTGGGAGAGAAATGAATAACAGTAATTTGATTATTTATTTTTCCTCTTTTTACCAGAAGAGGAAGAGGAATTATTACTATCGGTAGGAGCGGGGGAAGAGGTATTAGTACTGTTGTTAGGAGAGGCGGAAGGAATATTACTACCCACTCCACCAGTATAGGGAGCATCAACAAAACCCAACTCTAACAACTGCTGGTAAGCTTTTTTACCTAAATCCCGCGTCGGGTTTTGACTCTTAATAATTTGCACCAGCAACGGCACAGCTAATTCCGGCTGATTTTGCGCTCTATGCACCAGTGCTAGCTGATAGGTGGCTTCATCGCGCATTTGGGCAGTTTCTAGCGCCTTTTTCCGCTGACCGTCGGCTACTCTATTGTCAATCCCAGAAAAGCTAGCGGTTAGCTCTTGATAGAAATTAGATAGCTGATTAAAAACCTGACGAGCTTCTTGGAGTTTCTTCGCAGCTTGGGGGTAGTTTTGCGAAGAAACAGCACTACTTGCTTCTGCCATCAGACGCTTCCCACCGTCAACGCTTAAAAGGCTGCCGTTTGGGGCTGTTGGATGGAGGCTATTCGGAGCGTTAGGGTCAATGGGTTGTAGAAGGTTTGGATTGTCTGGTAGCTTTACTTGAGCATTAACAGGTGATAGCAAGCTGAGGGCTGCTATGACTGATATGGAAGTGAAGCGAATCAAGGGAACAGTTGTAGCAAGGTTCATGAGATCAATTTTGTGCAACAACTAAACAAAACCGGGATGGAAACTTCGGGTATCTTAACTCTGTTTTGCTCTTTAACAAAGCAGAACGACATAGTACGTTTCTCTGGTTTAGACTGAAAATCAGTTGAATTGGGTTCCCCTAGTTCCTGCACAGTAGCTAAAAAGCCTCCAGCAATTGTGTACCAGCTATGTGGTTTCCGGCTATTTTTGTTTTTATACTACAGCGCGATCGCCACTGAACTTTCTGGACGCTTGATGCTTACCCCCGATCGGATGGGAGTCGCCGACTACAATTTAGGAAACTTTACAAGTAACTTCGGTGATACCGAGGAGTGCAACACTTGTCCAAGTCGAAATTTGCGGCGCTGATTTTGTCAGTGAATCCTGACTTAACGGCACGACAATTGAATAAATGGGAATTAACTTTAGGAATTTAGTCAGAGCCTGTTTGTTACAACCAACAATCAACAATTAACAACTAACAATTAACAAATTTGTGAGGGATAATTTTCGATTCGTGATAGCTTAATTGTTGGAGTGCCTTTGCTAAATCAGTCATAAGTCGTGGAGCATCTTGTTTGACGTGCTTCTTAGCGTAATCTGATACTTTGAGAGCAGCGCCAATGTGAATACTAACATCCGTACCCCACTCAGGTAATGGCTGACTGTAATTGATGGTGATGGGTATAATTTTAACTCCCAGCCCTGGTTGACTAGATTCAGCAGTCAAAGCCAAACGGGCGATTCCTGGCTTCAAATTGTGAATTTCACGATCGCGAAAAATGCCACCTTCAGGATAAATAACTAACATTTCTTCGTTTTGAAGTAATTCAACTGCATAACGGAGAGTTGAAATTGACGGGCGTTGAAGATCCACAGGAAACCCTCCCAAGCGGCGGACGAACCAGCCTTGTAACCCTTGGCACTCAGTGATAGTGATCATGAATCGCAAGTCTCGACCTGTCACACAACGACCAGCAGCGTAGGGTAGAAGCAAGGAATCCCAGCGTGCTCGATGGGTTGGTGCGAGGATAACAGGACCGGTTTTGGGGAGATGTTCTTGTCCAGTGATTCTAATCTGCCCAAAGAAAAATGGCAGAAGGAAATGACTCCCAAACATATACGCCAGAGGACTTAACCAAGGAGAAACCTGTGAATTAGAAACAGCTACCTTAGCTATTGCTGGTGTGCTAGCTGGGGTTTCACAACAGGTATTAGAAGAAGAAAGTAGCTCTATCATGACGATGTCTGGTGAGTGTTGAGTAAAATATAATGAAAGCCTTATAAATACACCGTAGGTTTTCTTCCATCATTTGTGTTCCACTAACTGGACACTTTTACCTCTGTCCTTTAAGTGCTACTGTGTCGTCGGTTGGCAAACCAAGTTTGCAACTGTTGACGACACTTAGACTCCATAATGCCTCCAATGACACGCAAGTGGTGATTGGAAGCAGCACTATCGGGTATGTTGGCAACGGTACGAATTGCCCCGGTTTTTGGATCGTCTACTCCATAGACTAGAAGTCCTATCCGCGCCTGTACAATAGCACCCGCACACATCGGACAAGGTTCCAGAGTAACGTAGAGGGTGCATTGATTCAGACGCCAATTGAGTAACGTTTTAGCGGCTTTTGCGATCGCCATAATTTCTGCATGAGCCGTAGGATCTTTGTCACGTTCTTTCCTATTTTCACCCTCCGCCAGTAAATTTTTAGATGAATCAATAATAACAGCACCTACGGGAATATCACCCGCATCACCTGCTGCTTGCGCCAATTCTAAAGCGTGATTCATCCATTGTCGATGTATAAGATATTCTGGGTAATCAATTAACATATTAAGGGAATTGCTAATTGTTGAATGCTAATCGCTAATTGCTAATTGCTAATTGTTGATTGTTGATTAGCTA
>CAXTSI010000688.1:0-3667 GCA_964246695.1 uncultured bacterium
ATTAGCCATTAGCCATTAGCCATTAGCCATTAGCCATTAGCAATTAGCAATTAGCAATTAGCCATTAGCCATTAGCCATTAACAACTAACAACTAACTACTATCCACTAACTACTAACAACTATTTGGCAGATTCTAGTTTACTAACTTGATCGGCGGCGATCGCATACCAAATTTGACCAAAAGTCTGTTGATTGAGTTTCCCACGTCGTTGACCAGGAAACAGTTGATCGAATTTTTGATTTGTGTCTTTGTTTAGTTGAGCGATTGTGTAATCACCCAACTGTCCTGCTTGCGCTTGCTGCCTCCAAGTGTCATAGTCTCGTGCACTATAGCTTCCTAGTTTACGACGAGTTGTTGTACTGAGGTTAGCCTGTTCTATTTTATTCAACAATTCTTCAGCAATATCGAACCATTCATTCCGTAATGCTGTATCTTCTTGGCTCCCCGTGAGGATACGTCCTTGTGCGTCTGGATTTTTAGTATAAAAAAGCTCATTTACTGTGGAATTAAAAAAAACGTTGGGAATTTCTAGCTGTTGACGGCGACTTAAAATTTGGCTGCCGCGACTTGTTTGCTTGTTATCTGATGGTTTGTCGGGGCTGGGAGAACCTGAACCGTCTGGGATTTTTGGTAGTGAGATTTTTGGTAGAGAAAAGGAAGATACACTATGAATAGCGGCAGTGACTAGCACCCAAGTACCAGCGAACGTCAAAACAACTATAGTTGTCCCAACAAGACTCACAGCAAAAGGGCGCAGCCAAGCAGGCGTTGCTGCTTGAGCAAAGAATTGAGTTTTGCCTTGGAGTTGACTCACAACAGCATTGATGCGTTGTCTCCCAGGAGCAACTACCATAGTCTTAATCTTGGTAATTTGAGAATTTACAGGTTTTACAGGAGTTGACGACTGTAAATCGAGGAGGACTTCATCAGCTTTTTGGTAGCGATCGCTCGGGTTATAAGCCAGCATCTTTTTTAACACAGCTTCCAGTTTAGGGCTGACTTTGATTTCCTTTCCCCAGCCCCAAGTCCCCTGATAGCTGTCGTAGAGATGTTGCGGTTCTTTCCCCGTCAGCAATACCAATGCCGTCACTGCTAAAGAATACAAATCGCTTTTAGGAAATGCTTTCCCCTGTCGAAGCTGTTCCTCTGGCGCATAGCCCTTTTTACCCAACAAAGTGCGATTTCCAGCCAGTTGAGTCAACCAAAAACCCTTACTTGCTGGCAATTGCTTCACAGCACCAAAGTCAATCAACACTGGCAGACGATCGGAACTTCGCCAAATCAAATTATCAGGAGAGATATCGCGGTGAACGACATCCTGTGAATGGATATAGGACAATACAGGCAATATCTGTTCCAGCAGCTTAATGACTTCCTCCTCACTAAAGCTCTGTCCCTGACTTTTCCGATTTTCTAACAATTGCCAGTAGTTGTCACCCTCCACATAGTCTTGCACTAAAAAGAAAAAATCTTTATTGCCTAACTTCACTTGTAGCGAAGAGTGAAAATGTGGAATCTGTGAATGCTGAAGTTTTTTCAGGACACTCGCTTCTCGCTCAAATAACTCTTTAGCTTTTTGTAAATCCTCCTGCTGTTCTACTTGGGGTGCAAATTCCTTCAGCACACACTTTTGATCTGATTGATTTATGTCCTCAGCTAAATAGGTGCGTCCAAAACCGCCCTGCCCTAATAGACGTACAATTCGATAGCGGTTTTCCAGAACTTGCCCTGCACAAAGAGGTAACGTCTCACCACACTGGCTGCAAAAGTGGTTACTCTCATTATTTTTGTGTTGTTTACTGCAATAGACGTCCATGGTGCTGAAGGATGAATAGAGTGTTTTTACTAGTTGCTACAACGCCAGAAACTCAATTTACGCAAATCCTGAAAACAACGTAGGGGCGGGGTCCCCCCGCCCGTACAGGGAGTGGAAGGAGATCGCAAAGGTTAAAATACTAACAACATCTAACGGTGGTAATGGTTCTCTTTCAGGATAGTAGTCAGAAGTTGTTACAGCAATAAGCCCTTATGAACTCTGAAGAACAACGGCAACGATCGCTTAAGGCATTTACAGATTTTTTACACACCCCCCTAGAAACACTACTACAACGGCATCTAAACACTGATACTTCTGCAGCAGCAAGGGCGTTATTTCATCAGGTGGCTGCTACTGTACCTGCTTACAAAGCTTTCTTAGCACAACAAGCGATAAATCCCACTGAATACCAAAACGAGGAGGATTTTCAAAGACTACCCCTACTAACAAAAGAAAATTACCTGCTGCGTCATCCTTTAGCTAACTTGTGCCGTCACGGTCAGTTAGAAACGTGTGATATGATAGCGGTTTCTTCAGGTTCTACAGGAAAACCCACATTTTGGCCGCGTTTGTTTGCAGATGAAATGCAAATTGCTACACGCTTTGAGCAAATATTTCATGACAGTTTCTCTGCAGATACCAGACGTACCCTAGCTGTCATTTGTTTCGCTTTAGGAACTTGGGTAGGTGGAATGTTCACAACCAACTGCTGTCGCTATCTTGCCAGCAAAGGTTATCCTATCACTGTTATTACTCCTGGTAACAACAAAGAAGAAATCTTGCGAGTGGTGCAGGAACTTGGTTCCTCTTTTGAGCAAGTTGTCCTATTGGGATACCCACCATTCCTTAAAGATGTCATTGACACTGGTATTACCCGTGGTATTGAGTGGCAGCAATATCAGATAAAGTTGGTAATGGCAGGAGAAGTGTTCAGTGAGGAATGGCGTAGTTTGGTTGGCGATCGCGTTGGTTCACAAAATCCCTGCTATGACTCCGCATCACTTTATGGGACGGCGGATGCAGGTGTATTGGGTAATGAAACACCTTTAAGTATCTGCATTCGGCGATTTTTGGCAAGTCATCCAGATGCAGCGCGTGCCTTGTTCGGGGAATCTCGTTTACCCACACTGGTACAGTACGATCCCCTGAGTCGCTTTTTTGAAGTTAAGGATGGCACATTACTATTTTCAGGAGACAATGGTATCCCTTTGGTGCGTTATCACATCTCGGACACTGGGGGGATAATTAGTTACGATGCCATGCTCCAATTTTTAGCAGGGTGGGGTTTCGATCCGGTGGTAGAATTGCAGCACCCGCAGGTTGTAGAAACGTTACATGTAACATCTCCACATGGGGTCAGAGGAATACACTCTTTACCTTTTGTCTATATCTTCGGACGCTCTAACTTTACAGTTTCCTACTTTGGGGCGAATATCTACCCGGAAAATGTAACGGTGGGATTAGAGCAACCAGTAATTACAGAATGGGTGACGGGTAAGTTCGTGTTGCAGGTATTAGAAGATGCGGACAAGAACCGATTTTTATCTGTAGTTGTAGAGTTAGCACCCTTGGTGGAAGGTAGTGAAGAAAAAAGGCAAGTTATAGCATCTTCTATTCTTTCCCAACTCAAGCGCCTTAACAGCGAATTTGCTAACTACGTTCCCCCAGAATACCAAATGCCACAAGTGGCTTTAGCCCCAATTGGCGATCCGGAATATTTTCCTGTAGGGGTAAAGCATCGTTACACCCGTTGAGCAGAATCTTGATGGCTCCTTTGATAGTTGATAGTTGATAGTTGATAGTTGATAGTTGATAGTTGATAGTTGATAGTTGATAGTTGATAGTTGAT
>CAXTSI010000689.1:0-3658 GCA_964246695.1 uncultured bacterium
GAGGGGACGGGGGTGAGGGCTGGATATCGTAACTGTTTATACGGACATGATATTAGAACCAGGAACACCTATTGAGCCACGTTATTTATCCTATCGATGCACAAGAAAAGGAAAGCTCATGATTACACTGTTCATTTCACGTTGGCTAAAACCCTGTAAAGTCTTACATCTGCTGGCACAACTGCTATTGTTATTTCTCGTATTTTTTGGCTGGTCACTCCCTGTACATGCAGCCAGTCAAAGTTCGGTCAGCTCACGCTTAGAAGACCAAGTTCTGCAAATTATCCGCGATCGCCCAGATGCTAGGGATTACAGGTACACCTTTCTTTGTGATGAATGGAGAGGCTTTCTCTGGAGCAGTACACTTGTCTGACATGGAAAATGTCTTGGCACACGTTAGCAAATTAGAGTGATAACGCTACGAACTTCTGAAATCTTGTACTTAATGTCCGGTTCTGGTTTTTTTACATATTTATTCTTTAAAGGAGGCAATATTAACTATGTCAGTGCAAACATATACCCTTCAAGATAGTTGGATTGGGAATCAGTTTATCAAGGGAAATGAAAAAGGTGACAAATGGAGTTTTTTCGACCAGGACGACCCAACCCACGGCTATGTAAAATACGGTTCGTGGAACCCCTGTGAATGTCCTTGGAGATTCACCTGATCCGAACACATGGGGAACCCCTTACGTCAGTTTCAATCCGTGTCCCGGATATTTCAAAGACATGGAGATGGTCATCAATACGACCTTGTGCGGAGATTGGGCCGGCAATGTTTTCCCTGGAGGATTAGAAAAATGCGGTGGGTATCTTTGGGACACAAAAAATAATCCCAAATTCCGAGATGCATATTTCCTCATCCGAAGTGTAAAAATATTCACGCAAAAACCAGCTTAAATGTCGGTAATTCACACTTCAAGCGACATAAGCTAATACCATTTCACGTTAATGGTGATACAGATGAATTTTGTCTTGACGCGACCGATCGCGTCTCTACCCATTAGACATCTGGTGGAAAAGACGTAGAGACGCGATTAATCGCGTCTCTACCAAGGGTTTCATTTAACGCATAATTAATTTTCGGAAATGTTTGTTGCACTCTTTTTTGAGTAAACCACATTTTCTGTTCGTCTAATACTAAGATTGCCGTTTATCACCCGCAGTCCAGCCACTACCAACACTCTTCTTGGAGGCGATCGCAGTTGTGGCTATTTTCCCCGATAGGAGACCTAAGTTAATTTATGCAGTAGGCAATTGTTGGCTGTACGAGGTTTTCAAGCATTTTTCTGCTCGTGAATTATTCCTAATCATCTCATGGAGTGCATATTCTGATTTCACTCATTCCAATAAGTAATACAGAAGCGTAAGTTAGGCTTTTAACTCCTGAAAACTCTTATTTTGTTGAAAAAAAATCTTGGGATCAATTGCTCCTAAATGCAAAAGTTTATATTGATTGAAAGCAAATAGTTTCAGTATTAACACCTTTGTGCAAGATATGAGAGTGCCAACTTCCGTGCGGTTCTAAAATAGCAAAAATTTGTCATTTCTATCTCACTCGTGCATAAGTTGATTTTGCTTGCACTTAATTAAAGAAGGAATATTGCAAGTAATCGGAGAATACATAATCAAATTTTTGTCAATGCGATCGTCCTAAACTTCTTCTTCAGCTTATAACTTCAGATAGAAGGAGTTACATGCAATATTTCCACGGGAAAATTGTATCAAATATTAGGATAAAAAATGAACAAAATTTTATTGATAGATGAGAAACAAGAAAGTAAAAATCTCTTAATAAAATGCTTGGAGACAGCAGGTTTTGAAGTAATTTGCACAGAAAATAATCTTTTTCGGGTTCAGCTAGCACAGGAGAAGTTGTCTACAACTGAGGAATGTGAAAAATCAAATACTCCTCAGTCTATATTTCCATCAATTCCTCGAATACGTGAAGTTTTCGAGTTTATTGAATTGAACTATCATCAAAGTATTAGCCTCAAAGAAGTCGCTCAAGTAGTCGGTTACTCCTCAGCTTACTTAACCGACTTAGTGGGACGCCTAACTGGAAAAACGGTCAATGATTGGATTATTGAGCGTCGGATAGTCCAAGCATGCACCTTGCTGTTGGAAACTAACGACTCCGTTAATCAGATTGCTTTACAAGTGGGCTATCAAAATATCAATCATTTCTACTGTCAGTTTCGCGATTACCATAAAAATACTCCCCATGCTTGGAGAAAAGCACAGCGTTGCAAATTAGGTCAGAACTAAATACATAACAAAAAATGGAACGTTTATTTGGAGAGTGAAGGAAATTCGTTAGCTTGTTAACAATTCCCCAAGATCCGGGTATGATCGCTGTTGCACCCACTCAAAAAATGGCTGATGTTTCCGGTACTGCCCCAATACTGCTCGGTTAAGATAATTTACCTAACGCGAAACCCTGTAGAGACGCGATTAATCGCGTCTCTACAACCAGAATTACCATAAAAAAAACCTTAACCGAGTAGTATTGGGTACTGCCCAACTGGTAGCTCTCTGGCTACACGGCTTGTCTAAAACTTCTCAACCCTGCTATGAGTCAGATATCCGACACTTTGTGGCTTTCCTGCTCAATGAAAACCCCGACATGGTTCGCTTAAATGACATTGATCTGCGAACCGTGACCATGAATGACGTACAAGCGTACTGTGACTATCTGGAAGTAGTGGATTGTATCTAGCAAGATAATTCTGTGACCATCACTGAACGCTACCCACACGCCAAGCCCACCGATGGGTCATCTTTGCACTTGCCATTTTAAGGGGATCTGGATGAAGGGAAAAATTCAATCTATTAGCGATCTCGTCAAAGCACTTCCACTACGCCGTCTGTTGCTTCCAACACTTTCGCTTTTTGGTGTTCTCATAATTATTTTATTGATTTGGAAAGTTCCACAATGGCAGGCGAGGGGTATTGCTGATGCTAAAGACCGTGCAACAATTGAGAATGCCGCCCGTGGTACTTTTGTTCAAGCTGTTGGTGGACTTTTTCTGTTTATTACAGCCTATTTTACAGCGCAAAACCTCAAAGTCACGCAACAAAACCTTATTGCCACACAACAGAAGCAAGTCACAGAGCTTTTTGCTAAAGCGATTGAACAGTTGGGCAATGCAAGTATTCACGTCAGACTGGGGGCAATGTACACACTTGAAAGGATTTCTAAAGATTCTGACCAAGATTACTGGCAAGTCATGGAAATTTTAACTGCTTACGTGCGTGAGACATCCCCTTATCCAGCCAGAGATCAAACAGACAACAAGCCGTCTTTGGAAACAAACAGCCAGCTAAACACAACAGACAATCAAGATCCTTGTCCGATCGCGACAGACATTCAAGCGGTTTTGACTGTAATCACCAGGCGCTCAAAAAGCTTTGACCAGGGTGAGCAATATCCTCTTGATTTCAGTAAAAGCAACCTCAGCAGTGCCAACCTCTACGATGCCAACCTCAGCAGTGCCAACCTCAGCAGTGCCAACCTCTACGATGCCAACCTCTACGATGCCAACCTTATCGGTGCTAACCTCAGCAGTGCCAACCTCAACCATGCCAACCTCATAGCTGCCAAACTCAGCACTGCCAACCTCATCACTGCAAACCACAGAAATGCCAACCTCATCAA
>CAXTSI010000690.1:0-3651 GCA_964246695.1 uncultured bacterium
GCTTGTAATAAGGACGTAGTATTTCTTGCGCACTTTCCGCTCGAAATACATTTTTTTCTTTCTCCATAAATAAATTTAGGGGAACCTGTACCTTTTTGATTTTTTTGACTTTTGACTTTTGACTTTTGACTTCCCGAAGGGCGGTCATAACTTTTAGGCAATACTTCTATAGCTCTGGCATCTATTTTAACGCTACATTAAAGCTCAACGTTATAGTTGGCTTTTTTTAAACCCCGAATCCGTAAGCCTAATTGCGAAGCATGTGTTTTGCTTTTAAAAAGCGATCGCTACAAAGCGCTACATTAAAACTAAACATTCCAGCTTTCTGCCATGATAGCCAGTACTTGGGATGAGAATGGAAGACTTTTGCTTTGGGGTTCAGAACGAGCGGAAAGATTAGCAGCACAACTGAGAGCAGCTGGAATTGAACCAGAGATTTAAAACGAGCGATCGCTTGATATGACAACTACACTCCACCAACCTATCACCTTAGCAGAGTTCCTCAAACTTTTAGAAACAGAGCCTGCTAGTGAATTTATCGATGGTCATATATACCAGAAACCTATGCCACAAGGCAAACACTCCCGACTACAGCTTAAACTATGCGATGCAGTTAATCAAGTAGGCGAAGAGCAACAGATTGCGTTAGCTTTTCCAGAATTACGCTGTACTTTTGGTGGGCGGTCAATTGTGCCAGATGTAACTGTGTTTGCTTGGAACCGGATTCCTTTTGACGCTGATGGGGAAGTAGAGAATAGCTTTGAGATTTATCCTGATTGGACAATTGAAATTCTTTCGCCTGAACAGAATACAACAAAAGTTATCAGGAATATTCTCCACTGCCTGAAACATGGTACTCAGTTAGGGTGGCTAATTGATCCAGATGAGCGCTTGGTGCTGGTATTTCTGCTAGGACAGCAGCCATTGGAGATGATTGACAGTGATACATTACCTGTACCGGAATTTTTGCAACTACAACTGACTGTTGCACAGGTGTTTGGATGGTTAAAGGCAGGAAAGTAGGGAATACACACAGAAGGCAGAGCCTTCTTAATCGCGTTCCTAGACTGAGTCTAGGAAAGAAGATAAAAAAACCCATACTACTTATAAGGCAATACGGTTCAGTTAGCGCGTGAAGATCCTCCCAACCCCCCTTTTTAAGGGGGGCTTGATTCTCTTCCGACCCCCTTAAAAAGGGGGTCGCCGCAGGCGGGGGGATCAAAGGTTTGGGGGAGAAAAGTCTGAACTAAACTGTATTGACTTATAAGGCAAATCCTCTCCCCTCTCCGCTTCGGAGAGGGGCTAGGGGTGAAGTTCATCGCAAACAGCGAATTGCCTCTAAAAGACCCCTAGCTTTATTTAACGTTTCTTCATATTCTTTCTCAGGGTCAGAATCAGCAACTAAACCTGCACCTGCTTGCACAATCAACGTATTATCCCTGAGAACCATTGTGCGAATTGCTATAGCACAATTTAATTGTCCTTCAAAATCGTAATTTCCATAAACACCAGAGTACACACCACGACGAGAAGGTTCCAACTCATGAATAATTTCCATCGCCCGAATCTTGGGTGCGCCGCTGACTGTGCCTGCTGGAAAGGAAGCTTTGAGTAAATCCCATGCCGTTTTACCTGGTGCTAGTTTGCCCACAACATTGCTCACAATGTGCATCACATGCGAGTAGCGCTCAATCACCATTAATTCATCCACTTTCACCGTACCACTTTGGCAAACGCGCCCCAAATCATTGCGCCCTAGATCAACAAGCATAACGTGTTCGGCAATTTCCTTGGGGTCTTGGAGCAAATCAAGAGCGAGCGCTGCATCTTCCTGTGGCGTCTTACCTCGTGGGCGTGTCCCAGCAATTGGGCGTACCGTTGCTATCACCCCGCCCTCTGGATCTTGTTCTGCTTTCACCATCACTTCCGGACTGGAACCAATAATTTGCCAATCGTCGAAGTGAAAGTAAGCCATGTAAGGCGAAGGATTAATCTGGCGCAGAGAACGGTAAAGGGCAAAGGGGTCACCAGTGTATTCTGTGGTTAGTTGCTGGGAAATAACAACTTGAAAAATATCTCCAGCTTTGATATAATCCTTTGCCTTTTGGACGCTAGCACAAAACTCCGCTTGCGTAAAGTTACTCTTATACTCCTCTACTCCCCCTACTCCCCCTACTCCCCCTACTTCCCTACTCCCAGGCGGTGTCCATTCCAATACAGTATTTTGCGGCGACAAGGGTAGAGAGAGCTTGCTGACTAACTGGGTGACGCGATCGCACGCTTGTTGATACGCCGCCTGTAGAGACGTTGTATCTTCCGTCTCTACATCCCGCAAATCAGCATAGGCAACTGCCCAAATTTTCCGCTTCACCTGGTCAAAAATCAACAGGTTGTCTACCTGCATCCACAATCCATCAGGGATATTTCGGTCATCAAATGGATAAATTGATACACGCGACTCTATCCAATGAATCAACTCATAGCCCCAAAACCCAAATAAACCGCCAATTCCTGGTGGTAATTGGGGTAACTTTACTGGGTGATAAGGTTCTAGGCATTTGGCTAAAGCTGTAAAGGGGTCCCCTTCAAACACAACTTGCGAACCGTCGCGGTGTGTTTGGGTAGTGCTGCTGCCTCTTGCTTCTAAAATCCACAGCGGATCGCAACCCACCATACTATAACGTCCCAGTTTTTCCCCACCTTCTACCGACTCCAACAAAAAGCTATAGGGCTGACCCGCGCAAACCTTATACCAAGCCGATACTGGTGTATCCAAGTCGGCTATCCATTCCTGATACACTGGGACAAAGTTACCACCTTTAGCTAATTCTGAGAATTGGGCAAACTCGGGAAAAATCATAATTTCTGATTGGTAATGGCTAATGGGTAATCGGTAATTGGCAAAAAGGTGATTGCTAATTGCTAATTGCTAATTGCTAATTGCCAATCTTCCATTAGCCATTAGCCATTAGCCCAACGGGAGCGCCAGTTCCCTACGGCGGGAAACCCGCCTACCCTTCGGGAACGGCTTCGCCGAACAGGACTGGACTCACCATTAGCCATTAGCCATTAGCCATTACCTAATTACCCATTACCCATTACCTATTATTAGTTATGGAGCGTCGTATGTAGCTGTACCGCTAAACTTGACAGATGCCGGACTGGGGTTTGCACCAATGCGACGGTCTACATAACGTACTTTCTCACGACCTGGGTTGACTTTTTCTGGGAAGACACCATCAGATGGGTGGATGTACTCAATCTCTCCGTTGGGATAAATCCGGTAAATTTTATAGTCTGTGATTTTCATTTTCCGGAGTTGCTGACCGCCAAGAAAGATACCATATTCTTTACGTGCCAAGTACAGCAAGTTTTGCCCTTGCCGCATGATAGCAGTGCCACCGGTAGGCATTTCAAAAGGTTGTTCCTTAGGGCTAGTCCAAGTAATAGCGTACTTTTCTTCCTCAAATGCTTTTGTCAGTAAGCCGCCTGTGCTGCCACCAAATATTGGAGTTTGTCCAGAAAGTGTTTCTGCCATAAAGGTTTAACTCAACGTTTTTACGGCATCCTAACACTGCAATTAGGATCATATTGCGATTGTGTTATAGTCTGTAACAGTTTTTAGGGAATGGGGAGTGGGGAGTGGGGAAT
>CAXTSI010000691.1:0-3644 GCA_964246695.1 uncultured bacterium
GGTTCATCGGACTACACACTCAAAGTCTGGAGTTTGGAGACTGGAGAGGAGTTGCGCACCCTCAACGGTCATAGCGACAGTGTAGTAGCAGTCGCCGTCACCCCCGATGGCTTGAAGGTGATTTCTGGTTCATGGGACAACACACTCAAAGTCTGGAGTTTGGAGACTGGAAAAAATATTGCCACATTCACAGGGGATAGTCCGTTTGACTGCTGTGCTGTTGCACCAGATCGGGTGACAATTGTGGTAGGACAGTTAGAAAAAATGCATTTTTTGCGGTTGGAGAATAGTAACGGACGTAGGACATAGGGTAATGACGGAATTTCAACGAGTCATTCTCGAAAGAAGCCAAAATTTTATTGGTCGGAAATTCGTCTTCACTGCTATGTCGAATTTTTTCCATCGTTATGACCGTGGTTACTTTACCATTGTAGGCGCACCCGGTAGCGGCAAAAGTGCGATTCTCGCCAAGTACGTCACGGAAAATCCCGAGGCTATCTATTATAATGTCCAAGTAGTGGGTAAAAATCGCGTTGATGAATTTGTTGCTACTATCTGTAGGCAAATTGTAGAAACGCGAATAGAAACCCAAAATTTTGAGTCTCTACATTCTCTCCTCCAGCAAGTTAGCGACCAGCTAAAACCGCAGCAAAGGTTTATCATTGCTATTGATGCCTTGGATGCTATCGATCGCACCACCCAAACCCTAGGTTCAAATCTTTTCTATCTCCCCAGATATCTCCCTCATGGTATCTATTTCCTCCTCACCCGTCGTCCCTATGTGCGAAAAAAATCTGGTTTGTTAATCGAAGCGCCTTCCCAAACTCTCGACTTAGCAGAATACCCAGAACAAAACCAGGAGGATGTGCAAGCATACATTCGACAATACCTAACCACCAATCCTCTCCAGTCGTGGTTAACGACTCACCATATTCATCCCCAAGAATTCCTTGCACACCTCTGTGCTAAATCAGAAAACAATTTTATGTATCTCAGCCAAATCATCAGCGCTATCTCTGAGGGTTTCTACTCCCATGGGTTTATGGATGCAACGTTTCTCTATCCCCCCGGTTTAGAAGCTTATTATCAGCAACATTTACAGACAATGATCCCCCTAAACAGCCCAAGGCTTGAGACGGAATTAAAATTATCTGTGCTGAAGGCGTTAGTGCAACTTTCATCACCAGTGTCAGCAGAAGCGATCGCCCACAGCATTGACGCTGACGAATACGATGTCGAAGAAGTCCTGGAAAATTGGGTCGAGTTTTTAACAATCCAGCAACCGGATAGAGAAATCCGCTACAGTCTCTACCATAACAGCTTCCGCCACTTTCTCAGCAAACAACCAAATTTTGGTAACACCTGAAACTCGACGTTATGGGCGATCGCGATCGCAACATAATCAGGACTTACGCAAAAATTGCCAACTCCGCTTAATTTATCGAACCGCCAAGACGCTCTTGTTCGCGCCCGAATTCGTAGAGTATGCGTAAGTCCTAATAATAAAAGAAACACATTTTTCCCCTACACCCCTACATCCTTGTGTTCCTTAACAGCGCCTCACGGGCGGCGCACCGCCTGTTATAAATGGAACAAACACCACCACTCCTGCTCTTCCCCCCACTCCCCATTCCCTACTCCCCACTCCCCAAATTCTGATTCGTACCGAACTTACCAGCAATAACAGAGTGATGGTGCGAATTGCCGACAATGGACTAGGCATGACGCAAGAGGTGAAGCGGAAGCTGTTTGACCCATTTTTCACTACTAAGTCGGTAGGTCAGGGGACAGGGTTAGGCTTATCGATTAGCTACCAAATTGTAGTGGAGAAACACTCAGGGGTACTCTCGTGTGAGTCAGAACTTGGCAAAGGAACTGAGTTTTGGATCGAGATTCCATTGCAACAGGAGAGGAAGCAGGCAGTATCCAAAACTGAATCAGTGGCACTGGCAGCCTTTGCCTAGCTGGATATCAGTTGTCTTGAATTATAGTTTGCGATCGCTTAAACTTTGAGGTGCAGATTTTTTGCTGAAATTGACTAGCGATCGCCTGTTAGTGCAAGCAATGGCATAATTGTGTTCTCACTTATTAACAATGCTGTAACTCAGCTAACGACACCACAATTTCATCAATCGCTTGCCGCACAACTTGAACAGGCTGGTCGGTTTGATTCACAATAATACTGAAAACTAGCGGTTGATAGTGAGGTGCATTCACATATCCAGCTAGGGAAACAACACCACCCATCGTGCCTGTTTTCGCTTGGACAATGCCTTCAGCAGGTGTATTCAGAAAGCGGCTTTTCAGTGTACCGCTTCTACCAGCAACGGGTAAAGAAGCTCGATACACAAATGCGGCTGGTGATTTTGCCATCAACAGCAAAGTTTGCACCAAAGCATTTGGACTAACTAAGTCCTTACGAGATAACCCCGAACCATCCACCAAAGCGTAACTTGCTGGATCAACTCCCAACTGGGTTAACGTTGCCTTCATCACTTCCAACCCAGCATCAGCAGTCGGTTGATTTTTATCTATTGGTTTTTTGATCGCAATAGCTCTGAGCAACGCTTCAGCAAATAGATTATAACTATTAAGATTCATCTGTGCTAGTAATTCCGATAATCGACGAGACTCCACAGCAGCTAATTCCTGTTCTGGTTTGCCACTACCAGTTGACACAAATGCCTGCGCCACCGTAATTTTCTCTGCTGCTAAAGCACTGCGGAAGTGCCGCAAGAAGTGTTCAGCAGGAGCAACAACTGGTAAATTCACTAACTCAGGCTGAGAATTTACTGCCAATTGTCCTTGAATTCGCAAAATTGGTCCTTTCAAGTCGCGGGTAATATTAACTTTCTTTGGTTGATTTTCCGCAGCTGTTACCAACTGATTTATGACTAGCCACTGTCTAGCCTCGCTGCGATCGTTCCACACTACTTGCACAGGTTTACCGACAGTTTGTGGCACTAGCTTTAAGTTAAAAACATTTTGATTCAGAATCAGGCTATTGATCGGTGCGCCATAGTCTGACTCTATGTCTTCCCATTGCCAAGAGGGATTAACAACTTCTCCTCGAATATAAGTATCATCCACAATCAGTCGCTTGACCGACTGAATACCTTTCTGTTTCAACTGCTTTACCAAAGCTACCAGTTGAATATCAGTTAAGCTGGGATCTCCCCTACCCACAACATGCAAAACACCATCGCCACTGCGATATACTGAGGTGCGAAAGCGAAAATTTGCACCTAGTTGCTGTAGTACAGCAGCTGATATTAGCAGTTTGTTAGTAGAAGCTGGAGTAAAATATTTCTGAGCATCCCGACTGTAAAGAGTTTGGGTAGATGCAAGATTTTGCACCAAAATCCCCCAACGCATACTACTGAATTGGGGACGGTTTGTCACAGCATCCACAGATGCTTCAAGTTGGGCAGGGCAAATTAATTTTGTAGTAGTTGTCGGTGCAACTTGTGTTTGTGCTTTAGCAGATTTTAGGGTGATACCTACCTGAAAACCCAGAAACAACACTAGGAAACCAATAGAAATTTTTCTAAACATGATCCGAACGAAATGTTAGTTGTTAGTTGTTAGTCGTTAGTTGTTAGTTGTTAGTTGTTAGTTGTTAGTTGTTAGTTGTTAGTTGTTAG
>CAXTSI010000692.1:0-3631 GCA_964246695.1 uncultured bacterium
ACAGCGCTGGATTCACCGGTTTTTGATGCTGGTGCAAGATATCAGTCTATTCAAATTATGTTCCAACTCTAAACACCAAATCCTAGCCATGCGCATCTTAATTGTTGAGGACGATGTCCAGTTAGCGGAAATGCTGACAGAAGCCCTGACAAACCGTCAATATGTAGTGGATGTTGTGAGGGACGGGCAAGCAGCGTCGGATTGGGTCGAGTCCCTGGAGTATGACTTGATTGTGCTGGATGTGATGCTGCCCAAAGTAGACGGCGTGACTTTTTGTCAGCGCTTGCGCTATCGCAATTCTACCCTTCCCGTCCTAATGTTAACAGCCCGCGACACGGTTGCTGACAAGATTGTGGGCTTGGATGCAGGGGCAGACGACTATGTGGTAAAGCCGTTCGACCTGCAAGAGTTGATGGCCCGGATTCGGGCGTTGTTACGTCGGGGGAGTGCTGGTGCGACATCGACGCTATCTTGGGGGAGTTTATGCCTGAATCCGAGTACTTATGAAGTTACCTACGAAGAACACCTCCTGCACTTGACTCCTAAGGAATACGCCCTCTTGGAACTGCTGGTTTCTAATGGTCGTCGGGTGTTGAGCCGCGCTGGTATGATTGAGCGGATTTGGTCGCTGTCAGATGCACCCACTGAGGAAACTGTCAAGTCCCACATCAAAAGTTTGCGGATGAAGCTTAAGGCCGTTGGCGCGCCTGAAGATTTGATCGAGACGGTTCACGGACTGGGCTACCGCCTGAAGCAATTGACTTAATCGCGGGCATGTTGGTATTGTTAACTTACCCCGAAACCTTCAAGGGCTAGGACGGGTGCAAGTTTGAGATACTTTGCCAGATGAGCCAAACATTCAGTACCGCAATCATCAGCGCGATGCCCCAAGAGAGTAGTTTCAACCACAACGGATTGACGAACTCACCCATCAACTGGCGATCGCTAGTAAACATGACTAACGGGAACACCGCAAACGACAGCTGGAAGCTCAAAAGCACCTGGCTGAAAATGAGCAATTTGGTGGTGCCGCCCTCGCCGAACAAGACAATACAGATGAGAGTGGGGATAATCGCCGCTAGCCTACTGATCACACGGCGTAACCAGGGGGCGACGCGCAAATTTAAAAAGCCTTCCATGACGATTTGCCCAGCTAAAGTTGCCGTCAGGGTCGAACTCTGACCAGCAGCGAGTAAAGCTAAGGCAAAGAGCAAACTAGCAACCTTCACACCTAAGATGGGGGACAGCAATTTGTAAGCATCTTGAATTTCTGCTACCCCCTGATGTCCAGAAAAATGAAAGGTGGCGGCGGCGACAACCAAGATGGCGGCGTTCACAAACAGCGCCAACGATAAAGCAATTGTTGAATCGAGTGTGCCGAATCTGATGGCTTCCCGTTTCTTTTCTGGAGTACGTTGCCAAGCCCGTGTTTGCACAAGCGCTGAGTGTAAATACAAGTTATGGGGCATGACAGTGGCTCCCAAAATGCCCAGGGCAACATATAACATTTCCTGATTTTGGAGAATTACTGGTTGAGGAACAAAACCAACTATGACGCTGGCGAAATCAGGACGCGAAAAGATCACTTCTGCCAAATAACACAGTCCGATGGTGGATACCAAAGTGATAGTCAAAGCTTCGATATACCGAAAGCCATAGCGCTGCAGCATAAGTAAAAGTACTACATCCAGGCTGGTGAGGCATACGCCCATAATCAGGGGGATGTGAAATAATAACTGTAGAGCGATCGCGCCGCCGATTACCTCCGCTACGTCAGTTGCCACTATGCCAATCTCAGCAAGTATCCACAGGCAGATGTTTACTCTCCGGCTGAATCTGTTTCGACATGAGTTAGCCAAGTCTCGTTCAGTCGCGACTCCCAGACGTACACACAGTGTTTGCAGCAAAATGGCGATGAAGTTGGAAACCAGAATTACACTCAAAAGCGTGTAACCAAACTGCGCTCCACCCGCAATATCTGTAGCCCAGTTCCCAGGGTCCATGTAACCTACAGAAACCAAATACCCTGGTCCGACAAAAGCCAGTAGCTTACGCCAAAAGCTTTTCCCTTCGGGAATGGCAATGCTGCGGTGAATTTCTCTTAGACTGGGCTGTGTTTCTGTGTTCTCAACCATGGGCATCGCTTTAAGAGATAGATATTTTCATATTACTCTCATAATTCTGACTCTCATGCTAATCAAACTTCTACCTCTTTTGTCGTAACTTCTGGATGTTTACTTATTCTTGAACTCCAAAATATCAGGTTGCCATCATCCTCACTGCGATCGCGTTTAACTTTCCCATTGCGGACGATTGGTTTTTCTCTACGATCAAGATTTTCAACCGAACGCTCCTCCCAGCTTCCGTTTAACCCGCTTTCATCAAAGAGCGCCAACTTGGTTACTACAGTAGAATTCTCACGGATGTTGTTGAAAAATTTTTATAGTCCTGATGAATTTTGTGTTAAATAAATTTAAGTAAATTCTATCTTACTTTATAAGTACGCATGCAAAAATATTTATGTCATTGCCAACGAAGTGAAGCAACCCCAAACCCATGCGATTGCATCCCTTGCGCTGACGCGACCTTCGCTTCGGACACTGTATATTTAATTTTGCATGACTACTTGTAGCAGTCCGCGCCGTAAATGTGAAATTATCGTAAAGGCTGCTAATCGTTAATAGCAATTAGCCCAACGGGAGCGCAGATCCTGCAGGAGGGAAACCGAAATTCAGGGCTGTCTCACAATTAGCAATTAGCAATTAGCAATTAGCAATTATTTTTTCACAGATCATTTATGATTGCTATATTTAATTAAACATTAACCTAGAGGGGATTCCATGAATTTTGATTTTCGAGAACTGCTTGACCTTAACAAGTTACGAGATCTGATTAACTTATATGGCTACTGGCCTGTATGGGCAATAGTCTTTGCTGAATCCGGATTGCTAATAGGATTTTTTCTGCCAGGAGATAGTTTACTGTTCACCGCTGGATTTGTAGCATCTCTTCCTCAATCATCGCTTAACGTTTGGGTTCTGATTTTTGGTGCTTTTGTTTGTGCAGTCCTTGGTGATAACGTTGGCTATGCTACTGGTTACAGATTCGGTCGCCGATTATTTCAAAAGGAAGATTCATGGTTATTTAAGAAGAAAAATTTGGAAAAAACCCAAGATTTTTATCAAACACATGGAAATAAAACGCTGGTGCTAGCGCGGTTTACGCCGATTATTCGCACTTTTGCGCCGATTGTGGCTGGCATAGCTGCTATGCAATATCGGACATTTATGTTTTACAATTTAATAGGTGGCTTTCTTTGGACTTTCGGTCTCACACTATTAGGATTTTTCTTAGGAAAATCTCTTCCACCTGAACAAATAGATAAGTATTTATTACCGATTGTTGGGTTAATTATAGTTGTTTCTTTACTTCCAACCATTCTTCATATAATTAAAGAAAATAAGGAAAGTAGACGTTGAAATCACTCGTAACAAACACAACACAGGCGTAATCCAAATGACCGCCCTACGGGAAGTCAAAAGTCAAAAGTCAAAAGTCAAAAGAACAAAAAGGTAGCAGGTTCCCGCGCCCCAAGGGGGCGAAGTCAAAAGTAAAAAGTCAAAAGTCAAAA
>CAXTSI010000693.1:0-3584 GCA_964246695.1 uncultured bacterium
CGTAATCGTCGTTCCTCAACTGCTTAAGATTTATTTTATAAACACCCTCTTAGAGAGCCAGATTGAATCGGCAGCTGATTCTTTCTTCGCTACCGTAGCTGCTGCAAAAACGTTCTATGAACAATCTCTAGAGACCAAAACTGAAATTCGTCTAGCTGTGGAATTAGATGCTGACGGTAAAGCACGCTCTATAGCTGCTGGCTCCATCAACTTGCATCAAAACTTTTTTGGAGACAGGTTTAATATTACTGCTGCTGATGGGCAACCAGCAATCACTGGCTGCGTCGGTTTAGGAATTGAGCGTTGGGCATTGGCGATATTTGCTCAACACGGTTTTGACTCAGAGCACTGGCCGGAGTGCCTACGTAGAGATATTTTTTAGGAGAAAATTGGCGTAGCGCGATTCAACCCAAGGTAAGTAGTCGTGCAAAATTAAATATACAATGTCCGAAGCGAATGCAGCGAAGCGGAATGAAGCAATTCGCTTGCGGTTTGGGATTGCTTCACGGAGTTCGCTGCGGACATAAATATTTTTGCATACGTACTTACAACTGGTTCTCAGTGTCAAGCAACTTTTAAATACTCTGACGATTTCACAAAAACAGTAAGGAAGAATAAATCATGAAACTAGAAGAGCTTTTTGCCCGTGTACTCTCCATCCCCCTTTCGTTTATAACCGATGATTTGAGTCCGAAAAGCCAAAAAAATTGGAATAGCCTACGTCACCTTCAACTAGTAACTACGATCGAAAATACTTATGGTATCAGGTTTAAAGCTTCTGAAATAGTTGCTCTCAATTCATTTGCTGATATTCGGAAAAATTTGCAGCAAAAAGGTGTTGAGGTTTGAGTCGTCAAGATTTGACCGCTCAGGTGTTGTTTCGAGGTTTCCCACGTTGGCGATCGCCAACTCTCACACCACAGGCGTAACTGGATTTGAACTTGGCGATCGCGTCAGTTTAGA
Organism: uncultured bacterium; assembly: GCA_964246695.1. GTDB lineage: Bacteria > Cyanobacteriota > Cyanobacteriia > Cyanobacteriales > Nostocaceae > Stigonema. Next base: position 964 of record CAXTSI010000693.1, read on the forward strand.
GTAGCATAAGCATTAATTATCAATCAAGTAATATATAGCACTTGAATCTACGTGGATATTTATTGGCGATCGCCTTCGGAGAAAACTTTTTGGTTTACTGATCGTCGGTTTAACTCTGAATCACAGTCCTTTTCCATGTATTACACGCAAAAAGCCGATTTCCCTTCTTCCACGTCATACACCGTTAACTTCAAGGTTTTATCCAAGTATTACACGGTATCAGCTTGCTTGAGATCCAGAATCAGGTTTTTTCCTTGGACACTAAGGCATTAATTCCTCTTACCTTTCAAAAATAAGCGAACGTACAGCTGTCACGGAGAACGTTTCATAATTTCCGCCTCTATTCCTCTCGCCACTGATTTTTTTTGAATACAAAATACAGTGGTCGCGTACTAGAGGGTTAGGTGAGGGCGTTATGCAGTTTTTGGTATTGGCGCGAGTTGCTGAAGGCGTTTCTATTGAACAAGCGCTGCCGCATGTGAAAGGCGAGGCGGCAGCGGGTTGGGAAAACTATTCGGCTGAGATTGTGTGGATCTATTACATTGCTGACATGAGTGGTGCTGTTCTCATGTGCGAAGATCCAAATCTAGAGGCTATGCAAGACATTACTGCTCAGTTTTCGATGGCGAAAGCAGGGGTTTTGAAATTTGAGATTCTGCCATTGAAGCCATACAATGGACTGGAATCGTTGTTTGCTAAAGCATATTTCCTTTATTAAAGGAGCAAAACATGACTTTGCGCGATCAGTTTAATAGCTTGCGTAGCGCCTCCTTTCTTCGTGTCGCCCCAGACTTCTACTCTGTGGGCAAGCAGATCCAAGATTTGAGCTTCACGGAATCATAGCCACTTTAATGACTTTACGCTCTCTCATATCACAGAACACTTGTTCTAAATCCTTCAGTGGGCGGTGTTCGCTAATAAGTAATTCAAAAGGAATCGAACGACTGGCAATCAGTGATAGCGCCGCACGGACGAACTCAGGAGTGTTGTGAAATACACCCTTTAGTGTGAGTTCGCTATAGTGTAGCTGTTCTGTATTTACAGTAATAGTGGTATCCCGTGGACAACCGCCGAATAAGTTGACAGTTGCACCAGGACGGGCGCAAGCGATCGCCATTTCCCAAACACTTGGCACACCAGTTGCCTCAATTACCACATCTGCACCCCATCCTTGTGTAAGTTCTTTCACGACAGTAGGAATATCAGGTTGTTGATGGTAATTAAAGGTGGTTGCTGCACCCAATTTTTTCCCAATTTCTAACCTTTGGTCATTGCCTCCGAACAGCAATACGGACTCTGACAATTCGTTTGCCAATGCCACAAACATCAGCCCAATCGCCCCATCTCCAAACACCACCACACGGTCGCCTGCTTTGATGTTAGAACGAGCTACTCCATGCATCACACAAGCTAAAGGCTCGGTCATTGCCGCTAATTCGTCGGGTAATTCATCCGGGAGCGGCAAGAGATTTTGTTGCACAATTGACGCAGGAATTCTCAGGTATTCAGCAAAAGTGCCGTTATTCCAGGTTAAATTGGGACACAAAGAGTATTCTTGGCGTTGACAAAAAAAACAGTGTGTGCATGGAGCAGAGTTATTAGCCACCACGCGATCGCCCACTTGCCAACCTGTAACACCTTCTCCCAAAGCAACAATTTGCCCAGATGCCTCATGACCAAACAAAGTAGGAGGTTGCAGCATTTTAGCATGACCGCCACGACGCCATACTTTCAAGTCTGTACCACAAGTTGTGGCTGCTCCCACTTGAATCACCACTTCACCTGCTCTAGGGGTGGGATCGGCAACTTCTTCTAAACGTAAATCTTCTTTACCGTAAAGTAACGCTGCTAACACAGCTAGTAACCTATAAATCAGATCCAACTGATTTTATCAGTTGGATCTGATTTATTAAAAATTAATTGATCTTAAGTTCCAGAAATACAGGGAATTACGTCTGCTAGACAACCACTGAAACAACTCGTAATTCGTAATTAACGAGAGCTTTCCAGCCTAAAACTAGCGCTGTAGAAAAACCGAAAAGTGCCACCTCCTTATTTCAAGTCGAAGCTTTCAGGCGTGGGATAATAATTACGAATTACGTAAGCGTTGCGATCTTCGTAAGCGTTGCGTTAGCCGGTACAAGGAGCGTCGGAACGAGCGTCACTATCAATTACGAATTTGCTCGAAGCGACTTTACTCCTGTAGTTCTTGCTTCCACACTAGGTATACGACTGGCAGTTAACATCGGTACTTCTTGCCTGCAAGTATGACACAACCAGTAGAGTTCACCATGACGGATATGACGCAGGAGGGAACCGCCGCAACAGGGACAGTTGTCGGTTATCATACTCATACTAAACGTCCTCCTTCAAAAAATTTCTTCATTTAGATTCACTAAAAAGTTGAGCGTTAAAATGCGGATAGCAGCATTTATGCTGCCATTTAAATCAATTTCCCGATCGCGATTACCTACATTTAGCCACACACCAATCTCAGACTAGCAGTAATGGTCATTAATTAACTACACTCTTAAAATATATTAATCATGCTAAAATCTCGTTTCATATATAGCAATCCGTGGAGGATTTGTGAAAAATTTTAAGTGGTGTAGGGTGGGCAG